>JAGKWZ010000089.1 GCA_021151605.1 Verrucomicrobiaceae bacterium
CTCCAGCCCTTCGTTGCGCAGTAGTTTTCATAGGCTGCGAGGATTTCGTCGGAAGTGATGGAAGCACCCCGCTCACGCCGAACGCACTGCTTGATGAACAGCCGCAAGGAATCACTCTCGGCGAGCAGGGACTCGATGCAGTCCTCCTGGGCGGATGTTAGCTGGATGTCTTTGCGCTGGTGGGAGAGCTCGCGCAGACGCATGGCCCCGATGATGAACCAGTTGAGGATGCCGCTGCCTTCTTCGGCCAACAGCACGCGGTCGAAGTCGTCGATTTTGCAGGTAGCGGGGCGATCAAACGGGATGATGAGCAGACGGCGTTTCCAGGCGCTCTCATCGCCATCGAGTTTGACCCGCAGGCGGTCGTTGCAGGTGATGAGGATGTTGTGTTCACCGACGATGTCGCGCTTGCGCCCGCCCTTGGTTTCCATGGTGAGCGGGTCGCCACCGGTGAGTGCCTTGATGACCTTGGCTCCACGGCAGGAAAGGAAGTCGCCTTCCACGTCGGAGCCCACCAGCAGGTCCATGGAGGCGAAGACCAGATCCGCGAGAAACCGGGGGCAGACAGCGTCAGGATCAAAGGCCACCGGACAGCGATTGAGGCTGTAGTAGAGGGGTGAGAACCCACGGAACTGCGGTGGATCGGTGTCCAAATGCAGCATGCCATTGGCGAGATGAATGACTTTGCCTTTTTTGCCGAAGGGATCGCGACGCTCGCAGCGTGCCTTGAGGGCTACGATCATGCCGACCAGGCGTTCGGGAGTGCGCCGGGTTTCGAGAATGGGCTGGTTGAGCCGCCGTGAATAATCCAGCAGATAGGCGGCAATTTGATCGCGGATGCAGGCTTCCGTTTGCCACCACCAGATGCCGTGCTGCGCTGCGTAGCAGTAGAACTGATTGGAACTTGGCTCGTAAAGAACCAGTGACTCGAAGGCGAACTGAGCGGCCCAATAGTGATAGTTGAAGTCGGTAATCTGACGCTCGCCGGAGGCATCTTCACCACCCATTTGAAAGGGTTCTCCGAATTGATAGGCCAGGCGCTCCAGGGCACCGTCGGTGGGTTCCTTCCAGGGAGAAATTAGGCCGTTTTTAGCCAGAGTTTCCTGGGCGAAGGTGCCGCGTAATTGCTGGCAGTGGTCGTCGATGGCACCGGGATGGGTGTTTTCAAACCAAGCACAAACTTGCTCCATGCTGCGCTCTGCACAATGGGCGTGCAGGCATTTGAAACCGGGCGGCTTGCCGGCAAAGATGACGGTGTCGCTGCCAGCCTCGCCTTTGAGATCGCCGGAGTGCTCATGTTCCCAGGGGCAACGAACCGTCCACTTGGATTGATCTGGATCGAGGCAGTCGCCCAGCCGGTCGGCGCTGCGGAACAGTGCGAGAATGTCCAGTGTGGCGAGATCGCCTTTGAAGGCGGTCCACCAGGTTTTGTCTTTTTTGCCGGGGGTGGGAGATTCACTTTTCGGAGCGGGGTGATCGAAGCCAAAGAGGGTGTTGAGGTCCGTCCAGCGAACTTCGGGAATCGGGCCGGTCACTTCCCAGGTGTAGCGATGGCCGGTGCGATGAATGGAGGGCGCGACAACGAGGTTAAAGCCATTGAGGTAGAGCTCGGCGCTCACCTTGGCGTTGATCTGCACGGTGGGTGGTTTGCGCGACTTGAGGATGTGCAGGGGGAGGTCGCGGCAAATGAAATGCAGATGTGCGCCACCACCGGTGCGTTCACGCGGCACGCTGAGCAGATGTGGATGCTCATCGAGCCATGCACGCACGGATTGACCTGCGTCAGCTTTGCTATCGAGATCCACCGCGACGAATGGCGGGCGCACCACGACGCCCAGGTTATTGGAGGTATGAGGGCCAAACACTTTTTCGAGGTCGGCAGTGGTGACGTCGGAGGCCTTGTGGTCCCGCCACCCCTTACAGAAGGGCTTCTTGCCGCGTTCTTTGTCGTCGCCCTTGTCTGGCGGATAAAGCTGATGCACGGCCCAACCAAGTTCTTTGAGGTAGTAGCGTGAAGACGTCAGACGATCCCAATCGTTGATGGAGGCCGGGATGAGGAATGCGCTGCCACTTTTGGCAGCAAGGTTGTCGTTAGATGGGAACAGAGCCTCGCTGTTCCCGATCTTGTTCCCGATTTCAGGGGACACAGCAGTCTTGTTCCCATTGTTGTTCCCGTTTGATGGGAACAGAGCTTCGCTGTTCCCGATCTTGTTCCCGATTTCAGGGAACACGGCAGTCTTGTTCCCATCGCTGTTCCCGTTTTTTGGGAACACAGTGGTGTTGTCCCCATCCTTGTTCCCGTTTTTTGGGAACAAGCCGGGTCTGTTCCCATGCTTGTTCCCGATCTTGTTCCCGATTTCAGGGAACACAGCAGTTTTGTTCCCATCGTTGTTCCCGTTTGGTGGCACCGAACGCTGCCATTTTTCCCGAACCGCCCGCTTGCCGAGGGTGGAGAACGGCACGTCGAACCGCTCCGCCACGCTGCGAAGCGGCTCGCCGGCAGTCTCATAATGAGAGCGGATGGAGGACCAGTCTGGAGTCATGCTTCGTGTGGTTGTGTCGCAGCGGCAGGTTGGAGTACCTGCCGTGCTGCTGCGAGGTGATTCAGGCAGCGATCCCCGTGCTTGGTTTGGTGCCGCCATTCTCCTGCCGCCATTCTTCGTAGCGCGTGCTCGCCGCGTCGGACCAAGCGTAGCGCGGGAACGACTGATCATGGTCGAACATCGGCCACACGGGGGCCTGGTTGTTTTGCAGGGCACGGATCAAGGCGGCCAGATCGCGTCCAGTTTGTTCGCTGATCTCGTCATCGAGCAAACTGAACTCCTTGGCATTGAGAAGACCGAAGCCGTCACGGGAGGGCGTGCCCAGCGTGATGCGCCACAACCAGCGCAGGTGGCAATAGGGGGACAGCCGGAACGCCCAGGAGCCGCCGTCCAGATCGAGGTGATAGAGATGATGGACCGGGCGCAGCTTGCCGCCGCGTGCGTGTTTGAGGGTGACGCCAACCGCGATGAGTCCGCGGGCGATGGGCTGGACAAGCTGAGGACGCATCCTGTCGTCCTCGCCTGGCTTGAAATGGATGTCCCAGCGATGGTGATTTGGCTTGGTGGCGGGTGATGCGGGTGCGTTCATGTGGAGTGCATTGTGAGTTTTGGTGTCGAATGCGAAGGCGTGATGCCCTCGTAAAATTCCAGCGCGGCACGGCTGACGAACACACCGTTGAACCACGCCTTGAGATTGAGGCCTGCGAGTGAGCGGACACGGGAGAGCGCCACGTAGGCCTGGCCGGGTTCACGGGCGGCTCGCACGTCGATGTAGGCACTGTCGAGTGTGAGGCCTTGGGACTTGTGGATGGTGAGCGACCAGGCCAGCCGCAGGGGAAACTGGGTGAAGGTGGCGCTGCGCTTGTCGCGCGAATCAAACCGCCATTCATAGGGCGCGACACGAATCGGCATCCCATCGCAATCGACGAGCACTTCGTCGCGCCTGCACATGACCACCGTGCCGGTCTGCCCATTCACAAAACCCAGGTCTGGCTGGTTCACGGTGAACATGACGCGGGCACCCGGCTTGAGCACGAGCTGCTCAGGTGTGAGCAGGTTGTTGTGCAGGAACTGGATCTGATGATCGGGACCGTTCGTGCGTGCTTGGTAAATGGTTTCCGCTGCTTCGATGCAGGAGAGCCGGTAGGCGTTCCATTTATCAACTTGGCTGTTGTGAGTGAACAGGCGTGGTGTGTCAGCGTTCGGGAAATGAACCACGCGTGAGGCAAGGAGTGCCGAGTTCTCCGCATTGAGGCGTCCCTGGCGAAATTCCCCGAGAGCCGCGAGGAATTGCGGCTCGTCCTGGCGGTGAACCTTGGTGAGATAGATCACGGCAAAGTTGGCGCGTTGCCACGCCTGCGTTTGGAATACCCAGTCATAGGGCTCGCTGGGGTTGGTGCGCACCGGGGGCAGTTGGAGCATGTCGCCGGTGGCGATGATCTGGATGCCTCCAAAGGGCGCATCATCACGCCGCACGGTGCGACACAGCAGATCGAAAAACTCCAGTGTGATGCCGGAAAGCATCGACACCTCATCGAGGACCAGCAGACGACATGTGCGGATGCGATCCAATCCCGCGCGAACCGAATGGCGATTGTCACGCATCAGTTCGCGGAGGTGATCGCGCGGATCTTCGCCGCGTTTGGGGCCCAGCATCATGCCGCTCCAGCGGTGGATGGTGCTGCCACCAATGTTGAGCGCAGCGATGCCGGTGGAGGCCGTGATCGCTACCTCCTCGTCGTCAGCGTCGATCTCGTTGCGCAACAAGGTGCTCTTGCCTGTTCCAGCCTGACCGGTGAGCAGGACATTGCGCCCCTGCTTCACCAGCCGATGAAACCTCTCAGCGGTTGGATCAAAACTCATGAGAGGTGCGGGTGAAGAATCCAGCCCAGGACGAGCCCAATCAGGAAGGTGATCCATGGCCATGACCCGTGAGGCCGACGGCGATAGGTGGAGGCCAACGGGCGTCGCTCATCGAGCAGTGTCATCAGGGTGGGCATGGGCTTGTCGGGTGAAAGGTTCATGCGCTGAGGACCGGCTCGGCGGGTTGCGGGCGGTAGCACTTGATGAAGCACCACAGTTCGCGGGCATTGTTAAAGGCCTGCCAGAGAGACTCGTGGTCCTCACGCGGCCAGACCTTCACGTGCACGGGCGTGGGTTCGACGGAGTTGATGACCACGGAGGCGATGTCCTCTAATCGGCGCGAGCATTCACCGGCGCTGTTGAGCGCCTTGAAGTAGGCCATCAATTGCAGCGGCCAGGTTTCATAGTAGCTGGCCTGATAGACGCCCTTTTTGTCGGGCTTCATCTTCTGCGTCTTGAAATCAATGACAGCCCAGGTGCCCGTGCTCTTGAGCTTGGCGACCAGGTCAATGCGTCCAGCGAATCCGAACTGCGAATGGACCGCCACGGTTTCAACCAGACCGATGCGCTCGACGTGCTCGTCGATCCACAGCTTCACTGGCGCGAACAGCCGCAGGATGTCAGGATTTTCCGGGGACTCGCCGGTTTGCAGATAGACCTCAATGGCGGCGTGAACAGAGCTGCCGAGATCAGCAGCGGACCGGACCTGCTCGCCCATGTCTTCAACGACACGGCGGGCAAAGGCATCAAGGGGCTCGTCCTCACGCTTTGGCAGCGTGAGAGCGGCAAGGATGGCCTGTTCCTGTTTCCAGCCTTCAAGGCCGGGTTTGGCGAGCACGCCGAGGACATTGGTGACGGAGGGCAGGGCATTGACCTTGCGGGCGTCACGCAGAGTGACGGAGCGCATGCCGTTACCATCGGCCCGGACCACCTCGTGATACGGGGTGCCGTCTGGCAGATACCAGTGGGAGGGAGATTCGCGTTGAATGAGGATCATGGGATCGGATTCGGGAGGAGGGTTGATCTCAGTAGGGGATGTTCTCGGAAGCCTCTGCCGGCTTGGCGAAGCCGAACTCGGCGGCGGCCTGCTCCACGGCGAACATCAGGTCGCGATCTGCCTTCAGTGGCTTTGTGAGCGCTTTGGCGATGGGCAGCCAGTTGTCGTAGAGCCCACGCACCGCAGCCTGATCGAGTTCGCAGATGTCCAGCCCTTGATGCTTGCCGACGTGAACCTTGGTGAAGTGCCAGTCATCCGCAGCTTGCGTAGTATTAGACGCGGGTTGGCTGACCCGGTTGTAGGAGGTGTCTTTGTCCTGGCGATCCTTAACCCGGATGTATTTGCCGGAAGGAGCCATGGTGCTGCCGGACTTGTCCGGACGGATCAGGCCGATGTTGGCATAGGTTTCGCCATTGCGTCCCTCCGTGTGGACGATGACGAGCTGAGCCGTGCGACCGATGAGCGTGTCGGTGTCGAACTCCTTCTGCTCGGCCGCCGTCAGATCACGACCGAACCACTGCTTGAGAAAAGCCCGCAGTGTCGCCTTCTCGCCAAGGCTGGCGGTGAAGCCGCGAGACCAGACCAGATAGGGCCGACCGTCCTCGCGGAGCTGGGTGGTTTCAAAGACGAGACGAAACTGCTCTTTCGGGCCGTAATCAGTCTGAACCGTTTTGGGTGGAGTGACATCCACACAGACGGCGAGGCCGTTGTATTCAGGATGAGTGTCGAAGGGTCTGTTGGCTTGAGCGCTGAGTTTCATTGGATGAGTGCGATTGCGTTGGTTTATGGGGGGGCTTGCAGGTTGAAGGTCGGTGTCAAATCAGACGGACTGGCGAGCGATCTCCAGCTCTCGCTTGATGGCTCGGCGGATGATGAAACTGGCAGGGCGCTCTTCTTTCTCGCAGCGGGAGGCGAGCGCGAGGCGCAGCCCCTTGTCGAGCCGCACAGAGACGGGCGCTTCACGCTTGATGGTCTTTTGGGGGAGGTTGTTTGATGGGGTAGTTTTCATTGAATTGACCTTCGGTCATACTCAGGAATAAATGATACTACCAATCCAACAACAACAATTTGACTTCCTTCGTATTTTTGGTATTACCGTGGATTACATGGCACGCTATCCGAACCAAGACTTTCAGCAGAACGTCAGCTTCAAATGCACGATGGAGTTTCGCTATGCCCTCAAGCTGGCGATGGAAAAGGCGCGCAGTCGTGACCTCTCCTCTTTTATTCGGCAGCATCTCGACCCCGCCATCAAGAGCTTGCTTGATCCACTGACCATAGCCGAGCTCGATGACTTGAACTCCCCGGTGAAGATCAAGGAGGCGGCACGCTCACATTACCGAAAAACTGGCTGCCGACGCGTTGTCAGCGCCATCCGGCTCCTGCTCTCTAGTGCGCTTCCTTCGCTTGAAAGGCGCGTCATTGAAATTGCCCGTGCTATCCGAGCTTATGACGATGCTGCCCGTGCCATCGAGGAGGACATCAGCCAGCAGGTCCTGTTGCGTGCAGCCATGTCCTCGGTGCTAACAGATCTGGGCAAGCTGCTCAAACTGCTTGATAAAGGTTGGACCACCGAAACTTTTCGCATGGCAATCTCGATTGCAGCAGAACTGCCAGAAGACCTCTCACTCGACATTAGCCACGGCCTCGATTTCCTCAATGATCTCAATCCTGCGGTGGATAAGCCCTACGCTGTGCCGCCTCGTCTTGATCCTGAATCAGCATGGCAGCATGTCCGGGAGGAATTCGCCCGAGATCGTCCTTTGGAGGCAGCCCTCATCACCAGTTTGAGTTTTCTTGAATTCGATGGCTCGACGCTGCGGATCGGCATCCCACATGAGAAAGCTGAGCGTGAAGCCTTCTTCAAGACCCCGCGCAATCGTGAAACTCTTGGCCTGATCATTGAAAGCTACTTCGGCAGCCTGGTGACACCCAAGTTTGAAATCCTCCCTCCTACCTGACCCATGCAAGTCATCTCCATCATCAACTACAAAGGCGGCGTGGGCAAAACCACCATCACCGCCAATCTCGGAGCCGGCCTGGCCCGTCTCGGCAAAAAAGTGCTGCTCATCGACGTGGACCCGCAGGCCAGCCTCACGTTCTGCTTTGTGAAACCGGAAACATGGCGCGAACAAATTGAACCCGCCCACACGATCAAAACCTGGCATGAAGCCTATGGCACATCTGAAGCCATGCCGCTGTATTCTCTGGCCGTGTCACCCGAGCATGTGTCCGCTGCGCTTCAGGGACGGGGTCGCCTTGACCTCATTTCTTCACATCTTGACCTCATCAACCTTGATCTGGAGCTTGCGGCTGAACTTGGGGGCGGTTCACTCGCCCAGGTGCGTCGCACTTATATGCGCATCCACCGGCGATTTGCTCTGGAAATAGCCGCCATCCCTCCCGGCACCTACGACTATGTGTTGATCGACTGCCCGCCAAACTTCAACCTCATCACCAAGAACGCCATCATCGCGAGTCATCATGTGCTGGTGCCAGCCCGCCCTGACTACCTTTCCATTCTTGGTATTCAATATCTCCAGCGGCACCTCGCCGAACTCGTCAAAGACTTTAACAGCCTCGCGTCCATCAAAGGCGATGACGACATTGCTCCCATCAAGTCCAGCCTTCTTGGGGTGTTGTTCACCATGGTGAGCATCTATGCAAACGCGCCCATTGGCACCCATGCCAGTTACATCCAGCATGTGCGTGACCTGCCCGACGGCCCCCACGTCTTCGACACGATTATTCGCCAAAGCGCTGCCGTGTTCGCTGATGCACCAGAATCCGGCGTGCCCATGATCATGGCCCAGCTTCAAGGAGCAGCGGCAGACGCCGCCAAAGATAACATGCTTGCCATGGTCGATGAATTCCTCACCCGTACCCAGCCATGACCGCTAAATCCTTTTCTAAAGTCCTCACTCAACTCTCCAAGCTGCTCGAACAACTCACCGAGGACGAGATAGTAGCGGTGGCTGAGTCCACAGCCCAGCTCGTCCTGACCATTGAAGTTAAAGGGCAATCCAGAAAAGTCGGTGCCACCTCAAAGAAAGCCCCCAAGGCAGCTTTGATCACGCCAGAGCAGATGGCCGAAAACCTCAGCCGGTGCAACACCCGGCAGGAAGCCTTGACCATTTTAGAAGACAGCAAATACACCGGCCCTCGGCTGAAGGAACTCCTCGTTCTTATGAAGCTGCCAACCAACGGTGACAAAGCCGCACTGAGCAGACGCATCGTCGAACACGTCGGGTTGCGAGCCGATGCTGGGGCTATTCGCGGTGAGCGTTGAAAGACACGTCGCTGGTCATGCGCTTTATGAGCGTGCGAGAGAGGCGCTTGCCAAATTGCTGAACCACGAACGCGGAAATGATGCCGTGAATGAGCTTGGGATGAGCCATTGCTGAAAACTGGTATTAACTCTAAGTTTAGCCGTCACCGCGACTCAATGATACGTCAGGCATTGGCAGCCACTCTTAACAATTCATTCCGAATCCGCTTCTTTAGCTCCGGCTATCAAAGTAATTTGGAGGTTATTTTCTTCGACATGAGCTTGAAACGCTTGGCAAGATACTTGTGCGCAACAAGCGCTGGATGCCGTTAATGAAATGTGCGTATAAATCTCGTCGTCATTAAGACTTATGCTAAAGCTCACCTTATATGAATGAAACTCCACTAAATTATCACCATCTGCGACTATTTTGGGAAGTGGCTCGTGGCGGGAGTTTGCGTGTTGCCGCAGAGAAACTGAACCTATCGCAACCGACAATTAGCGCTCAGATCAAAAATTTGGAAGAGGCTCTAAACAAACCACTCTTCTTTCGGAATGGAAGGGGCCTGAAACTCACACCAGCAGGTCTGCTTACAATGGAATTCTCGTCACAAATTTTTGCGCTCGGCACGGAAATTTCTCGCACCGTTCAGGGCCATGGTAAATCAGCAAACTCGAGATTGCGAATTGGCGTAACAGACACTATGCCGAAACTGGTTGCTTGGCGCTTTATCCGCCCAGCCATGAGGAGATTGCCAGATTTGCAACTCTACTGTTCTGAAGGAACTACGCAGGAAATGCTCGGCTTATTGGCGGCGGGCAAGTTGGATGCGGTATTGTCAGATGAGGCATCACCATCACGGATGCCCATGAAAGCTTATAACCATATGCTCGGTAAGTCCCCGGTCGTATTTTGCGCAACTTCATCGCTCGCAAAGCGACTCAGAAAGACTTTCCCCGCATCACTCAACACCGCCGCCGCACTACTGCCAGCTAACCGCTCAGCTTGGCGACACCAAATAGACCGTTGGTTTGAAGCCCACTCAATTCGGCCTCAAATTCTCGCGGAGTTTGACGACGCAGCGCTCATGAAAACAGCGGCAGCCGATGGAATTGGTTTTGTCCCTGTCGTGGCTACAGTTCTAGATGAGGCAAAGAAGCGATACGGACTTCTGCCAATTCAACAGACGATGGGCTGCGACTGTTTGTTCTACCTGATTGCTATGGCTCACGCTACACATCATCCAGCGTTGCAAGCGATCATCCAAGAAAGTGGCGGCTACTTATCGAACCAAACCGACCACATTTTTTGAGATAAAAGCGCTTGCTCCGGCAGTGTCTTCACGAATCTGGCCAATGTGGTTCACAGGCTGATGCATTTACCATCACACTTCAAACATGCTCGGGGCAACCGGTGATTAAAAAAATCCACCTAAGTAAGATAATTCTTGCGCACATTATGACCGAGAAGCTAGCTGTGTATTCGGAACTAAATATTTATGATTGACGCTATACCCAGCCTCCTCGCTTTCGCGTTGCCTTCAGCTCCAGAGCTCGTTGAAGCCATTCCCGTAATTATTTCACTAATTATCATCGAAGGTTTGCTCAGTGTTGATAACGCGCTCGCAATTGCTGCTATGGCGAGTCACCTGCCGGGAAAACAGAAATATCAGGCGCTCAAGTGGGGCATCATTGGAGCCTACTTATTCCGTGGCTTATGCTTGGCTTTTGCGGCTTGGATCATCGAAAACCCGTGGCTTAAAATCTGCGGCGCAGCTTATTTGGTCTACCTGATGAGCGAGCACTTCACGGGTGGTGGAGACGAGGACAATGACGGCAAGGCAGACTCTTCCAATCAGCGAGGCTTCATCGCCACTATCGTTGCCATTGAGGTCATGGATCTCAGCCTCAGCGTGGACAATGTGGTAGCAGCAGTCGCAATGAGTCCGAAGCTCTGGGTGGTATGCCTCGGTGTTTTTATAGGAATTCTCGCCTTGAGATTTGTAGCTGGTGCTTGCATCAAACTGATCGAAAAATTTCCCATTTTGGCAGACACTGCCTTCTTGCTGATTGGTTACGTCGGTTTCATTCTCTGTTACGAATTATTGAGTGATCCACACAGTGGCTTCCAGCTCCTTCCTGGACCAGTTCACGTGAGTGCGGGCCAGAAATTCATCGGCATCATTATTATTTTAGCCGTGTCGATCCTCTACTCCAAATCGGAAGCTGTTCAGAATGCACTAAAGCCCCTGTTCAAGCTAGCCTATGGTCCGATGATGCTGGTCGCCATGCTCGTTGGCCTTATATTGAAAATCATCTTGCTCCCATTCAAGCTAATCTTCAAGCTATTCAAGAGTAGGCCAACGTCTGCTCAAAGCTAGGTTTGAAAATCCCACGCCTCATCATTCCAATTTAAACTACGATTTATGGCTATTAACCTGACGAAAGGGCAAAGAATTGACCTTCGCAAAGCTAGTGGAGCTACACTCAGCGACTTTTGTGTCGGCGTGAACTGGGGCGGCATTGAGTCGCGAGGCTTTCTGGGTCTGACGAAGAAGGTGCAACAGGTGGACCTTGACCTTAGTGCTGCACTTCTGGATGCCAATGGAGCGCTTTGTGATCACATCTACTCACCGCTATATAAGCCCGAGCTTCTCGCAAAATGTGGACTGCCGCCTGGAAAACTCGTAGCAGCAAATGGTGGTCTTAAACATACCGGAGATGACATGGCGGGGGATTCGGGTGGTGACGACGGGCTCGATAACGAGATCATCACTGTGAACCTGAATCAGATTCCCGCCAGCGTGGCGCAGATTTTTTTCTTCCTGAACAGTTGTGGGAATGAGGATTTCTCCGTAATCCCGTATGCCAAGATACGCATGTTTGAGGGTACCCCCACAAAAGTTAAGGAAATTTTTGCTTCATATAACGTCGCCGCAGAACCTCAGTACGCCGGAAAGCGGGCCTTAATCCTCGGCCGATTATACCGAAAGGGCAATGAGTGGAAGTTCGCAGCCATGGGTGAAGCAACGGAAGATGTCTTTGTCGGGCAGACAGTTGCCCGTATCTCCTTGGAATACAGCAAAATCTGAACCCCCTCAAACCATGCCCATCAACCTCACCAAAGGTCAACGCATCGACGTAGGACTTCAGCAAGCCGGGATCGGTCTGGGTTGGAGCCCCAGCAATGATGCATCCTCTGAGCCTTACGATCTAGACGCCAGCGCATTCATGCTGGGTGAAAGCGGCAAACTCGTATCCAGTGATTTTTTTGTTTTTTACAATCAGCCAACCTCCCCAGACGGAGCCGTGAGAAGCAGTGGCGACAACAAAGATGGCGAGGGCGAGGGCGATGACGAAACTCTGTTTGCTAGCCTTGGCAGCGTGGACCCACGAGTCGTGGAGATCATCTTTGTCGTAACGATTCATGATGCTAAGGAGCGCAGACATAATTTTGGACAGGTGCGCAATGCCTTCATCCGCATCTACGACCAGGCAAATGGTCAGGAAATCTGCAAATACGAGCTGGACGAGGACTTCTCCACCGAGTCTGCCGTCGAATTTGGCCGCCTGTATCGCCGTGGCGGAGCCTGGAAGTTTGAGGCAATCGGGCGCGGTCATCAAGGGGGCTTGGAAGCGCTGCTTGCCCTCTATTCATGAGTTTCCAATCCCACTGACATAAAACTATGGCAATTAACCTCTCAAAAGGACAACGCGTTGACATTAGCCTCCAAAATCTGGCGGTCGGTCTTGGCTGGACCGGTGATTCTGACTTGGATGCCTCAGCATTCATGGTGGCCGGAAACGGCCAAGTGCCTGCTGAGGAATTTTTCGTGTTTTACAATAACCTGGAATCCAAGGATTTGGCAGTCATACATACAGGAGACCTGAAGGATGGTGGTTCAGGTGATGTGGAAACGATCAAGGTGGATATCCGCAAGCTCGACCCACGAATCGAACAGATTGTCTTCACGGTGACAATCCATGATGCCGAATCCTCGGGTGAAAATTTTGGACAGGTGCGGAACTCGTTCATTCGCATCTACAATGCGGACACGAATGAGGAGCTGTGCAAATACGAGCTGGATGAGGATTTCTCCGTCGAGACGGCCATCGAGTTCGGGCGCCTGTACAAACGCAACGACAGTTGGCGCTTCGAGGCCATTGGCACGGCTGGCACGGGTGGGCTGGAGTCCTTCGTGAAGAAATATGCCAAAGCGTATTCCTGATTCCACAACCCATCAAAACTCATGAGCAGCTACTCTGACGGCGAAGTATTTTTCTGCGGTCGCTGTCGGAGGCAGCAGGAGCCGCGCAAGGGAGCCAAATGCACTCAGTGCGGACGCGAGACTATCATTTGGAACACGCTCAAAGAAAGCGGCTCAGCCATTCAGGCGCGCTGGGAGCGGATGCGCGGCAAGAGCTGACCCAACCTTCTCCGACTCATGGCCATCAATCTCACCAAGGGGCAGACCATTGATCTGCGCAAAGACACGAATGACCTCGACCAGATTACCATCGGTCTGGGGTGGAAGGTGCGCGAGAAGAAGAAAGGCTTTCTGGGCGGCATCTTCGGCGGTAAGGATGAGGCGGAGTTTGATCTCGATGCCATCGCCTTCCTTCTTGATGAGAATGGCAAATTGCAGGATCGCGGAGCCGACAAGCTTGTGGGGGGAGACATCGTGTTCTTTAACAGCCGCAAGCACCCAAGCGGCACTGTCATTCACAGTGGGGACAATCGCGTGGGCGGCACGGGAGCCAATGATGACGAGCAGATCATCGTGAAGCTAAATTCAATGCCCGCGAAGTATCACCGCATCTTGTTCCTCGTCTGCATCTACCAGGGTATCAAACAGGGGCAGCACTTCGGTCAGGTCGAGTCGGCCTACATCCGAGCTGTGGACGGCAAGGGCAAGGAGATGGCACGCTTCTCCCTCAGTTCCGAGTCGGCCTACGAGGGCAAATGCACGATGGTTTTCGGCGAAGTGTATCGCCGAACTGACGGCTGGAAGTTCCGCGCCATAGGCGATGCCCACCCTTACGACAGCTTAGTTCATCTGCTCAAAGAGCACTTGCCCCAATAACCCACCCACATCCACATCATGCGCCGTCTCCCCGTTTATCTCGTCCTCGACACCTCCGGCTCCATGTCCGGCGAACCTATTCAGCAGGTCAATAATGGCGTGCAGATGCTCGTCTCCGCTTTGCGCCAAGATCCGCAGGCGCTTGAGACAGCCTTTCTCAGCGTCATCACGTTTGATACGTCTGCCAAAGAGGCCGTGCCATTGACCGATCTGCCTTCGTTTCAGGCACCAACAGTTACCGCTACCGGAACGACCGCACTGGGAGAGGCGCTTTCACTCGTGGCTGACTGCGCGAAGCGTGACGTGAAGACGGCCTCAGCGACTCAAAAAGCTGACTGGCGTCCGATGGTGTTCATCATGACTGACGGCAGCCCCACCGATGATTTTCAAAAAGGGCTGGCCCGATTCAAGAAGGAGAAATGGGGCGCGGTGGTGGCCTGCGGCGTGGATAGTGCGGATGTGGGCCTGCTCCAGCAGATCGCTGGAGAGGCAGTGGTCACGCTCTCCACGGCAGATGCCAAGGCGCTGGAGGCATTTTTCAAATGGGTCACTGCCTCCATCAGCACCTCCAGCAAGAGCGTCCAGACGGGAAAAGAAGTCGAAGGACTGAACCAACTGCCGCCCCCCCCTCCAGAAATCCAGGTCGTCGTCTGAGTCGGCACACCCATGATATGCAGGAGCTACCATCCATCCTGGCCGCGCTGGCGGTGTTCGGACTGCTGATCTTCATCCGCGTGAAGGTCATGCAGTTTCGCTGTGGTGCGGCAGGTGGGACATTCCATTTTGGCTGCAGTCTCCAGCTCATGCTCCGAGTGCTCAGCAGTCTCGTCGTGCCGGGACTTGGGCAGGTGATGCGTGGTCGTGTCGGAGTCGGACTGCTGCACCTCGGCGTCTTTGTCGTGGCCTTTTGCTGCCTGGGTGAGGTGGCTTTTTTGATCAATCTCGTCTCCGCCATGGAGCATGTCTTTCCCTGATCCCCATGTCTGCCCGCCGCCTACCCGTCTATCTCGTGCTCGATACCTCCGGCTCCATGCGTGGGGAGCCGATCCAGGCGCTCAAGGTAGGCGTGCAGGCCCTCATCTCCACGCTGCGTCAAGATCCTCATGCATTGGAGTCCGTGCATCTGAGCATCATCACCTTCGATGCCAAAGCCCGCGTGATTAGTCCTCTGCAGAGCCTAGAGGACTTCCAGATGCCTCTCATCGAGTGTCCGCAGTCTGGGCCCACCATGACCGGCGCAGCTTTGGAAATGCTTTGCCAGTGCGTGGATAAAGACGTGCAGCGCACTACCGCTGATCATAAAGGCGACTGGCGGCCCATCGCCTTTCTCATGACCGATGGTGGGCCGAACGACACCGCGCTTTATGCGCAAATGATCCCTGAGGTGCAGAAGCGCCCTTTCGCTTCCATCATCGCCTGCGCCGCTGGTGCCAATGCCAAAGTGGAGCCGCTGAGAAGGCTGACATCAAACGTGTTCAACTTGGAGACGATGGACGGTCACTCCTTCGCCGGACTTTTCCAGTGGGTGTCCTCCACCGTCTCCTCGGGGAATCGCAGCATGGGTGCCACCAGCAGCATCACGCTCCCACCACCACCGGCAGAAATTCAGATCGTCGTGTAACCCATCTTCTTTTCCATGCAGCTCACACCCCAGCGCCCGAATATCCAGGACTACGCAACCTTTATCCGCGCAATGGCGGAGGCATTGGAAAACATGCACGAGCGGAAAGAAGCTCACTGCTCCGTTTTTGGCATGAGGCTACCAGATTGGCTCGATGAAAACGGAGCCTTCCAAGCGGCCAAATTTGAAGCAGCGCGAGCTTCTGTGGAGAGCCTTCCAAAGTATGACGACCTATTTCACTTCGACGTGCGCTGTTTTGCCGAGTTTTCCATCGAGTGTATCGCAGGCCAGCAGACTGTCACCGATCAGTCATTCGCGGCTGCACTTTATCAGGGGAAGGAATGGCCTGACGGCTTTCTCCAGCTTCTAGAAAGCCTCTCCAAACAGGACCAGCCCGTTGGTGTGACGATGGCTGATTTCAGCAGTGCCTTGAAAGCGCCCGCTGCCGAAAAAGAAACCGAGCCCGAGCCCGAACCCATCCCCTTCACCGTCGGCTATTCCGGCCCTCCTTTTGCTAAACCAGCCCCGCAGCCGCAGATGCCAGCCGTCCGCATCGCTCTCCGCAATGCTACTGTGGGTAAGCCCTACCGCTATGAGCCGGGCCAGATCGCTTCTGCGATTGCCCAAAAGCTCGGCAATGACCCTGCCCGCGCCTACATTTCCCATCTGCAACTGCCGGACGACTGCGGACTAGCCTTCGATAAAGCCACGGGCGCACTCAGCGGCACGCCCACGCGAGCCTTCGAAGGTGAACTCAGCCTAGACTATGTGCCCACCGATAATGCCCGCAGCATCACGGCGAAGGTCACGCTTCTCATCAATCCTGATCCTATCTCGCTTTGGAAAGACCTGCCGCCGCCAGCCGATGCACCGTATCAGAAGCCTGTGCTTGCTCACAGTGAAGAGCGGCTCGGGCCGTATCGCATCGTCGCCGCCAGCCGTCGTGGGCGCTCCCATGCAAACAAGAGCGAGTTCCGTGATGATGACTATGCCATCGGCTACGCTGCTGAGAGTGGCTGGCTCGTCATCGTCGTCGCAGACGGCGCTGGTTCGGCCATCTATTCCCGGCGCGGCTCGCAGATCGCCTGTGATGTGGCAAAGAGCAGGCTGATCACCGTGCTCAACAGCGCCCAGCATAATCAGGCAGAGGCACTTTACCTCCAGCATCGTGACTGGCAGCACCCCGAGGTGAAGACGGCCTTGCGCCAATGTCTCTACGAGGCTGCGCTGCTAGCCCACCACAAGCTGCGGGCTGAGGTCGCCCAGCCTACCGAGACACTGGTGCCACCGCCGACGCTGAGAAACTACGACACCACACTCATCCTGCTCGTCATGAAGAAAACGGGTGAGGGCTGCATTGCCGCCACCTTTTCCATCGGTGATGGTGGCGCAGGCATCCTGCCGCACGCAGGCGAGGGCATCCCCCTCACCAAAGCAGACTCAGGCGAGCACGCCGGGCAGACGATCTTCCTCACCTTTGACTCCACCGTGGCGAACAGCGAGGCCAATCTCGAAAGCCGTTTTCATTTTGCCCAGACTCAAGAGTTCGCCGGAGCACTCGCCATGACGGATGGTATCACTGATCCGAAATTTCCAAGCGATGCCGCTTTTGCTGATCCTGCTCAGTGGGCTGCTCTTTGGGCGGAGCTTCAGCCGAGTCTCACCAGTTCGCAGGCGTTGCTCGACTGGATGAATTTCTTCTCCCCCGGCAATCACGATGATCGCACCCTCATCGCCGTCCTGCCAGCTCCATCCGCCGCCCCTGACACGCCATGAGCATCATCAAAGTCAAATCCATAGTCACGGGCCAGGAGTATCAGTTCGACGAGAACAAGCATGCTGGTAGTGGTGTGATGAAAGACGTGTTCTTCGATCCCAAGAGGAACTATGTGGTGCAAATCTACAAGTCCATTCAGGATGCCAACTCGATGGAACGATTGAAAAACATCGTTGGTAAGTTTCGCGAGAATATCTTCAATCAAGCCGGGGGTGAGTATTGGGAATCCGTCTATTGCTGGCCGACCGATATAGTTACTGTGCCAGGTAAGGGACTTCCTGCTCTTATCGCACCCATCTACCGAAAGGAGTTCTTCTTCGAGTTTGGCTCCACTAACAACGACATGCTCGGCATCAAAGGTAAAGACAAGGAGGGCAAATGGTTTGCCACTGCGCACCATCGGCAGCGATTTCTAGATGAGCGCGAGCTGGGCGACTGGCGAAAACACCTCGGCTTGTGCATCAAAATCGCCCGTGCAGTTAAGCGCATGCACGCCGCAGGTCTGGCCCACTCAGATTTGTCCTATCGCAACGTGTTGATCGACCCGTTATCTGGTGGTGCCTCGGTCATCGACATCGACGGACTTGTCGTGCCGCAGCGCTTCCCACCTGATGTCATCGGCACGCCTGACTTCATCGCACCCGAGGTTCTACGCACGCTTTCCCTCCCCATCACGGACAAAAACCGCTCCCTGCCCTGCATCGAGACTGACCGTCACGCCTTGGCCGTGCTCATCTACATGTATCTGCTCTACCGCCACCCGCTGCGTGGCGGGAAAATTCATGACCCCGATCCAGGCCGTGACGAGGAGCTGCACATGGGTGAGAAGGCGCTTTTCATCGAGCATCCATCCGATAAAACGAACCGCCCCAACCTCAGTGGAATGCGGCCCACCGATCTCCCCTTCGCCGACATCGGGAAGATTCCCTCCAAAATCGCCGGCCCGTATCTCCAAGAGCTTTTCCAAAAGGCGTTCATTGATGGCCTCCACGCTCCGCACCTGCGTCCCAGCGCCAACGACTGGGAAACGGCCCTCGTGAAAACCGTGGACCTCATCCAGCCCTGCACGAACCCGAAGTGTGCTCAGAAGTGGTATGTCTTCGACAACAGCACCACACCCGCCTGCCCCTTCTGTGGCACCGCCTACAAGGGCCTCCTTCCCGTGCTGAACCTCTACTCACGCCGCCGCGAAGCAGACAACTACCGGCCCGATAATCACCGTCTCATGGTCTATACCGACCAGTATCTCTACCCCTGGCATGTGAACCGCCTCATTGCCCCGAATGAGAGGCTAACGCCCGAGCAAAAGAAGCCCGTTGGCTACTTCGTCCTGCATCAGGGCACCTGGTGGTTCATCAACCAGACACTCACCGCGCTCAAAGACATCACGAACAAGTGTGATGTCCCTCCCGGTTCCAAAGTCGAGCTGAGAGACGGTCTCCAACTCCAACTCAGCCCCGAAGACAACTGCCGGCTCGTGCAGGTGCAGATGGTGCGAGGGGCTTGAATCATCTCACACTATGAAATTCGGATTGCGCATCCCCTCGCTCAAAAAGCGCATCGCTGCCCGCACTTCGGTAAAACGGTTTGTCCGGCATAATTTAGGCCTCAAAGCTCCTCGCGGCTGGGGTTGGCTGACCAATCCGAAGCGTGCGCTCTACAACCGCATCTACAATCGAACGACCAAAGGCTGCCTCGTGATGATCTTGGGCCTTTGTGCAGCCATGCTCTGCATCCTCATTCTTTGCTTTATCCCACTGCCATGAATCGTCGCCTACCCGTCTATCTCCTCATCGACTGCTCCGAATCCATGATAGGCGGCGGCATAGAGGCTGTGCGTTCCGGCCTCAGAGCCATGCTTTCCAAACTGCGGAGTGATCCCCATGCACTCGACACCGTGCATCTAAGCGTCATCACCTTCGATGCTGAAGCAAGAGTCGCCGTGCCCATGACACCCTTGCTCGACTTCCAGGAGCCGCAGCTCACCATCAAGCCTGGCACCTCCCTCGGAGCCGCGCTCACCCTGCTCGCCAACCGCGTCCAAAGCGAAGTCCGCAAAACCTCCCACGACACCAAAGGCGACTACCGCCCGCTCGTACTCCTGCTCACTGACGGCCAGCCCGGCGACGACTGGAAAGCCCCGCTCACCCGAATCGGTGCCCAAGTGAAGCCACGCCCCGCCAATATTTACGCCATCGGCTGCGGCACCGATGTCGATTACTCCGTGCTCCAAAGTATCACCGATGTCGTCCTTCGTATGGATGACATGGGGCCGGAGTCCTTTGGCAAACTATTCGTCTGGCTCACCGCCTCTGTCTCAAGCGCCAGCCAGGGAGTCGGCGAAACCAGTGACGGCAAAATCAAACTAGAGAAGCTGCCCAACAACGTCGAGGC
>JAGKWZ010000090.1 GCA_021151605.1 Verrucomicrobiaceae bacterium
GAGTATGGTAAAAGCCTCCGCAACTACCGCGAGAACGGCGGCAAGTATCGCGTCTTCGGCACGAACGGACCTATCGGATTTCACGATGAAGTCCTTTGCCCGACCGCTGGAATCGTGATCGGTCGCAAGGGAGCCTATCGAGGCGTTCACTATTCGCCGGAGCCCTTTTTCGTCATCGACACCGCTTACTATCTGAAGCTTCAGAACCTGATGGATCTCAAGTGGGCTTACTTCGAACTGCTGCGGGCTGACATCAATGGCATGGACTCCGGCTCCGCCATCCCTTCGACCAGCCGAGGCGACTTCTACGGACTCCCGGTGATCGTTCCGCCACTTGAACTCCAAGAAGCCGTCGGCAAAATCGCAGGCCAGTGGTTTGAAATGATCCACCACAACCAAGCCGAATCCCAAACCCTCGCCGCCCTCCGCGACACGCTGCTGCCGAAGCTGCTGTCCGGTGAAGTGCGGGTGAAGGATGCAGAGAAGCTGGTGGAGGCGCGTGTATGACTGGCTGGCAGGAAGAGATTCAGGCGGCGATGACTGACTTCGTCACCGTGGCATCCCTCGCCGGAAAGCCGCTCGGACCGGAGGACTGGCAGGTGGAGTATTTGCCCGCGCCCCATCGTCCGCCCTCCGCCTTTCCACGCGGTCGGATGGCGATCTACGGCTTCTGGGGAGACGGTGTCTGGCTGAAGATCGGCATGGCCGGAGCCAAATCCCAAGCCCGCTACACCAGCCAGCATTACTTCCTCGACAGTGCTCCCAGCACGCTGGCGAAGTCCCTGGCCCGAGATGCCCGCATGACCACACTCCCCGACTTTGATCCCGCCGCACCCGGAGCATGGATCAAGACCGCCTGCCACCGCGTGAACATCCTCCTCCCCGCCGCCCACGGCCGCCCGCTGCTGGCCCTATTGGAAGCCTTTCTCCATGCCCGGCTGAGCCCGAGGCATGAGCGGTAGTTTTTCTTGCGTAAACTGGATGCTGTCTTCATCATCGCAACCGCCTGTCTCCCGAGCCCATGCATCTCAACATCCAGAAGGAACAATTCAGCATCGCCTACATCCGCGCAGTGGCCGCGGTCGCTGGAGTGAAGGTCGCTCATGCAGAGGTGGATGACGACAGCGTGGACGTGATGCTGGAACGCTCGGGAGGCGTGGCCCCAAAGCTGGACATTCAACTCAAATGCACTTCTGGGGAGCTGCCGGAGAACGTAGCCGCCGCCCATAATGTCAACTTCACCCTGAAGCTGAAGAACTATGAGGACCTAAGCCGTGTGACCTTGGCACCACGCTGGCTGGTCGTTCTCTGGGTGCCTGAACTGCCTGAGAACTGGATGAACGTGATGCCTGCCGAAACAATCCTCAAATGCCATGCACGGTGGCTTTCGTTGGCGGGTTTTCCTGAGACAGACAATGAGACTTCGGTGAAAGTCAGCCTGCCCCATAGCAATGTGTTCGACCCGGCTGCGTTAACCGCCAAGATGGATGAAATCGACGGAGGGCTTCAATTGATATGAACGTCCGCATCACTGACAAAGCCAGCTTTGAGGCCCTGCAACCGCTCAACGTGGTGGCCTATGTGCGCTCCGAAGGCTGGAAGCTCATCGGTTTCTGGGAGGGCAAAAAAGCCACCGTCTGGGATCGTGAGGGCGAACGGCTGGTGATTCCAGAGAACACTCACTTTGCAGACTATGCGCTGCGCATGGCCGAGGTGCTCGATTTGCTGGGAAGAGTCGAAGGGCGCTCCCAACTCGTGATTTATCGGGACCTGACGACTTCCTCGTCCGATGTGATTCGTGTGCGCGTGGCGTCTCCCGTGACCTCCGATGGCACGCTGGGGCTGGACGAAGGAGTGGCCTTGTTTGAGAGCACCAAGGAGATGATTCTATCCGCAGCCCGTGCGGCGGTATCACCTCGCGCCTACTACCGGAGCCGACTGCCCGGGCCTGCCGATGAGTATCTGAAGAAGGTGCGCATGGGCCAGACCGAGCGCGGCAGCTACGTCGCAACGGTAGTGTGTCCTGTCTCTCCCGAACTTCAGACAAGGCTCGTCGAAGGCATTGAGGAGCCCTTTGACCGTAAGGTGACGCATACGCTCTCTCACGCTCTCCAACACGCGGCAGACGCAGCACGATCTGCGGCGCTGATGCAAGCCATGTCTCCATTCCAGGACGCTGTGCCTCATGGTGTCAGTTCCAATCTTTGCTCGGCGTTGGCCACGATGGGGGAAATCATGCCGGAATCCCAGGTCGAGATTGGCTTCTCCTGGGCTCGAACTCGCCAGCAACCGGCTGACGCTCTGCGCAATCTGATTCTGCCCGCTGATGCTCTGCCTACGATGCGAGAGGCTGCCCGACTACTCAAAGAGGTGGCCTGGGAGGATGAGATCGAAGTGACAGGTCCAGTGGTGCGTCTGGACAGCTCAAATCCTGATCTGGGCGGCAATGTGATTGTGCAGGCCCTTCTGGAGGAAGGCGGCTCTCGCAAAGTGCAACTGCGTCTGAACGCCGATGACTATCGTGAGGCTGTGCAAGCTCACGAGTTCGTCGGCGACATCCGATGCCGTGGCCGAATAAAGAAAGAAGGGCGCTACTTCACGATCAGCGAGGTGCATGGGTTTAAGTTTGAGCGGCCATGGGAGTAACCTGCCATGCCCAACCAAGGAACCGAGTCCCAGTTTGAAGCGACGACGATCGAGCGTCTGGAGGCGCTGGGCTACCGCTACGAGTATGGCGGCGGTATTGCGCGGGAGCTGCAAGAGGTGGTGATCACGGACTGGGTGCGGTCGTTTCTCTCATTTCGCTATCCGCATCTGAACGCGGAAGCCGTCGAAGCGGCGGTTATCAAAGCAAGCCGACCCGAAGGCGTGACGGCGGTGCAGCGGAACATGAACTTCCATGCGCTGCTGACGCGCGGCTTTGAGCAGCGCTATCGCAAGCCGGATTGCAGCGAGGACATCGAGCACATCCATCTCGTGGACTGGCACAACGTGGAGAACAACGATCTCTGCGTGGTGAACCAGCTTTCCATTCGAGGCCAGAACGACCGGCGGCCGGATGTGCTGATCTACCTGAACGGCTTCCCGGTGGTGCTCTTTGAACTGAAGAATCCGTATGAGGAGGAGCCAAACACGCTGGGGGCCTTCAACCAGGTGCAGCACTACAAGGCGGGCATCTCGCAGCTCTTTGATTTCAATGCGCTGGTGATCGTCTCCGATGGCGGGATGATCGTGCCAGTGAGCGATGATGCGCCGAAGGAGGCTGGCTCGACCTTGCACGGCCCCTGGACGGCATCGTGGGAGTGGTTCGCGCCCTGGAAGAGCATCAATGGCCGCGATGTGGTGGAAAACGTCACCGGGGCGATGAAGACGCTGATTGAGGGCCTCTTCCCGAAGGATCGGCTGCTGGACTACATCCGGCATTTCATCGGCTTCGAGGTGGTGAACGATAAGATCGAGAAGAAGGGCGCGAAGTATCACCAGTTCTTCGGCATCCGTTTCGCCGTGGATGAAGCGCTGCGCGCCACGCGGCCTGATGGCGACCGCCGCATCGGCGTGATCTGGCACACGCAGGGCTCGGGCAAATCACTCTCCATGGCCTACTTCGTGGCGATCCTGCGGCATCATCCGCTGATGGAGAACCCGACCTTTGTCATCCAGGTGGATCGCACGGACCTGGACGAACAGCTTTACGATCAGTTCGTGGCCGTGAAGTCGCTGGTGGGCAATGTGCAGCACGCGGAGTCCGTGGATGATTTGCGCGATCTGCTGCGCGGCGATGGCGGCGAGGTGATCTTTTCCACCATCGAGAAATTCCGCCTCAAGGATGATGAAGCGATGCACCCGGTGCTCTCGGAACGGCGCAATCTCATCGTGATCGCCGATGAGGCGCACCGCACCCAATACGGCCTGGAGGAAGGCTTTGCCCTGCAACTGCGCCGTGCGCTGCCGAAGGCCTCGTTCATCGGCTTCACCGGCACGCCGATCAGCTTCGCCGGAGCGGACACGGAGAGTGTCTTCGGTCAGGTGATCCACACCTACGACATGCTGCAATCCCGCCGCGATGGCTCGACGGTGCCGATCTACTACGACCCTCAGCTCATCAGGCTGGAACTGACGAACGACCGCGTGGACGAGGAGCTGGTGGAGATCGACGAGGAACTCGGCGGCACCGGTCGCCAAGCCGAACGCGCCCGCTGGGCCGCCATGGCTGAGGCCGCTGGCACCAAGGAACGCACCGAGACGCTCGCGAAGAAGCTGCTGGAGCACTACACCAAGCGTAGCGAGACGATGAACGGCAAAGCCATCGTCGTCTGTATGAGCCGCCGCAACTGCGTGCGCCTCTACGATGCCCTCACCGCCCTGCCGGGCTGCCCCGAGGTGAAGATCGTGATGACGGGTAATCTTTCCGAAGACCCGAAGGAGTGGAGCGAGGCCGGCCACATCACCACCAAGCCGCAACGCGATGCCATCAAGTCACGCATGAAGGACATCAACGATCCGCTCAAGATCGTCATCGTCCGCGACATGTGGCTCACCGGCACGGACATTCCTTGCCTACACACGCTCTACGTGGACAAGCCGATGAAGGGCCACACGCTGATGCAGGCCATCGCCCGCGTGAACCGCATCTTTGAAAACAAGCCCGGCGGCCTCATCGTGGACTTCATCGGTATCGGCGATCAACTCAAGCTCGCCACCAAGCGCTACACCCAAGGCGGAGGCACCGGCAAACCCGCGCCGAACCTCGACGAGGAAGCCAAAGCCGCGTTCATGCAATGCATCGAAGCCATCCGCGAGATGTTGCCTGCTTTGCCCGAAGGCCAGACCTGGGGCAGTTGGCGTGTGTGGTCGAACATCGAGTTTGAAGACCTCTTCGTGAAATGCTGCGGTCACCTCGTCGAAACCGATGACATCCGCGATGCCTTCCTGAACGCCGAAGCCAAACTCAGCAGCGCCTTTTCCCTGGTGAACCATTTGCCCGAGTGCCTGGCACTGGCGGACGAGATCGTTTATCACCAGCTGCTCCGCAAACAGCTCAACAAGACCAAGCCTGGAGCCGCCAAGAAGGACGATAACAAGCAGAAGGCCGTGCGCGACCTGTTGGACCGCAGCATCGAGAGCAAAGGCATCACCGACATCTTTGCCGCGTCCGGCATCGACAAGCCGGACATCTCCATCCTCGACGAAGCCTTCCTCGCGGAGTTCAAAACCCACGAGGAGGAGAACCTGCGCCTGAAGCTCCTGCAAAAGATCCTCGCCGACGAGATCGAGGTCCGTGAGAAATCGAACGTGACCAAATACAAGTCCTTCAAGGAGATGCTGGAGGACACGCTGAAGAAGTATCACAACCGCGCCATCCAAGCGGCGGACGTGGTGCGCGTGCTCGTCCAAATGAAGAAGGACATGGATCGCGACGCCGCCCGCACCAAGCAGCTCAACCTCAGCCCCGAAGAACTCGCCTTCTACGATGCCGTGGCCGCCAACGCCGCCACCCTCTACGACGAAAAATTCCTCTGCGACCTCGTGCGTGACGTGGTGCAAGCCGTGAAGCGAAACCTCAAAGTGGACTGGACCAAACCTCACCGCGAAGACGTGAAAGCCGGTGTCCGCGCCGCCGTGCGAACCGTGCTACGCAATCGTGGGGTGAAGGCCGAGCATCTCGAAGCCCTGACCAAGCAAGTCATCGTTCAGGCGGAAGCCATGTTCCGCGAGTGGCCGGTGGCGGCGGCTGCGTGATCTATACACGGATGATTTTGGTGCCTGATAAATAATCTTGACGTTGCCAGCTCATTTTTGGCATTCTTGGTCAAATCAAGCGTTCAAAGCGAGGAAATCACCTTTCAACCTAAGTGTATGCCTTTGTATTTCGACACTCCAGGGCTTCGGCTCGATCAAGGGTATCGCTTCGACCAAGTGGAAGACTTTCCAAACAAGCCTGGAAGCTCGCTGAAGCCCATTCCTGCTAAGTCCCAACCCAAACACCGAACCCACAAGCATCGTATGAACGACCGCCAGAGAAACCAACTGAATCGTCTGATCAACGTGAAGCAATTCTGCGTGGATCACACGGCTGACTTTACCAACACTCCGCCCAAGCCTGGCGATCAAAAATTTGCCACGGCGAAGACGAGCATCTCTGCCCTGATCCCGCAGGTGACGGGACAGCAGGCCACACAAGCTTCTGGTAGCTACGGGCAGGCGACGATGAACCAAGCGGTGGAGCGCCAGGAACTGGTGGAACTACTGCGCACGGTGAACCGCACGGCAGCAGCCATCGCCATCGACAAGAATGAACCTGGGATCATGGACCGCTTCCGTATGCCGCCGCTGGCGAATGACGCGCTGCTGGTGGCCTCCGGTCAGGCCTTTGCCACGG
Organism: Verrucomicrobiaceae bacterium; assembly: GCA_021151605.1. Lineage (GTDB taxonomy): Bacteria > Verrucomicrobiota > Verrucomicrobiia > Verrucomicrobiales > Verrucomicrobiaceae > Prosthecobacter. The sequence goes on from JAGKWZ010000090.1 coordinate 6,380, forward strand.
CGATCACGGAGCTGAATCTGGCCGCTGATTTCACCGAGCATGGCTATGATGGCGACATCGTGGCAGATCTGAACGCGGAAGCTGCGGACCTTTTGGAATCTGAAAGTTCCCAAGGTGGTGCTTTGCAAGGCCAGGGCGGGGCGACGGGCAGTTTTGGCAGAAGCGCGGCATCCCCGCACCGAACGAGCCGCACACGAACCGCATGAATCACGCGGCGGGCATCGCGAAGAATGGTGATCTCATCGTCCTCTGCTCCGGCTGGACGGATGTGAAGCAGCCGCAGCGTCCCAAACAAGCCGCCTTTCGTGACGACATCCTGCCGCTCTGGGTATGCCGCAGCAGCGATGGCGGCAAAACGTGGTCGCAGTTCAAAGAGTTCCCCGAGCCCGATGCTGGATGGACGCACTACATCCCGTTTGGCGACATCAAACAAGGCGCGGACGGCGCTTTGCACGTCTCCTGCTACGGCGGCGAGTTCACCGATCCGGCGAAGAGCACCAAAACCAAAGGCTATCGCTCCTGGCACTTCCGCAGCGACGACGATGGCAAGACTTGGCAGCGCACCGGCACCATCGGCCCGAAGAGCAACGAAACGACCCTCCTCCACCTCGGCGGCAAACGCTGGATGGCCGCCGCCCGCGAAACCGGCATGGACCTCTTCATTTCCGAGGACGACGGCGTCACCTGGGGCGAGCCAAATCGCGTCACGCAGAAGAACGAGATCAACGGCCACCTCCTCCGCCTCGCCGATGGCCGCATCCTGCTCTCCTACGGCAGCCGCATCAAAGGCCAGACCGGCGTGCTCGCCAAAATGACCTCCGATGAAGGCAAAACCTGGACCGAGCCCGTGCGCCTCGCGAACACGCTCGAGTCCGACTGCGACTACCCCAGCACTGTGCAGCGTGCCGATGGCAAGCTCGTCACCGCCTGGTATTCCAAAGCCAGCGAGAACCACCAGCGCTACCACATGGGCGTGGAGATCTGGGCGGTGCCGCCTGTGAAGTAGATATTGCCGCCGCTCATGAGGGCACGCCATTCATAGACCTGTGTTCGGCCACGACCATCGAAAAAGGCCTGGCCACATAAACTCCAGCGCAGACTTTGCCATGACTTCATCGTCTAACGCTCAGAGGCGATGATGGCTGCAGCATCGGCTGGCCATGGCTGTTCCCAAAGCATCACACAGCTGAGTGCATCGAGCACGTGCACCGCTCGCTATCGACGACCACGAACGTCGTTCCATCCATCCCCACTGATGGCAGCGGATGTTTATCGGGCGCGTTTTCGTCTATCTCATAAGTCACTAGCGCACGGGAACTGCCATTTGGCGCGGTCTGCGCAGTCAGCCTGGAGACCAACAGGCAAAAGAAGAGAAATCTGGGGGCGAAATTCCGCTCGGCGGGGGGGACGTATGACAGAAAAAGCCGGACATCTCGTCGAGCATGATTACGAGGGGGATTCGGGGTTTTCACAGATTCTGAATCTTGTGAAAAACATCTTGCCAATCCAGGGATCGCCTCCACCTTCGACGCCCCTATGTCCAAAAACGCTGGTATAGCCAAAACGAGAAAAGCCGTCTCCAAACGATTCAAAGTCACTGCGACGGGTAAGGTGCTGCGCCGAAAACAAGGCAAGCGCCACATCCTGCAGAACAAGAACCGCAAGCGGAAACGCAACCTCGGTAAAGTCGCCCTCGTGGCAGAAGTGGATAAGAAAGCCGTCCTCGCGAACATGCCGTTCTCGCACAGGTAAGCCCTTAACCACAGGCCTCCCCGATGGAGGCCACGATGTTCCGGACTGGTCGAGCACCCGCGCGACCTCAGTTCAGATGAGTCCGGTCATCGAATCCATCAACAGTCTGATCACCGACAAAGAAAATGCCTAGAGCAACTAACGCCCCAGCCAGTCGTAAACGCAGGAAACGCACCATCGCGAAAGCGAAGGGCTTCCAAGGTTTCCGCAAAACACACTTCCGTTACGCCAAGGACGCTGTCCGCAAGGCGATGACGTATAACTACCGTGACCGCAAGGTTCGTAAGCGCAACTTCCGCAATCTGTGGGTGCAGCGCATCAATGCCGCCGCACGTCCCCTCGGCATCACCTACAGCCGCCTCATCGAAGGCCTGAACGCAGCCAGCATCACGATCGACCGCAAGGTCCTCGCCGATCTCGCTGTTCGCGACGAAGCTGCCTTTGCTGCCATTGCCCATCAGGCCAAAGCGGCTCTCGAAAAGAAGGCAGCCGCTCTCGCCGCAGCCTAATCCGCAGCTACAAACACTCCTCAACCACAGCCGGAACCGCAAGGTTCCGGCTGCTTTGTTTACGGTCGACTATTTTCAGGAATGCGAGCAATAGAGTCTTCTAGTGACTCATAACAGCCGAGCCGAAAAGCGGTGCCGTGGTGGTAGAAAGTAAGCATGGCCAAGAAATATCGCATCCACCTGAGCGCCGAAGAACGAGACCAACTGCAGAACATCGTCAAAGCCGGCGGCAGGGCAGCGTCATTCACTCGTCAGCTATTGCTCTAATAGCCTCCTTGTTCTTTCCTTGCCGAAGCCGCCGTGCTCGCCGGTCATTTCAGACATTCTTTTCGAGAACCGGTCTAGTAAACAACGCGCCCGAGATCAGGAAGGTCAAAGGCGCGCTTTGCTTCCAACTACGCGATGAGGGATGACATGCCCAGTCCATGGGTAGCGAGTTCGGCGGCCATGTCTGGGCTGGGAATGAAATCGGGTTCGCGGCTGGGGCGGATGTGGGATTTGTCGTTGAGGAAGGTGATGAGGTGCTCGCGCAGTTCGTAGTAGCGCGGGTCTTCCATGATCTCTTTGCGATTGCGCGGGCGCTCGAAGGGGATGCTCAAAATGTCGCCTACTTCGGCTTCGGGGCCGTCGGTCATCATGACGACGCGGTCGGAGAGGAAGATGGCCTCATCGACATCATGGGTGACCATGAGTGTGGTGATGCGATTGCGACGCCAGAGGTCGAGGAGGACTTCCTGAAGCTCGTAACGGGTGAGTGAGTCCAACATGCCAAAGGGCTCGTCGAGGAGGAGCATTTTTGGCTGAAGGGCGAAAGCGCGGGCGATGCCAACGCGCTGTCTCATGCCTTGGGAGAGCTCGCTGGGGAATTTGTGCATGGCATCGCCAAGACCGACGATAGTGAGGTAATACTCGGCCATCTGGCGGCGCTCGGCTTTGCTGGCGGTGAAGTACACTTGGTTCACGCCGAGCATGACGTTTTCAAAGGCGCTCATCCATGGGAGGAGGCAGGGCGACTGAAAGACGATGCCGCGATCCGGGCCTGGGCCGCTGGCTTCTTTGCCGGCGAGGATCATGTTGCCTTTGCTGAGATCGCTCAAACCGGCGACCATCATGAGGACGGTGCTTTTTCCGCAGCCGCTGTGGCCGATGAGCGTGGCGAACTCGCCTTCCTTGAGCTTGAGGTTGAAGTTCTTGACGATGGTGGCCGGGCCGTTAGGCGTCTCATAGGTTTTCCAGAGACGATCCAGCTCGAGCATTTTGGGATTCGGGACACTCATATGGCCACCTCCACTTCTTCACGATGGTTGTCGGAGCGGCGTTTGGGGCCGCGACGGTTTTGGAATTTCATGCTGCGCAGGTTGTTGAGGTCTTCAGGCAGGATGTCTGGCAGGCTAAGTTTGACGGATGACTTCACTTTGGTGCGGCCTTTGGCGTCGAGGAGAGTGGTGATGAGCTGGGTGCGGAGTTTCTTGAAGCGCGCGTCGTGGTTGATGGCTTTGCGATCACGCGGACGCTCGATGTCCACGAGCATCGGCTCGCCAAGCGTGGCGGGTGATGTCGGCAGAAGCGGGATGACTTTGTCGGCGACGAGGATGGCCTCATCAGGGTCGTTGGTGATCCAGATGACCGTGGTTTTGTTCGTCAGCCAGATGTCGGCGATCTCGTCCTGGAGCTGGGCGCGGGTGAGGGCGTCGAGAGCGCTGAGAGGCTCGTCCATGAGCAGCACTTTCGGCTGCATCGCGAGAGTGCGGGCGACTGAAACTCGCTGCCTCATGCCGCCGGAGAGTTCCTTCGGCAGCTTGTGTGCCGCTGGTGTGAGTTTGACCATGGCGATGTATTTGGCGACGTGTTCCTTGCGCTGCTCCTTGGTCCAGTCTTTGAACACTTCATCGACGGCGAGGGCGATGTTTTCTTCCACGTTGAGCCAGGGAAGAAGAGAGTAGTTCTGGAAGACGAGGCCACGATCCGGGCCTGGGCCAGTGATGACCTCACCCGAGATGGATGCGATGCCGGAGTCAGGCTTCACCAAGCCGGAGATCAGATTGATCAAGGTGCTCTTTCCCGATCCCGAGTAGCCGACGATGGCGATGAACTCGCCTTCCTCGACGGAGAGGTTGATGTTCTTGAGCACTTCGGTCCTGGAACCGGAGGGGCCAAAGCCTTTGGAGGCGTTTTTGATTTCGATGAGAGACATGGCGGCGGCTTGTTTCTCGGTTAGATGCTTTTAAATCGGGCTTCCACGAGGCTCATCAGTCTGTCGAGCGCCCAACCAACGAAGCCGATGGTGAGGATGCTAAGGATGATGCTGGTGTAGAGGCCGTTGTTGTACTCGTTCCAAAGGAAGTTGCCGATGCCGACGCGGCCGGTGAGCATCTCGACGGCGACGATTACCAGCCAGGCGATGCCGAGGCTGAGGCGGTAGCCGGTGAACATGTAGGGCAGGGTGGCTGGCACGAGCACCTTCCAGAGTGTTTTCCACTTCGAGAGCTTGAGCACCTTGGCGACATTCAGGTAATCCTGCGGCACAGCGCGGACACCAACGGCGGTGTTTAGCACGGTGGGCCACATGGCGCAGATGGCGATGGTGAAGAGCGCGCCGAGGTCATTGGCGTTTTTTCCCGCACCCATGAATAGCACGACGCCGAGCGGCATCCATGCGAGGGGCGAGACGGGGCGCAGGATTTGAATGATGGGGTCAAACATGCGCGTGAAGGCCTTGGAGAGGCCTAGCATGAAGCCGATGGGAGTTCCGACGAGCAGGGCGATGAAGTAGCCTTTGGCGACGACAACGAGCGAATACCAGGTGAAGCGGAGGATGCCCTGATCGAGCTCTTCTCGTTTGGCAAAAGGTTCGACGATGTACTTCTTGGTTTTGTCCCAGGTTTCCAGAGGGCTGGGCAGATCTTTGATGAAGCCGGTCTTCACTTTTTTGGTGAAACCGGAGGGTGTTTTTTCTTCGCGGACTCCGCCTGAGATGGCGGTCCAGATGAGGAGTACGGCAAAGATGCCACAAAGGGGCATCAACCAGTGGGCGAGTTGTTCTTTGGTGAATTTCATGGCAGCGGCGGCTGAGAGGGGAAAAGGAGCGCCGGTCCGGGAAGTGAACCGGCGCACCTGGGGTGTGGGGCTAGCCCTTGATATTTTTGATGGCGGCGGAGAGGGCGAATTCTTCGGGCTTGGTGGGATCAAAGATGGCGCCGTCCATGAAGGTCTCGGGCTTGTCATCGAGCGTGCCGCCGGTGTAGCCGATCTCCTTCATCGCCTCTTCATACAGGGCGGTGCCGGCGATGGCTTTGGCGACGCCGTCGTAATCAGGTGCGCCTTCGACCATGCCCCAGCGGCGGAACTGGCTGAGCCACCATTTGATGTATTTGGGCTGCGGGTAGTTGCAGTTCCGGGTGCTGAAGATCATGTAATCTTCGTCCTTCTTGGTGCGACCGTCGCCGTAGTCGAGTTCGCCCATGAGGCGGCTGTAGATGACTTCGGGCGGGCAGTTCACATAGCTGGGCTTGCTGATGATCTCGACCTGCTCTTTGCGGTTGCCGAGGTCATCGAGCCACACGCTGGCTTCGTGGAGTGCCTTGAGCACGGCTTTGACGGTCTTCGGATTGGCCTCGGCGAACTCTTTGGTGAAGGCGCAAACTTTTTCAGGATGGTTCTTCCAGATCTCCTGCGTGGCGACGCTGGTGTAGCCGATGTCTTCAGCGATGGCGCGTGCGTTCCATGGCTCACCGACGCAGTAGCCGTCCATCTTGCCGACCTTCATGTTCGCGACCATCTGCGGTGGTGGGATGGTGGTGAGGGTGATGTCGGAATCTGGATTGATGCCACCAGCGGCGAGGTAGTAGCGCATCCACATGGCGTGAGTGCCGGGTGGGAAAGTCATGGCAAAGGTGAGCGGTGTGCCTGTGGCCTTGGCTTCATCGACGAGCGGCTTCAGCGCTTTTGGATCACCGGCGACCTTGCCTTTGAATTTGTTCGCCAGTGTGATGGCCTGGCCGTTGCGATTCAGAATCCAGGGGAAGATCATTTCCTTCACCGCCGAGCCGCCGAGGCCCATGGAGGCGGCGATGGGCATGCCGAGGAGCATGTGCGTGGCCTGATTTTCGCCGGTGGTCAGTTTGTCACGAATGACAGCCCAGGAGGCTTCTTTGCTGACGGTGGAGTTGATGCCGAACTTTTTGAAGAGGCCTTTCTCATGCGCGATGACGATGGGTGAGCAGTCGGTGAGGGCGATAATGCCGAGCTTCACATCGGGTGCTTCAGGGGAGTCATCGGCATAGGCGGAGCCGACCCAGCCTGCTGGCAGGCCGGAGAAGAGTGTGCCTAGTCCGGCAGTGGCTGAGCGCTGGAGCAGAGTGCGGCGTGAGATGGGGGTGGTGGGGTTCATGCGTGGGCGAGTTTCGTGCGTTTGTTGGGTTTGCTGGGGCTGGCGGCGGCTGTTTGGGGAAGGGGGATAGCGCTGGAGGTCCAGCAGGCGGCGAGGGCGGCAGAGGCTTCGGCACGCTCACCCTGGGTGATGAGGCCGTGGGTGATGAATTGCTCCAGGAGCCAGCGCCCACGCTCGCCCGTGGGCTCATTGGCGTCGCGGCGGTGGAAGATGTGGAAGTTCGTCACGTCAGCACTTTTGCCGGTGCCGAGATCAAGAGGGCCGACGAGGGAGCGCTTCAGAATCTCTTCATCCTTGCCGAGGAAGTAGCCGCTGCGGACGAGGATGCGGGCGACTTCGGGGCGGTTTTCAGTGACATCACAGAAGGCGCAGGCCTCGCGCAGTGCGGCGATGATGGCGGCGGCTTGATCGGAATGGCGCTCGATGAAGCCCTCGGTGGTAAGGAGCACTTTTTCGGGATGACCAGGGGCGAGTTGCTCGCTGGTAGCGGCGATGAAGCCGACGCCGCGTGCCACGGCATCGCTGTTCCAGGGTTCGCCCACACAGCCCCCATCGATGAGTCCAGCTTCGAGATTGCCGACCATCTGTGTCGGAGGAAGCACGACGATGCGCACCTCCTGATCGACATCAATGCCACCGGCGGCGAGCCATTGCCTCAGCAGGAAGTAATGAGAGGAGAAGCGCGAGACGGTGCTGAACGTGAAGCGACGCGTGGGGGTGCTGCGGATGAGTTTCTTCAGGCTGGCAGCATCACGCACGCCACGGTTCCAAAGGTCCCGGCTGAGGGTGATGGCATTGCCATGGAGATTAAAGACGAATGGGGCCACCACCCGGCAGGGAGGTGTGTTCAGACCAAGACGCATTGCCAACGCCAGTCCCGCGATGGCGTGAACGGCATCCAACTGGCCGTAAAGCAGCTTTTCCCGAATGGTGGCCCATCCCACTTCACAACTAAGATCGACTCGGACACCATGCTTGCGGAACAGTTCCAGTTCCCGCGCCACAAGGAGCGGTGCGCAGTCGGTGAGAGGTTTAAAACCGATACGCACAGGCTGGACGACACCGCTGAGAGCGGTTTGGGAGAGTGGAGCTGACTTTGGCATGACGCTCCATCACATCAGCATTCACAGTGCCAGCGGGCCAGCTTCTCCTAGAAATGAGGCGCGAAGTTTTTCACTTGGTGTATGAATGGGATTCATTCACCCATTTCATGCAGACTCTCGATACACGCCAGCTTCGCGCCTTCGTCTCTCTCGCCCGCAGTGGCAGTTTCACCCAAGCGGGGCGTGAGCTTCATCTCACCCAAAGCGCCATCAGTCATGCCATCAAGGCGCTGGAGACAGATCTCGGTTGCCAGCTTTTTCATCGTCAGGGCAAGAGCGTACACCTGACCCATGCAGGTCGTGAACTGCTGCCGAGTGCGGAGACGATCCTCCAGGTTATGACGCAGGCACGTTCTACACTTGGCACGCTGGATCAGACACCGCGCGGCAGGCTGCGCATCGGCTGCACCACGGCGGCGGCGCAGTTCATCCTGCCGACGGTGTTCCGTGAGTTTAAGGAAAGCTTCCCGCTATACGAGATCAAAGTCGTGTGTGGAGAGACGCCAGACACCATCGAAAAGCTGATGAAGGGCGATGTGGATCTCACCGTGAGCCTGCGGCCTAACGATGTGTCCCGCCTCGACTGTCACACGATCTTTGAGGATGAACTGGAGTTCCTCGTCTCCCCGCTGCACCGCTGGGCCACGAAGCCGCCGAAGCTCAAGGAGGCGGGTGAGGAGACCTTCATCGTGGCGAGCCGGAATAGTCTGAACTTCACGCTCATTCAGGAGTTCTTCATGAAGCAGGGCGTGCGTCTCGGAAACTTCATCGAGCTGGGAAGCTCTGAAGCGACGAAGGAACTCGCCAAACTCGGTATCGGCGTGGCCATCTCGGCAAGATGGATCGCAAGGCAGGAGATCGAAGCAGGGCAGCTCGTGGCTGTCTCGATGCCGAAGGGCAAACTCAAGCGCCGCTGGGTGACCTCGACGCTGAAAGGCCGCGTGCTCAATCTCCCCGAGCGCACCTTTGTGGGGCTGTGTGAGGAAGTGGGGCGGCGGATGCTGACCCACTGACCGTCACTCGACCCGCATTTTCTGAAAGGGCACGCTTTCGCAGATGGCGAGAACCATTTCCTGGAGTTTGTAACCGCTGGTTTTGGTGCGACGGACGATCTCGTGGACGGCGGGTTTATCGCTATAGCCAAGGCCGCGTCCGAGGGCGTAGGTGAGGAGGTTCTCGGCGAGGTTGCGGGTGAAGTCATCCGCCATATCGCGGGCTAGGATGGTGCGGAGTTCAGTGAGATCTTTGAACTGCTGGCCACGCACGAGAGTGCCGGAAGCGTCGATGGGATGCTTCTTTTCCTCAGCTCGGAAGCGGCCGATGGCGTCGTAGTTCTCAAAGGCAAAGCCGATGGGGTCCAGGAAGGCATGGCAGCCGGCGCAGGAGGCATTGCTGCGGTGCTCAGCGAGCTGTTCACGAAGTGTCAGATTGGAGAAGCGGGCTTTCTTTTCATCCAGCGGCGGCACTCCGCCAGGGGCGGGCGGCGGTGGTGTGCCGAGGATATTTTCCAGCAGGTATTTGCCGCGCTTCACGGGCGAAGTGCGGGTCTGCTCAGAGGTGAGGGTAAGGATGCTGCCGTGGGTCAGGATACCGCCGCGCGTGGTGCCCTGGAGGGAGACTTTTTCGAACTTGTCGCTCTTCACTCCCTGGATGCCGTAGAAGTTCGCGAGTTTGCGATCCATGAAGCTGTAGTCGGCATTGAGGAACTCAATGACGCTGCGATTTTCCTTCAGGATGTGCTCAAAGAAGGTCTGGCTCTCGCGCTTCATGGCGTAGGCGATGCCGCCCTTCCATTCGGGGAAGCGGCGGGTGTCTGGGGAGACGATGTCCATGTCTCGCAGTTGCAGCCACTGACCGGCGAAGTCCTCGGTCAGTGAGTAGGCGTGCCAGTCGTTGATCATGCGTTTGATCTCGGTGAAGAGGTTTTTGCGCAGCTCATTTTTTGCGGCGAGCTGGAGCAGTTTGTCATCTGGTGGTGAGGACCAGAGGAAGTAGGAGAGCCGATTGGCCAAGCTGTACTCATCGATATCGGCGATGCCATTTTGCGCGGCTCCGGCGGGTTGAGGCGAGATGCGGAAAAGGAAAGCTGGGGAGACGAGCATGCCTTCCAGAGTATAGCGCAAAGCGCCGAGCGGGGACTCACCTTCCTTCATGGCGAGGTCGGCAAAGGCCTGCCACTTAGCCTTTTCATCAGTACGGATGGGGCGGCGGAAGAGGCGTGTGCCGAGCTTCTCGATCAAAGCTGGCACTTCGGCGACTTGGATGCCGGTGCCTTTCCCAAGCGGGCCTTCGAGTTTGACCTGATGAATCCATAGATTGCGGTCCTGCTTGGTGGCGGGGTCGTAGAAATCGTTGGTGAACCAGACTTGGAGTTCGTGATTGCCGACAGGCAGGTCTGTCTCGACGTGAAACCACTGGGGAGCTTGGTTTTTTGCGGTGACGGAGAAGGCTCCGATCGTTTTTCCTGCGATGCGCAGCTCAGTCTTTGCGGGTTCGTCGCCGGCCTGTTGCGCGCCGACTTTGAGGGTAAACTTGTATTTGCCTGCCTCAGTGATCTCGACGCCATGTTTGATGTAACCACTGCTAGCCAGTGACATCGCGCCGGTATCGCGACCAGCATCGCCTTCGCCTTTGTCGAAGTCTTCGCCACTAAGCTGGAGAACGGGAAGTCCGACGGGTTTATCGCCGATGAGCCAGCGGAGGAATTTGCTGCCGCGCGGGGCCAGCAGACCGAAGGGGCCTTGGATGTAGATCTTGTCGAGGGCGACATTCCTGTCACGCTTCGAGGCTTCGGGATTCATCGGGTCGCTGTGATCATTGAGGAAAGCGACGGAGATCTTGGATTCACCAGCATTGAGCTGGATGGTTTTGGTGATGCGCTGCCAGGGGCCTTTGTAGTCCTTCCATCGGGTGGTGACGTCGTAGGTGGAAATGTCTTTGCCATTCACCCGAAGGGCGATTTTGGCGGCCTCGTTCCCTGATTCCGTGGCGGCGACGTGGAGAGTAAGCAAGTAGCTGCCACTGGCCGGTGCGGTGAACTTGCCCATCGCTTCTGCCTCGCTGTGAAACCACCGCACACCGTCGCTTTCATCCGTCTTGCCATTGTGGCTCCACATCTTTTTGGCGGTCAGCTCCACATCGGCATGTTCTGGAGTGGAGACATCGAAGGCATCCGCCGCGACTTCTTGAGAGGCGCGCAGGTATTTCTCCATGAGCATGGGTGAGAGGCTGAGAACGTCGCCGATATTGTCGAAGCCGTAGCCGCTGTCGTCCGGCGGGAACTCCTTCGCCGGGCGTGTGTCCACATAGAGGAGATCGCGGATGGTGTTATTGAATTCCGTTCGGTTCAGACGGCGGGCGGTGACGTGGCCGGGGTCGGGCTTCGTGGGGTCAAACCAGAAGACGGAGTCATCGATCCAGGCCACGAGGTCGTCACGCTCCTGAAGAGTGGGTTTGTCCTTCTTTTCTGGCGGCATCACGTGAGTGATGAGCTGCTGCCGCACGTGGTCCCAGAGGACGAAGTCGGCACGCATCGCCGCGTAGTCAGCGTGCTCGTCCAGAGTGAAGTTTCCCTTGTCCGTGCCATCGGAGTGGCAGTCGTAGCAGTACTTTTCCAAGAGAGGTTTGATCTTCTGCTCAAAAGCCGCCTGCCCGCGTGTAGCTAGGGCTTCAGCGGCTGTAGCGGCAGCAAGAGGCCCTAAAAGGGCAAGAGTGAAAATCGAACGGAAAGCAGTCATGGGGGGAAAGGGTTACGAATACCAGGGTGGCAAGATTTCGCCATTGCGCAGCCAGTTTGGTGCCATGGGCATCAGGCAGACCCATCTATAGGCCACGCGGCTCACATCACACGGCAATGAATAGCTCCGTTGACCTCTTCAAGCTCCAGACACGAGCCCACTCCAGTCCTGCCTATTCATGGTCCGACCTTCAGCTTGTGAGAGTTACCATTCGACAAAGTTCGTAATCGACACCTCCTGCGCGGCGCTGCTTATGCTGGTGCGGCGGGTTTATGCCAACGGGCAAATGTGGTGCTTACGAGCGAAGGCGCGGATGAATGTCTGGTGGGGTATCCGTGGTATAAGATCGCGAAGATGTTCAATGCCATGCATGTCATTCCCGGGGAAGATGCCGTTGGTGGTCCGAATGCGTGGGTCGACATCTACGGCATGCTGGCGCTCTCGGAGCTGCGCTTCTACGGCGAGCCGATGCGCGAGGTTCTGGCTGAAGCGCGGCCCAAGGTCTAGGCATGAATTTGGAGCGTGCGAAGCGCTGGAGTCCGCTGAATCGGAGTCTGTGGGTCGGTGCACGAGTCACGCTGGCTGGGCACTTGCTGCAAGCGAAGGGTGATCGCATGGCTATGCATTCCTCCGTGGAGGTGCGTTATCCGTTTCTCGATGAATAGGTGTTCGACTTCACCGCGAAGCTGCATCCGCGCTGGAAGCTGATCGGCTTTCGCGACAAGCACCTGCTGCGCCTCGTCGCCGAGCGTTAGCAGCCCTAAGATAGCACGGCGGCACAAGGTCATCTTTAGAGCACCGCTGGACAGCTATCCTGAGCCGTAGTTTGTTAGCGAACTGCTGAGTGAAGAATCACAGTGCCGCACCGCCTATTTCGATGTCGCTCAGGTGCGGCATTGGCGGAAAGCGTTTCGTGAACTGCGGGTCGGGTCGCTGCCGCGCCTTTCGGTGGAGATGGGACTCGCGGCGGTGGTGGCGACGCAGCTTTGGCATCACACATTTATTGAGGGTTCGCTGGCGGATCTGCCAGCGTGGTCCGCATGAATTCGGATGGCTTTGGGATCGTGCGGGGCAGGGGACGATAAGAAATGCCGCACAGGGGACTTCGCGGACCACTTTAGGGCAACTTTGCCAGAGCTTCCCGACGCGAAGCGCAAACGCCTCGAGGCCGAGGGCTTATCGCCCTATGATGCCGCCGTGTTGTGCGCCGAACAAATCCGTGCCGATTATTTCGAAGAGGTTGCGCGTGGCCGTGATG
>JAGKWZ010000442.1 GCA_021151605.1 Verrucomicrobiaceae bacterium
TGTGTAGATGGTGGCAAACTTGTCCACGAAGCGCTGCGTGGGGGCTTTCTGCTCCTCGGCTTCTTCCACGAGCTTGATGATGCGGGCGAGTGTGGAGTCACCGGCGGCTTTCGTTACTCGCACGGTGAGCGAGCCTTCACCATTGATGGTGCCTGCGAATACGGGATCGCCGGGTTTCTTTTCCACCGGCACGGATTCGCCCGTGATGGGGGCTTGGTTCACGGCGGATTCTCCGGCGATGACCTCGCCATCCAGCGGGACGCTGCTGCCGCTGCGCACACTGATCTCCGCGCCGACGGGCACGTCTGCCACGGGCACTTCTTTGGCGCTACCATCGGCTCCTTTGACCAAGGCGGTTTGTGGTGTGAGCTTCAATAATGCGGCGATGGCACGCCGCGCTCTGCCAACGCTCCAGGACTCCAGCAGTTCCGACAGCGCAAAGAGAAACACCACGGCGGCTCCTTCCGCGCCTTCGCCGACAAGCCATGCGCCGCTCACGGCCACGGTCATGAGCACGTTCATGTCGAGGCGCAGTTTCTTCAAGGCTCCCCATGCTGCAGGCACCACGAGCAGTCCACCCGCCAGTGTCGCCAGGGCAAAGCAGACGGTGGGCAGGAGCGGCGGGCCGAGCTTCAGCCATTGCAGCAGCATCCCGCTGCCGAGCAGCGCCCCCGATGCGATGACGAGCGTATTGCGCGGCAGTGGTGTGTCATCATGCCCGTGCTCGCAGGAGCCGCAGGATTTGGATTTGGTTGGGGGGGTGTCTTCGGTGCTCATAAATCAAAAGGTGTGAAAAAATGGGGTGCTGCTGAATAGCCGCACTGGCGCTGCGTCCGACTGACATGCCGCACTTTGGCGGCGACGACTCAAACCCAAACACAACGCATTATGAAAAAGCTCATCACCCTCCTGGCGGTCACTGCCAGCTTCGCCGTCCTCATTCCTTCCGCTGTGCAGGCGGGAGACCGTCACTTTTCCAATCATGGTAACGGGCATGGTTCCAGCCACGGCAGCGGGCACAACTCCGGTCATGGTTCCAGCAGTCACTACACGCCAAGTCATGGCAGCTATGGCGGGCGCAGCGGCAACCGGCACTACGTTCCAAATCGGGGTCATGGCTCCAGCCATCACAGCGGCAGCCAAGGCCACATCAGCCTGCCGGGCTTCCATCTTGATTTTGGCAGCCGTGGCCGTCATTAATAGCGCGTGAACAGGATCGAAGGATTCCACCAAGCCCGCCGGAGAAAGAGAGACCTCCGGCGTTTTTTTTGCGCTTGATGGGAAAAGCTGTCTCATGAGGTTCAATCCGTGCCGCCCATGAGTTTTTGGATGCTCGGAGTGCTGTAGGCTTCACCGGCGAGCTTGCCGTCCACAAAGGCCCGCACGCCCCAGGCGTGATAGCGGACACCGGTGGCTTCGACAACTTTTGAGCGGGCACGCTTGCCGCTGCCGGTGCGGACTGAATGACGCGGCGTGTAGGTGAAGTTGACGGGCTTGGTTTTGGCGTCGGCCTTTTTGCCTTGGGCCAGCTCCACTGTTTCTGCGCCGCTGCCATGTTTGATCACCTTGTCCGTGTCGAGATTGTCCCCAAAGAACGCCCATTCGAGGCGCACGGCGGCAGGCTTTTCAAGATGGAAGGCGGTGGCGGAGATTTCGAGCCAGCGGCTCTGCACCTCCTGCGGATTGTTGCCTTTGGGGTCATTGTGCTCGCTCTTGGCGGCGACCTGGAGCTTGATCACATTGTCGGCGAGAGCCGATCCGGCGGTGATGAGCAGCACGCTCATCATGCGGGTAAAGGCCCGGCGGGTGCGGGTAAGAGGATGTGCTTGTTTCGTTTTCATTGGTATGGCGTGGTTCAATCATGCTTGGTTCAATCCGCGCCATCCCTGCACGGCCATCGAACAGGCCAGCATGACAAGAATGACGCAGGAAATCAGAGAGGCGGACACCCTAAAGGCGGGAATCACGCGGACAAAAAGGCTGTTTCTGGATGCAACTCTTGCTGCGATGTAGTCGAGAAGGGCCATGGCAAGAGCGAGTCCAAGGCTGTAGCTCATCACCACGCCCAGTCCGAGCGTGAGCCTGCCAGATTGCAGATGGGTGGTGATGATGTTAAAGGTATGCGGACAAGGCAGAAGACCGCTGACCGCTCCAAACAAAATCGGCTCTGAGAGTGATGCACTGTCATCGCTCCGGTTCATGTTAGAAAGCGCACCCCTCTTTCCGGCCAAGTTCGAATCAGGCTCTTTGCACAGCACCAAAGTCCTGCGTAAGACCCACACCGCCATGACCAGTGTCAGTGCCGATGCAAAAAGCCTGAACCAGGGCAGAAAGGTGCCCGCCTGCCAATGGCTGCCAAAATGTGAACTCAGCGAAGCAATGATCCAGAGCAGCAGCAGATGAGACAAGGCGGCAGAAAGTCCGAGCAAGAGCGAGCGATATAAGTCCGCACCCAAGTCATCCCTGTTTTGATCGGAAAGATCGGATGGCCGAAAATGAAATGGCCCGAGGCCGTGCCCGACGCCGAGCACCAATGAAGGTGCGAGGTAGAGCAAAGCGCGAACGTCGTCAAAATGATCGGTGATGAAGCGCATGGCGTTAATGAAAGGCAGCGGTTCCTTTCCAGGCCGCATAGCAAAACAGAGCCAGGAAGGTCAGAATGAGCAGCATGACGAAAAGTGCCCTTCCGGCGAGTCCGGCGGGGCGGTTCAGTAGCACGGTAAATCCAAATCCCCAGGCTGCGACGGCGAGCAGCGGACTCGCAACACGGCAAAGAATGAAAGCCAGCATGTCCCGCGCCTCCTCACCGTGGTGGTGAGCCTCAATGCCGCCTGTGACCAGCCCGGCTGCGAAAATGACCAAAGCCGCGAGCGCCAGCATCCATGCGAGGCTAGCCATGCGCGAACTGTGGGATGTGGGGTGGTCAGCCATCGAACTTATTGTGGAGGTGATGATTTCTCCGGCTGTGCGATCAGCACGATCTGGCGGACAAAGTCCGGCCCGATGAGAGGATTGTGCAGTCTGATTTGAACTCTCATGCCTGGCCGCAGATGGGCAGGGAGTGATTCCTTTTCACTGTGCCAGAACTTGGCCCATGATGAATAAACGAACTGGCGCACCGGGCCATCATCCTGGGCGAAGGTGATCCAGCGTGTGGAATGATCGACGGTCTGGACGACACCGGTCATGGTGGTGCCCATGGGGCGGATCGCTATGGCTTTTGTGGCACCAAGGACAACGGCAAGAACGGTGATGAGGAGGATATGTGTTTTCATGGTTGAATCTGGTTGGGTTGGTTGAGATGCTGATGGCTTTCCTCAGGTGCAACACCACAAGTGGTCCAAGCCCTCAGTGTTTAGTGTTCATTGCCGCCCCCGGCCAGCAGCGCCGCCCTCACGGTGAGCGGCGCTGTGGCGGACGCTGGTGAAGGGTTACTTTTTCTTCTCCTCCTCACCGTGCGCACAGGTGCAGGCGTATTCCTTGTTCTTGCAGGTCGGGCAGTCGTTGAGGTTCAGGTTGAACTTCTCAGTGACGGCTTTGGCACCTTCCTTCTCGCGGATTTGCACCACGGTCGGGAGGTCATTGCCTTCTGGCACGGCTTTGTCAGAGATCAGCTTGTCGCCGTCTTTGGTGAAGCTCAGCTTGGTGGGAGCGGAGCGGTCGCCAAGGGTGACGCTGATGACCTGCGCTCCAGGGGTGACGACTTTCATGTCATCGTCGATGAAGCGGATTTCGACCTTCTTGTCTTTGTTCACGAAGAACTCGACGTGGGGTTCGACTTCCGTAATGAGCTTGCCGCCAGTAGGACCGGCTTTGGC
>JAGKWZ010000443.1 GCA_021151605.1 Verrucomicrobiaceae bacterium
CCCCAGCCTCCGCCGAAGTTGTTGGTATAAACCGGCTGTGAATCCATGAAAGTCCACTTCTCGATGTCCGTGCCCTTTTGACGGCCAGTCGAAACCGCATCTGGCCGCCCATAGGAAAGGAAGACCGCCTCCTTTGTCATGCCTTCACGAATCCGCCCCTGCTGCACCAGCAACTGATCGCTGGTGGAGAGGGAGTTATAGATCTGCGGGTTGTTCGTGATGCGGCGCTCGCGGGAACTCACGCAACTCATGACGGTGATCGCAAGCAAAGCTGAGGCGAGGAGGCGGAGGGAAGTTTTCATGGTAGGGCAAATGGAGACTGGCTGGAGGTGCGCATTGTTCAAGCTCTACAAACGAGTAGCAAAGTGCACCTGCCGCCCGATCTCCTCAAATCCACAGGAGGGATACAAATTCTGCCCGATAACGTTCGAGGCCATGGTTTCGATCTTCGCCACCTTCATCCCGGACTCGCGGAAGTAATCCAGGGCATGGTGGATCAGCCGCCGCCCGAGCCCCAAACCGCGAGCACTTTCCACCACGGCCAGATTTGGAATGCGCCCCAGCGCGTTCGCCACATCGATCCGGGTCGTGATGTAGCCGAGGATCTCCCCTTCCCTCTCCGCCACAAAACAACCTCCGGGGTTCAACGTGCAGTCTTCGTCGATGTGGTCCGCCTTCCTCGCCCGCCAGTCACGCCCGTTCCAGATGCCGAGCCGGTCTTCCATCATTTGGTCCAGAGCGACACTGCCAAAGGAGTCCACCGTGATCTGGCGCAGGATGGACAAGTCTTCAGGACGAAAGTGGCGGATGGTGACGGGAGACTGGTGTGTCATGGTGTTGCCATTAAACAAAGCCAGCCCGGCTTGTCATTCACCGAGATTCAGTCCTGAAGTCAGCGCCTCAGCCAATTTTACCGACACTCACCAGCACCAGCGTCGGCTTGCCGTCTTCGCGGGCCTGCGGCAAATCGACGCGGAATTCGAGCTGCCAGTCGTTGAGTTCTTCAGGATCGACGAGGACTTGGTTCACACGCCAGCTTTGGCCGTCGTCGCTCGGCTCCACATAGGTGTGGCGGCCGTTGCGGGCCTCGTTGTCGAGGCGGATGCGGTCGTGATCGGTGTAATAAGGCTCCATCAAGGCAGCCAGCGTGTCTGCGGTCAAAGAGGTGCTCACTGCCGAGATCGCGGCGGCATAGTGCTCCGTCGAAAGCGGCTTCAGGAAGCGGAAGATCTCCGTGCGGATGAGCGCAGTGAACTCGCGCTTGTTCCGCGTAATGTCGGGTGCCTCGACGGGCTTGTCGGCCTCTTCATCGGGCTTGTAGTTCGGATCACGAAGGCGCTCCCATTCATCTAGCAGGCTGGAGTCTGTGCCACGCAGCAGGCCGGCCAGCCAGGCTTCCATCTCCTGCACCGGCTCGGTCTTCGCCGTGTCGGGCACGGTCTGGGCCAGCACTTTATAAACGCTGCTCAAATGCCGCAGCAGCACGCCTTCAGCACGATGCAGATCGTAGTCATGGATGTAGTCGGCGAAGCTGCGGAAGTTCTCGAACATCTCCCGGGCGATGCTCTTGGGCCGGATGTTCTCCTGCCCGACCCAGGGATGCGCTGCTGCAAAGTCATTGAAGGTGTTGTAAATGAAATCGCGGCAGGGCTTCGGATATTCCAACTCCTCCAGCTTGGCGATGCGCTCCTCAAACGGGATGCCTTCGGCCTTCATCGTGTTCATGGCCTCCGTCTTGATCTTGTCGAGCTGGCGGCGCAGGATGATGTCGGGATTCTCTAAGATGGACTCGCATAGCGTCATCACATCCGCTGCGTAGGTCGGTGAGTTCGGGTCGATCAAAGCGAGGGCATCGATGAGATAGAGCGACAGCGCGTGGTTCAGCGAGAAGTCATCTTGCAGTTCCACATTAAGCCGCAGCTTCGAGCCGCCAGTGCGCTCTGCCTTCGGCAGGATCTCCACGATCTTCCGATCAATCAACGCACGGAAAAGCTGCCAGGCACGCTTGCGATGCAGCTTCTTCGCGCCTGAGGTTTCGTGGGAATCGCGTATGAGCTTCAACATCGCGCGGCAGCCATCATCGCTGCGGCTCAGCACTTGCAGCAACAGGCCGTGAGAGACTTGGAAGCGCGACACCAACGCCTCGGGCTTGGCGGTTTGCAGCCGCTTAAAGGTATCCTCACTCCAGCCGACGAAACCATCCGGTGGCTTCTTCTTCACCATCTTGCGCAGTTTCTTCGGATCACCTCCGGCCTTCGCTTCCATCTTGGCATTCTCCACCATGTGCTCCGGTGCCTGCGCCACGACATAGCCGATGTCATCAAAGCCGCGCCGCCCGGCACGACCCGTGATCTGATGAAAGTCACGCGCGGTGAGTGTCGCCACCTTTTGTCCGCTGTATTTGCTCAGCTTCGTCAGCACCACCGTGCGGATCGGCACGTTCACGCCCACGCCCAGAGTGTCCGTGCCGCAGATCACCTTTAGCAAGCCGCGCTGCGCCAGCTTCTCCACCAGCACGCGATACTTCGGCAGCAGGCCCGCATGATGAATGCCCACGCCGTGTTGCAGATACTTCCGCACCTCTTTGCCATATGGGCTGGTGAACTTTGCGCCCTGCATCACCTCTTTGATCTCGGTCTTCTCCGCCGTGGAGCAGAAGTTCAGGCTCATCAGATCCTGCGCCGCTTGGGCGGCATCATTCTGCGTGAAGTGGACGAGGTAGATGGGGGCCTTGTTCGCTGCGATCAGCTCCTGCAATGTCACGTCCACCGATGTCTCCACATAGCTGAACTCCAGCGGCACGGGTCGCTCGCTGCCAGAGACGAGCACTGTATCCGTGCTCGTGAGTCGCGTGAGTTCCTTTTGGAAAAAGTCCGTGCTCCCGAGCGTGGCGGAGATCAGCAGGAAGCGCGACTTGCTCATGGTCAACAGCGGCACCTGCCAGGCCACACCGCGCTCGTGATCGCTATAATAGTGGAACTCATCCATGATCACCTCACGGAAGGGGGCTCGTTCGCCATCTCGCAGCGCGTAGTTTGCCAGAATCTCCGCTGTGCAGCAAAGGATGGGCGCATCGCGGTTCACCGTCGCATCCCCCGTCGCCATGCCGACATTCTCCGGGCCGAAATCACGGCAGAGCGCGAGGAACTTCTCATTCACCAGCGCCTTGATCGGACAGGTGTAAATGGAGCGCCGCCCCTGCGCGAGAGATCGAAAGTGCATCGCCGTGGCCACGAGCGACTTCCCCGAGCCCGTAGGCGTGGCGAGGATGACGTTCTTGTCTTCAAACAGCTCCAGGATCGCCTCCTCCTGAGCG
Organism: Verrucomicrobiaceae bacterium; assembly: GCA_021151605.1. Classification (GTDB taxonomy): domain Bacteria; phylum Verrucomicrobiota; class Verrucomicrobiia; order Verrucomicrobiales; family Verrucomicrobiaceae; genus Prosthecobacter. Next base: position 3,317 of record JAGKWZ010000443.1, read on the forward strand.
GGATAGAGTTCGAGCTTCTTCTCCGCCACATAATCGAGAAACGCCGCCAGCAGGCCATGCTGGAACTGCAGGAAAAATACGAGACCGAGAAGAAGCAGCGCCAGATCGAACTGCTAAGCCGCGAGAATCAGGTGAAAGGCGCGGAGATCGACAACCGCCGCCTGCAACAGCGCGTGTGGTGGCTGCTGGCCTTGGTGTTTGCGCTGGCCGCCGCAGTGGTCGGGCTGTTGTACCGCAAGGTGCGGCACACCAATGCGCAGCTGGAGGTGAAGAACCTCGAGCTGAAGGCGCAGTCCACGCTCGATCCACTGACCTCGCTGTACAACCGCCGCCACTTCCAGGAATTCATGCGCAGCCTGAATACCAAGGAGCGCAGCGACGATATCGTCGGTGCGCTGTTCCTGCTGGACGTCGACCACTTCAAGCATATCAACGACAACTACGGCCACGCGGCCGGCGATGCAGTGCTGAAGATGATCGCCGAGAACCTG
>JAGKWZ010000444.1 GCA_021151605.1 Verrucomicrobiaceae bacterium
AGGCAGCTCTGAATGACCGCCTCCCATACGGGCGGCAAAGGCTCGGCCCCGGTGATGCGTAGGATGGCACGGCGTTCCTCAATGCTAGGTGGAGTGGTGCGCTCGATCTGCGTCTCGATGCTGCCCGCGTAAAACGGGGCCTTGCTGGTGAGCAGCTCGTAGAGCGTGGCTCCGAGGGCATACACGTCGTCCGACACGGTCCGGCTGCCGAGCAGGAGGTGCTGCGGGCTCATGTAGGGCGTGGTGCCGCTGGTGTGGCCGGGGCGGCTGTGCCGACTGCGGCTCTCTGCCATGCTTCCGGCGAGGCCGAAGTCGCACACTTTCATGACACCGGCCTCGGTGATCATGAGGTTCAGCGGCTTCAGGTCGTGATGGATGATGCCTTTGCCATGCGCGTAGTCGAGCGCGGCGCAGAGCTGCCGAAGCCAGGGCAAAAGCTGGGCGGGACTGAAGACGCGGCTGGGCTGCTCGCGACGCAGGGCGCTGAGGGTTTTCCCACGGATGTACTCCATGCTGATCGCCACGGTGCCCTCGGCCTCGATCAGGTCATGGATGCGGACGATGTTTTCATGCGTGAGCTGCTGGCTGAGCAGCAGCTCGCGCTTTAGATCATCAATGGCATCGGGATCATGGCAGACGGTCTCGGGGAGAAATTTGAGGGCGACTTGGCGGCCCTTCAGCCGCGTGTCCTCCGCCAGCCAGACGACGCCCATGCCGCCCTGGCCGAGCTGCTCGATCAATCTGAATCGCCCGGCGAAGATGCCGTCGGGCTTCAAGCTGCGGGCCACGGGAAAACCATCCCAACTCAGCGCCACGGGCTCCATGGGCACGGGCAGGTGGAGCTGGAGGAAGTCGTTCAGGGTTTTGAGCTTGCCGATGTCGATGCCGCCTTCGGCGAATATGGCACCAAAGAAGGCCTTTTCCTGAATCTGCACGGTGAGGTTCTGCATGTCTGCCGGGCGCTCCAGGATGCTGATGCCAGCCTGACCGCCGGGCCGCACGCTGCCATGAGCGGCGAAACGTCCGCGTGAGGTGCTGGCGTGGAGGTGGACGGTCATCGGCGGGGTGCCCTTCCGCTCGGGCTCGATGTCCAGGTCCAGGGTGAGCACCTCGAAGGCGGTCAGCGGCTTCGTCAGCGTGCGTTCTGCCACGCCACCACGCAGCCCGGCGCAGCGGAACTCGATCACGATGTCCCGCACGGGCTCCGGCACGATGGAGGTGAGAGTGATCTCAAACACACTGGGGCAGCCCTCCACTAGGGGACGGCAGAAGCGGCAGGCGAGCTGGAGCGGAGCGGTGTCTGACATGCGCTGGGGAGGGGGAAGAAACTACTGTGCCGAGTTTTCCTTCACGGCCTGCTGGTAGGCATCCAGCAGCTCTTTCAGAATATCCACGCGCTGGGCGAAGTTGATCTGGGCGGCGGAAGGGGCGCGCTCGAGGTCTTCGACGCCGACCTTGAGGCTGGAGATCTGGCTGAGGCGGGCTTTGGCGGCCTCGATGGCTTTGGCTTTGTCTTCCGCGCTGAGGTTTTCGGCGCTGAGCTGCTCTTCCAGGGCGGCGACGACCTTGGCCTTGGCGCGCTCGACGGCGTGCTTGGTATCACTCGGCAGGGTATAGGTGATGTTCCCGGCGCAGAGCACGGCCACGACATCGCCGTTTTGATCGAAGATGGGGCTGCCGCTGGCTCCGCCGGTGCTGGGAAGATTATGCTGCACGAGGAGCCTGTCCCCCTCATCTGCCTGGGAGCCCCAGTAGTCTGTGACGGCGGTGATGATGCCGGTCTGCATGGTGGCCACGGGGCGTTCGTTGTCGCTGCCGCGATTCGTGAGCTTCTCGGCGGGGAAGCCTAGGAAGGCCACGCGCTTGCCGGCATCAAGCTGGCGGACTTTTTCCACCGGGGCGAGCTGGAAGGTGGGGCTGTGCTGCTCTTTGATGATGAGCAGGCCGACATCGTAGGTGCCGAGTTCAGACTTGCGGCCCTGGGCATTCATCATGTCGCTACCATATGAGGGATGGCTGATGGCCTGACGGACGCGATACTTCTTCGAGGGGTCCTTATTGATGGCGATGAAGACGGCACCTCCTGTTTTGAGGGCGTCTTTCGCGGGCTCGGTGATGTGGCTGTTCGTGGCGAAGATGCCGGGGGCCACGGCCCAGGCGGTGCCGGTGCCGAGAGATTGGCCTTGGGCATTCATGAGGATGACTTTGCCCACGGCGCTCTCCAGTCGCTTCGCGGTGGCCTCGATCTGCGTGTCGCTATCGCCTCCGCCAAGATTGACGTTGATGGAGCCGCCGCCGCTCGGACGGAGCAGCCACAGGGCACCGAGGCCGAGGGCTATGAGGGCTGCGATGGCGATGGGGAGCTTGCTGCCTTTCCGTGCCGGGCCTCGTCCGCCGCCGCCCTGGCCGAGGTGGGCCGGGCCGCTGGGGCGCTGATCGCGGGCGGGCAAAGCATCGGCGGGGAGGGTGATTTCGACTCGTGGACCGCTCTGGCCGAGTTCGATGACGAAGCTGCCAGTCAGCGCGCGCGGCTGGGTGAGCTTTTGCCCATTTAGATGAGTGCCGGTGCTGCTGCCAGCATCGGCCAGCCACCAGACGCCTTCGGCATCGCGATAAAGCCGCGCATGGCTGCTGCTGACGCCGCGATCCCAGGTGGGGTCAAAGCGGACGGTGTTGTTCGGCCCGGTGCCGAAGGAGACTTCCTGGGTGTGGAGGATCTCGTCTTTACCTTTGTTCGTGCCGGTGAGGCGGCGGATGAGGATGGGGTGGTTCATGGGAGAAGATGCGTCGTGTTTAGCCTGAGCCCTCAGGGGACTCCAAGCCTCAAGTACCGTTTTTGTCGTGTGGGGTTACAAAAGATCCTCGATCTCAGCGCGTCATGGCGATGGTTTGCGGGGCGCTGCCGGTCTGCCAGACGATCTTCGTGCCTTTACCGACGAGTTTGACCAGGCGGACGATGTCCCAGTTTGCCAGGCGGATGCAGCCGCTGCTGTGATTGCGGCCGATACGGGCGGGCTCTGCAGTGCCGTGGATGCCGATGTGGGCCTGCGGGCCCTGGTCGGGCTCGATGTCCAGCCAGAGGATGCCGACGGGGTTGTTCGGGCCGGGAGGAAGGTCGTACTTCACTTTGCCGGCGCGGCCTTCTTTGAGCATGAGGTCATCCCAGAGGAAGCGTGAGTTCGGGACGATGGCCTGAATGTGCCACACTCCGGTGCGGCGGTGCTCTGGCTTCTGGCTGACGGTGATGGGAAAGGTGGCGGTGAGGTGCCCGTCTGCGCCGAGGACTTCGATCATGCGGGCATCGTGGTCGATCCGCAGGGTGGTGCCAGCGTGGGCCTTGCGGGCGGCGATGCCTGCGGGCGGCCAAGTTTCGATGACGAAGGCTTTCACGGCAGGCACGCGGAGTTTGTCGCCAAGCTTGAGTTTTGTGAGGTCGAGGCCTGGATTCAGGCGGCGGAGGGTGCTGAGATCGGTGTGGAAGCGCTCGGCGGTGTATTCGGCGAGACTTTCGTAGAACAGGACGGAAGCAGCGGCCTTCTCAGGCAGGGTGGCGGGCATCGGAGCGATCCAGGCGGCGGCGCTGGCGGGAATGGTGAAGGTGGTTTGTGTCTCGGCGACGGTCTTGCGCGCCTCGGCGAGCAGGGAATCGAGGCTTCGACCCTCCTGGGCGGCGATCCAGCGTTCGATGGTTTTCACGGTAAACTCACCCATGAGGCCATCGAGCTTGCCGGGTGCAAACTGAACCCGGTCGAGATAAAGGTGGAGCTTCCAGCGATCCGACTCGGGAAGGG
>JAGKWZ010000445.1 GCA_021151605.1 Verrucomicrobiaceae bacterium
CCGCTCTCGGATACCTCACCCCCAACCAGTTCGAAACCCAAGCCCATAACCAAACCCTAAATTAAGGGACTCTTTGGTCCAATATTCCGTTGCACCTCAGTAGTCGAAAAAGTTCTTCTGACAAAGGAATGGGGAAAAGGGAATAAAAACCCAGATCCTTATTCCTTTGTCCCCATTCCCTTGTCTTCCCATTTCAATGAAACGCCTCCTCGCCCTTGTCTTTTTAGCCGCCACCAGCCTTCATGCGCTGGATCTCACTTTGACCCTGCCGTTCGATTACCAAGTTGTGCAGCGTAGCACTCCGGGGAAAGGGTTGCTGCGCATCGCGGGAGAGTTGTCTGAGGCGGTGGCTTTGCCGGATGTGGCGATGGAGGCGCGGGTGATGGGCGAAAAGGATCAAACGTCATGGCAGCGTGTGGGCGGTTCGGTGTCAGGGAAGAAGCTGTCGGGTGCTGTCGAGATGCCTGCGGGTGGCTGGTGGCGGCTGGAGGTGCGTGTTTCGCAGGGTGGAAAACAACTCGCGCTTGGCAGCGTGGCGCATGTGGGCATCGGCGAGGTGTTTGTCATCGCGGGGCAGTCGAACTCGGCGAATCACGGCCAGGAAAAGCAGACGACGAAGACACGACGCGTGGCGTCGTTCGATGGCAAGGCGTGGCGCATCGCGGATGATCCGCAGCCGGGCGCGAGCGGTGGTGGCGGCAGTTTCGTGCCGGCGTTTGCGGATGCGGTGGTGGCAAAGGAAAACGTGCCCGTCGGCATCATCGCATGTGGGATCGGCGCGACGAGTGTGCGCGAGTGGTTGCCGAAAGGTGCGACGTTTCCGAATCCACCGACGCTGGTGAGTCGCGTGGAGCAGCTCCCGAACGGCCAGTGGACCAGCAAAGGCGCGGCGTATGACGCATTCATCGCGAGGATGACGTCGGTGCCGCCGCAGGGCTTTCGCGCCGTGCTCTGGCATCAGGGCGAGAGCGATGCGAACCAAAAGGACGCCACTCGCACGCTGCCGGGCAAACTTTACCGCGAGTATTTGGAGAAGATCATCCGCGACTCGCGACGCGACATCGGCTGGGACGCGCCGTGGTTCGTGGCGCAGGCGAGCTATCACGTGCCGGGCGATGAAGGCAGCGACGACATCCGCGCCGCGCAGGCCTCGCTTTGGAAGGATGGCCTCGCGCTCGAGGGCCCGGACAGCGATGCGTTGAAAGGCAAACTGCGTGAGCGTGATGGCCAAGGCGTTCACTTCAGCGGCCCCGGTCTGCGTGAGCATGGTGCGAAGTGGGCGGAGAAGGTGCTGCCGTGGCTCGCCACGCAATGGACCGAGCCTCGCCAAACGAACGACGGCACCGAGTGGAGTGACTTTGCGCAGCTTCCCGAATGCCACAGCCTTGGCTGGGTCAGTGCGAACGTGCAATCAAAGGACACGAAGAGCTGGAACGGCGTGCTCGATGAAGCGAAGTGGGGCACCCCCGATCCGCAGCAGGTCGTCAGCCGCAACTGGGACTGGAAAGTGAGCGACGAGCAATGGCGCGAGGCCGTGAAGCAAAAAGGCGAAGGCAAACGCGAGGAAGTCGCCTTCGATTTCTGGCTGCCGGAGGGCATCGAGAGCGTGAAAGGCAGCGGCCATCCCGAGCTGGAGCATGCACCGCTCTTTTTATATGGTCACTCGAATGGCACCGGCTTTTCGGCCATCTTTGCCTCGTATGAGCCGCAGCGCGTGTGGGGCTTCGTTTCGATGCGTCCCGGCACCACGTTTCAAGTCTATCAGCCCGGTGCCGCCCACGTCCCCGGCATCGTCATCTTCGGTGAGGACGATCCTTTCCTCGCTCGCCCATCGAAAGAGGAAAACCTCGCCGTCGTGCCCGCCTTGCGAAAAAACCATCGCGCCCTTTGGAACATCGCCGTCGAGCCCAAGACCGGCCACGGCCCCGGCGAAAAAACCTGGCCGCTGGTGTTCAGCTTCCTGCGCCACAGCTTCACCGCCCGCGTCCCTGCCGATGCCGATGCTCGAAAAGGCCCCGTGAAGCTGCTCACGCCAGCCCTGGAGAGCGGTCACCTCGGCCAAAACTGGCAGACAAAGCCCGGCGGCTACCAAAAGCTCATCACCGCCCCCTTCACCGATTTCCCTGCCGACAAAGCGACGGCCTCCTGGCTCCTTAACGCGGCCTATGCGGCCGATTGGCAGGCGTTTCAGCGGGATGGAGCGATTGCTCATCCCAAGTGACTTCGTGAGTCGGATTTGGGTAGGTGCATGGTCCGCATCGGCTGAATCCGACACAAAACTTGCTGAGGGATGTCGGCCCGCAGAACCGTTGATCTGCGTCTCGATTCTACCCACCAACCATGCTTCGCCCCATCCTCACCCTTCTCATTCTTGCCTCCATCGTCGGGGCGGCTGAACGCAAACTTGAAATCAATGATGGCGACCGCGTGTTGCTGATCGGCGATGTGCTTGTGGAGCGCGAGAACAACTATGGCTACCTCGAAGCCAAGTTGCGGCGCGAGTTTGCAGGCAAAAACTTTGCGGTTCGGAATCTTGGCTACAGCGGTGATAGCCCGCTAGGTGCTTCACGCGCCAGTTTTGATCCGGTGGATAAGGGCGTGGATGCGCTGAAGGAGCAGCTCGCGGTGGTGAAGCCGACGGTGGCAATCCTCGGTTATGGCATGGCGGCGAGTCTGGATGATCTGACCTATCGAAAGAATGATCCGGTCCTCAATCCCGACCCCGTTCGTTATGGCGTGGATCACAGTCCGGCGAAGTTCCGCACGGAATTGCTCGCGCTGATGGATCTGATCACTCAGGCGAGTCCCGAGGGTAAGGTGCGCTTCGTTTTCCTGGGGCCGATTAAGCACGAGGATCTACGTGCCACACGGCCCGGCTTGCCTGATCCCGCAGAGCACAATGCGTTGCTGGTGGAGTATGAAAAAGTCATGGAGCAGCTCGCAGCGGAGAAGCAATCGCCCTTTGTGCGTGGTGAGTGGCAGAAGGCGGCTGGCATTGATCTGGCGCAAGGAACAGACAACGGCATTCACCTGAACGCCCGGGGTCTTCAGGCGCTGAGTGAGAGCTTCGCGGCGCAGCTCGGTTGGCAAACGGATGGGGCCAAATGGGATGCTGAGACACCCGAACAGCGCACGCTGCGTGAGGCGATCCTACGCAAGAACTCGCTCTTTTTCCATCGCAGTCGCCCAGCGAACTACACCTACATCTTCGGCTTCCGCAAACGTGAGCAGGGGCGCAATGCGGTGGAGATTCCGAAGTTCGATCCGCTCGTGGACAAGGCTGAGGCCAATGTCATCGGCATCGCCGCAGGCAAGCCAAGCACGCTGCCACCGGAGCCGCCGAGCGCCACGAAGCTGCCAGTGCTTGCCTCTTTGCCCAAGCCGGACTTCACCCTCGACAATGGCCTCGCGATGACGCTTTTCGCTGAGAACCCGCTGCTTGAAAAACCTGTGGGCATGAACTGGGATACCTCCGGCCGCTTGTGGGTCGCCACGTCGAATACTTATCCGCAGGTGAACCCAGATGACCTCGGAGCGCAGATGGAGGGCAACAGCGCCAAGTTTGGCCCTTCGACCGGCAATGACCGCATCATCCTGCTCGAAGACACGAATCGCGATGGCGTGGCGGATGTCTCACGCATCATTGCTGACAAGCTGCTCATCCCATGCGGAGTCGCGCCGGACAATCACGGTGGCTGCTTTGTCGGGGCGAGCACGGAGCTGCTCCAGCTCAGCAAACCGGGTGCGGATGGTCTGCTCGGCGAGCGCCGCATCGTGCTCAGTGGTTTCGGCACAGAGGACACGCATCACATCATCCATGGCCTGCATTGGGGCATTGATGGTCGTCTCTATTTCCAGCAGACGATTTACATCCACTCGCATATCGAGACGCCTTGGGGCCTCGTGCGAGCCAACAGCGGCGTCGCTTTTGCTTACGATCCGAATACAGAGCGACTCGAAGTGCATTCCAAGGGCCTCGTGAACTGCTGGGGCCAGCAGGAAGACCTGAATGGACAAACTTTCCTCACTTCCGGTGCGGATGGCAATGGCATCAGCTGGAGCTTCCCCGGCGCGGTGCTGCCACCGAGCGAAGGTGCCCGTCGATTAATCAGCAGCATCAGCCCAGGCTCGTATCCGAAGTTCTGCGGCCTCGAACTCGTGAACAGCCCGCTCTTTGGACCTGAATGGCAGGGCAGCGCCATCACCAATGACTTCCGCGCTCACCGCATCGTGCGGTTTAACTTCACCGACTTCACGGCGGACAAGGCCGCTGCTAAATCGGGCTACATCACGCAAACGCAGGCCGATGTCGTGCGCACGAGTGACGCGGCCTTCCGCCCCATCGCCCTCGCCATGGGACCCGATGGCGGCTTGTATGTCGCGGATTGGACCAACCCGATCATCAATCACGGTGAGGTCGATTTCCGTGATCCGCGCCGTGACAAGCAACACGGCCGCATCTGGCGCATCGCCCCGCAGGGCAGCAAACCGATCTCTTGGGAACCAGTCGCGGGTCTGCCGGTGGATGCATTGCTCAACAAGCTGCTCTCGCCGAGCCGCTGGGAGTTCGAGCAGGCTCGCCGCGAACTCGCCAAGGCCTCGCTCGCCGACTTGCAGAAAGCGCTCGCCGTTTGGGTCAAAGATGAAGTCACCCGCCGTCACGCCGCATGGCTGCTCAGTGGTCGCACCGCCGATGTCTCACATCTTCTCGCCATGCTGAAGTCGGGTCAAGATGACACCAGCGTGCAGGTCGCACTGCGTGAGATTGGCAAGGCCTACGGCAATCGGGGCATCACCGATATCAGCGCCATCGCTCCGTGGGTGGTGGCCGGGAAGAACCCGCGCACTCGCCTCGAGGCCTTCCGCGCGCTGGGTCGCATCAGCACGTTTGATAGCGCGGATCTCGTGCTGAAAAACATGCCCACCGATGCCAGCGACAGCTTCCTCGACTTCGCCGCCTGGACCACCGTGAACGAACTCGCCCGCCCATGGCTTGCCGAGCTCGCCGATCACCCGGAGAAGATCACGGGTCGCGAGAATCAACTCACCGCGCTCGCCGCCATCGCCGATCCTGTCATCGCCGCGCCCTACATGCAGCGCCTCTTTGCAGGTCGCAGCATTGATGCCGCCGGCAGCGGCCCATGGATCGAGCTCATCGGCAAATCCGGTGGTCAAGCCGAAGTGAACACGCTTTACGCCGCCTTCATCGATGAAGCAAAACTCCA
>JAGKWZ010000091.1 GCA_021151605.1 Verrucomicrobiaceae bacterium
AGGGGGCGTTGTTCCAAGCGCCGAAGCCGGGTTCGTCGATGTAGACCGCGCCGGTGCCGCTACCGCCGCCGTAGTCGGCGAGGGGCTGGATGGCCTCGTCGTTGAAGTTCTTGTAGAGGCGCGGGTAGCCGTGGTCGTCGAGGCCGGTGAAGTGGTGGAAGCGCACGTTCCATCCACCGCCGTCGTTCGTGTTGTCGCGGGCGAACATGTCCATCAGCGGGCTGATAGCGACCTCGAGGATGTTGCGCGTGCCGGTGGAGTAGATTTCGAGGCCGGTGCCGTCGGGTCGCACGCGGATGACGCCGCCGCCGCGATGCTGGAGCGTTTTGCCATCGGTGCCGGTGGCCTTCAGGAAGCCGAAGTCGCCACCCGCGATGTAAAGCCAGCCGTCGATGCCGAGGCTGAGGCCATTCGTGGTGTGATCCGCCGGGCGATCTTTGAAGCCGTAGGCGATGCCATTGACGAGGATGTTTTGTTTCTCGGCGACGCCGTCGTGATCGGCATCAATGAACTCGCTGAGGTGCGGCGGATGCACGAGGTAGAGGCGGTCGTGGTCCCAAACGAGGCCGCGCGGGCTGTCCACCTCGCAGAAGACCTTCGTTTCATCGGCACGGCCATCGCCATCGAGGTCGCGCAGGCGGATGATGCGACCACGGTTCGGTTTGCGCTCCACGGAACCGTTGCCATCGCTGCTGACGTAAAGCGTGCCATCTGGCTCGGCGGCCAGGAAAACCGGGTAGTTCGCGGCGGCGCTGTTGGCAAAGAGGGTGACATCGAAACCCTCGGCGACCTTAACGTCGGCCAAGATGGCCGCCTCTTCCTCCGGCGTGAGTTTGACGATCTTCGGCACCACGTTGCCGCCATCTTTGCGGGGGTCGGTGGCTTGGTTGTATTCCTTTTTCTGGTCAGCGCTCAGCTTCGGTGTGATGGCCTTGATGCCGGGCCCTTTCAACCGCACCTCGCGGATGCTGGCCCAGCCGCCGCTCTTTTTGCTGAGGGCATGAATCTTCACAAAACGGATGCCGTCGGCCTTGGCGAAGTCATTCGAGTAAGGCGCGTTCTTCTCGTTCGCGCTGCCATCGACGAGCGTGGTCCACGTCTTGCCATCGGTGCTGCCTTCGACTTTGAAGTGATACACGCCGTTGTTTTCCCAGGTGGTCTCGATGCCGGTGAGCGCCTGCGGCTTCTCCAGCTCAAGCTGCAACCACTGCGGGTAATCGGGACCGCTGGCGCACCATCGGGTGCCTTCATCATTGTCCACGGCACACCAGGCGAAGTTGTTCTTGCCCTTCTCCTCGCTGCTCGCGGTCGCTTGGATGCCAGTGGCGTCTTTCGGCACTGGCGGCGGCTTCGGAGCCTCGACAGGCTTCGCAGGGACAAAGGTGACTTTGTTCTGCCCCTTGAACGGCGTGAGGAATTCCGGCGTGAGCTTGTCACAGGCCCAAAGCAGGCCGCGCGTGATCAGATCGAGGTAGCGTGCATCGGCGACGGTTTCTGTGTTATGCCCGATGGTGGTGCTGAAGCTGCGGGCACCGACTTTTTCATTCGTCCAGGCCACGATGTATTCCACGTCCTTCGTCGTGCCGTCCTTGTTTTTGACGGTCTGCTTACCCATGGCGAGCGGGTGGGCGTCGAACAGGTTCGCGTTGTTGTAGAGCTCCTCTTTGATCGTGGTCCAGTCGGCCAGCGTCTTCGTGATCGGATGCTCTTTATCGACAAACGTGATCGCGATCGGCTCCTGCGGGCCGTGTGAGTTTGATTGCAGGCCGAGGCGCTTGAACCAGCGGTCCTCGCCCGTGCGGAAGCTGTGCATGGCACAGTGAAGCTGGATGCTGGGGATCGTTTTGTGAGCGTCGAGGATGCGGGTGAGCGTCTCCTTGTTGTTCATGCTCGCCGCGCACTCGTCGTGGATGATGATGTCGTAGCCCTTGGCCCAATCCGCCTTGTCATAGACCGGCAGCGGCGGGTTGGTGGACTTGTCGTCGGTCCAAATGACATCCACCTGCACATTCGCACGGCTTTGGATGCCCTTGGCGATGACCTCGTGCTGCTTCGCGTAGTCATGGCAGCAGCCACCGGTGATGAGGAGGGCTTTGAGAGGCTCGGCGGCTGTCAGCAGGGAGCAGGGAGCAAGGAGCAGGGAGAGGAGGAGGCTGCGCATGGGAAAACGGGGGCGCAGAGATCGCACAAAAGGAGGGGTTACTATCAGAAAAGTAGAGGGTTCCCCTCAGGGGATGCCTCCCAGGATTGATTCTGCGGAGCATCGCCGCTGCGGCGGAGCCTCCAGGATTGATTCTCTGAGGCATCAGACGTCAGTCGCACCGTCTAGCGACGGTCGCTGGGAGCATCGGACGTCAGTCGCACCCTCCAGCGACGGTCGCTGGGAGCATCGGACGTCTGTCGCACCCTCCAGCGACGGTCGCTGGGAGCATCGGACGTCAGTCGCACCCTCCAGCGACGGTCGCTGGGAGCATCGGACGTCAGCCGCATCGTCCAGCGACGGTCGCTGGGGGCATCCGGCGTCACCGCCTACTGCTTCTGGGGAGCGTCGAGGGTGAGGTAGGTGCGGCCTTTGGGGGAGCCATCGAGGTTATTGAAGGTCTCGATGCGCATCTCTTTGAGCACGGTGGCTTCGTCCACCTTCTGGATTTTGATGACTTGGAAGCGCTTCACCATCTTGCTGGCGGTGTTGTAGGCCTCCATCTTGGCCACGCCGCCGCTGCCCTTCTCCACCCAGAGATCGACGGTGTAATAAGGGCCTTTTTGATCCGGTGCGGTGACGCGAATGAGCCAGCATTTCACCCGGGCGGCTCCCAGACGGGCGTCGGCGTCCAGCATCTTCACCGTTTTCCAGTAGGTGAAGCGCAGGGAAAGGTCCTCATAATTAAAATCCATGCCGCGGACGGGGTCGGCGGCATTGGTGAGCGGGACGGGAGCGCTGCCGCCTGCCTTCACCTGCCAGAGGGTGGCTGGTGTGGTAGTGAGGTCGAGGTGGACGATCTCGGGCGGGGGATTTTTGAAGCGGAAGCGCATCACATTGCCGGTGAGAGTAAGCTCCAGGGGCTCGACTTTGCCGGAATTGTCGTCACGCAGGACGCCGTTCATGCGGTGATTTTGCAGGGCGTAGCTGCGGCGGACGAGGACGAGCACCTGCTCAGCAGTGAGGTTCGGTGGGTCCTCGGCACGCAGGGCGGGGGCATAGGTGGCGGCAAAGGCGGAGGCGAGCAGGTGGCGGCGGTTCATGGGGAAAGTGGGTGCGCATCGGACAAGCCAAGGCGTGGCTTCATTCAATCGCGGGAGACTGCGAACGCCAAAGAAATCTGTGGCGGTGAGGCGCTGCCCCGGTTAGTTGCCAGCCAAGGGCTGCCATGTGGAGCCCGCCCCAGACACCGAAATGCAAGGCATGTCATCCCTCCAGGCCATCCGCGACGCGCTCGAGCAGTCGCCAGACAACGTATCTTTACTGCTGCTTTTTGGCCATACCTGCCTGGAGCAGCTCCATCTGGAGGATGCGAGGGAGAGCTTTGAGCGCGTGCTGGCTCTGGAGCCGGACCATAGTGATGCTCAGCTCGGCGTGGCGCGTGTCCTTTTCCTGGAAGGTGAAAACTCCGGTGCTGCGGTCCGTGCGGAGCGTGTGCTTCAGCAAAACCCGACCAATGCGCAAGCCCACCTGCTGCTAAGCCGCGTGCATCTGGCCGAAGGCGACCGTCCAAAGGCGATCGAGCACTTCCAGAGCGCGGCACTGATCGATGGCACTCTGAGTGATCCAGCCCTGGAGCGCGAGCTGGGCCAGACGGTGCGCGATGCACGCCGCACCTCTCCGATACCAGCCCCAGAGTCCCCTTCCCCTGAAGGCATGGAAGAGGGAGATACATCCCCCGAGTTCGTCGATGACCTCATGGATGACCCGCCCTATGACTGGCGGCCCGAGACCTTCTACGCCCCAGGTGACCCTGGACGGTTCGGTGTGACATTCGCCGATGTCGGCGGCATGGAGGAACTGAAGGAGGAGATCCGCCTGAAGATCATCTACCCGCTCCAGTTTCCCGATCTCTACAAAGCCTACGGTAAGCGCACGGGCGGTGGCATCCTGATCTATGGCCCTCCTGGCTGTGGCAAGACGCTCATGCTCCGTGCCGTGGCAGGCGAGGTGCCGTGCAATTACCTCTCCGTCGGCCTCCACGAGATTTTTGACCCCTACTTCGGCAGCACTGAGCGGAACCTGCATCAGATCTTTGAAACAGCGCGCGCGAATGCACCCTGCGTGCTCGTTTTCGATGATCTCGACTCCCTGGCCCAGGACCGCCGGAACGTGCGGGAAAGCCAGCTGCGGAATCTGGTGAACCAGTTTCTCCATGAAATGGATGGAATGCGCGGAGAGAACCAGCGCGTCCTCGTCATCGGTGCCACCAATCAGCCCTGGGCACTCGACCCTGCCATCCGCCGCCCCGGTCGTTTTGACCAGGCCATCCTCGTGCCACCACCGGACGAGCCCGCCCGCGAGCAGATCATCTCCCTTTTGGCCAAAGACAAGCCCATCTCCAATCTCGACGCGCCTGCGCTCGTCGAGGCCACCGTCGGCTTCTCCGGTGCAGACCTGAAGTATGTCTTTGATCGTGCTGCCGAGATGACCCTCTCCGCCGCCATCCACAGCGGCCACTCCGTGCCCATCACCATGGACACGCTCCTCGCTGTCGCCCGCGGTCATACGCCGACCACACGCACTTGGTTTGAAGGTGCCCGCGAGCATGCCCAGCACGCCACACCTGACACCTATGCCACGGAAGCGCGGAAGTCCCTCGGTGCCCCGTCCCAGCAGCAGCGCGAGCCCTGAACCGCGCCATGGCCGGGGCCTGGTAGTCGATTGCGCCAGCGGTTTGAGGTTGCCATTCATAGCCCGGACCAGCCATGCTAGCTCATGGTCCATCGACTCCTGTTTTCTGCCCTGCTGGTTTCCACTCTTTCTGCCGAAGAGCCACAAGCCTTTGACCGCCTGACCTTTCATGCCGCACCGAAGCCTCTGGCGGCGAAGGCGAAGACGAGTGACTGGCCGCGTGTGCTAGGGCCGAATGAAGACTGCTCCAGCCCGGAGTCACCTTTGCTGAAAACCTTCCCTGAGGGTGGACTCAAAGCCGTGTGGGAGGTCGCCATGGGCGAGGGCTACACGTCACCGGCGATCAGCGGGGACTACTGCGTGATCTTCCACGCTCAGGAGAAGAAGGAGATCATCGAGTGTCTGCATCGGGAGACAGGCCGCCGCTTTTGGATCAAAGATTACCCCTTCGAGTATCAAGATCGCTACGGCTTCAGCAATGGTCCGCGTGGCAGTCCAGTGATCGCGGACGGCGTAGTCCTGACGCTCGGGGTGACCTCCATGCTGCACGCCTTTGATCTGAAGACAGGCGCGGAACTGTGGAAGCATGATCTGAGGAAGGAATACAATGTGCCGCAGGACTTCTTCGGCGCGGGCTCATCGCCTCTCGTGGTCGATGGAAAGGTGATCGTGAACGTAGGCGGCAAGGCGGAGGCGTTTGATAGCTTCGAAGATCGCAATGAACGGGCTCGCAAGCTGGCTACGAAGGGCGTGAGCGTGGCTGCTTTTGATCTCAAAACAGGTGCGGTGAAGTGGAAGGTCGAAGACGAATGGGGCGCGAGCTATGCGTCACCTGTTGTGGCAAAGCTGCATGGTCAGAACAAGGTGCTGATCTATGCCGGCGGGGAGAGTGATCCGGCCATCGGCGGCTTGCTATGCATCGATCCGGCGAGCGGCACGCTGCATGATCGCTTCTCCTGGCGGGATGAGGAGTACATTCAGTCCACCGGCAGCAGTCCGGTGGTGATCCCGGAAAAGAACCGTGCCTTCATCAGCACGGTCTATCCAAAGAATCGTCCGCACGGCGGAGTGATGGTGGAGTATGACGCCAGCTTCAAAGCCAAGGAGGTCTGGCACAGCACCAAGATCGCCTGCCACTGGATGACACCTCTCTACATCGACGGGCACCTTTATGCCATCGACGGCGAGCGCGAGAACAATTCCCGTCTCGTCTGCGTGAATGCCGATACTGGCGTGGAGGTCTGGACAAAGAACCTGGAGTGGGAAGATGCCGTGCTCGGCACGGCCCTGGGACGCAGTCGTCCCGTGGGCCTGAGCATCCTGAGGGCGACTCTACTGAAGGCTGATGGCGCGGTGCTGTGTCTCGGTGAGATCGGCAGCCTACATTGGCTGAAACTAACCCCTCAAGGTTGTGAGGAACTGCAACGCACGCAGCTCTTTTACGCGCTGAACACCTGGAGCCTGCCATCACTCAGTCACGGCCTACTTTACGTGCGCCAGCAGGCGGAAAGCCTGGATCGGAAGTCGAGCACGCGCGTGATCTGCTACGATCTGCGTGGTGAGTAAAAACGAAGAACCCCTGTGACCAGAGTGATCACAGGGGTTGGCATTCGTCAGATCATCAAGGTGCTGGCAACACTTCCACCTTGTAGAAGCGCTTTGGGCTCGCGCCTGGCGCAGCGCCGGTGACGGCTCCGTCATCGGTCCACACCTTGGTGGTGCCATCACCGGTGATGATTCCAGAGGCGGGGAACCAAGTGAGAAGAGTCTCACTATAAAACACGCGGTAGCTGCGCTGTGGCAGGGTCGGGAAAGTCACATCGACATTCGGCGACGAAGGATTGCGCGTGGTGGTCCATGGGTAGCGATCACTGCCACCAGGATTCAGGCCGAAGAGATATTCGGACACGGCATCCAGACCATCACCGTCCCGGCGTAGTGAAGGTTCCTGTCGTCGCGCCTTTCTCGATGTAGGTGGCGTTGAGGGTGTTGCCATTGATATCGAGGTTCAAAGTGCCGCCGGTATTGTAGCTGACATACATGGCCGCGTGATTCAGTGAGCCCCCATCGGCACTGCCTGCACTGCCGGTCACGGTGTAAACCGTGCCGAAGTGATCGCGCGGGCCAGTGAGTGGCTTGATGTAGGCTCCGGTGCCGCTCGGGCGGCCGCTGCCTGCGTTCTTCTTCATGGTATTCGTCAGGGTGCTGCTCACGCCGTAATGGCTGTCGATGAGCATGGAACGCTCATAAGCGTGACTGTGACCGACGAGCACGACATCCGCGCCGCCGTTTTCCAGGATGGGGCCGAAATTCGTGCGCATCTGCACCATCTGGCCTTCGGTATCGCTATCATGGCTGCCTTTGGAATAAGGCGGGTGATGGAAGATAACGAGAATCCAGGTCTTCGTCGTGCTGGCGAGATCGTTCCTGAGCCACGCGGCCATAGGACCATCGCTGCCGTTCGCTTCGATGGTGTTTCGGCTGCTGGTTTGGGAGTCGAGATTCACGACATGCACATTGCCGTAGTCCCAACTGAAATAGCGCTCCGTGCCACTGGCCACGCCACCGCATTCGCCCGCTGTGGGGAAGGTGAACATGTCGAAGTAAGGGAAGTTTGCCGTGCTGCTGGTGCTGCCGTTGTTGGCATCATGATTCCCCAGACAGGACCACAGCGGCATCTTGCGGAACATCGTGGAATAGATGTCATAAAAACCGGTTTGGTATTCGCTGTCGGTGCCGCTGTTGTAGGCGTTGTCGCCAAGCATGAGGCACATGTCAGGAGCACGCGCGCCGGTCCAGGCGTAGTAAGCATCGCGCACATCGCGCTGGAACTGCGTGCCACGTCCACAATCGCCGACGACCCAGATGCGCGTGTCGGTGGCCGAGTTTGGCGAGGTTCGGAAGCTGTGCTCGGCGTCGCCGCCAGCGAGTGTATCAAAGGCAGAGCCGATGCTATAGTAGTAGCGTGTGTAAGGCGTGAGGCCGGTGAGCTGAACGACGTGATCCGTGGCCGCAGCGGCTTCATTCACGGTGTTGGTGAGATTCGTCGGCGAGTCACCATAACGCACGCGCCCCACCACGCTCTGGCTGCTGCGCCAGCGGATGACGATGCTGTTTTGATTGTTCTGATTCAAATACGGTCCGCGTGTGAGTGTGCCGCTACCTGCACCGACATTCACCGTGAGGCTGACCGCGCTGGAGATGACGAGATTGCCGTCATTGTCGGTGGCTCTGGTGGTGAGGCTGTAGTTGCCAGCGGTGAAGCCTGTCCAATCGAATGCGTAGGGCGAGATACTGTCTTCACCGAGCTTGGTGGCACCTTGATAAAACTCGACCTTGATGATGTTGCCGTCCGTATCAGCCGCATTCGCCGCGATTCTGATGGTATCGCCGACATTGAAGATCGTGCCGTTGGTGGGCGATGTGATGGAGACGGTCGGAGCTGCCCCCACCTGGATGGCAGCAGGCAGGAGCGTCACATTATCGAGACCGATGATCTGGTCAGGCGAAGTCGCCACGGCATTGTCATCGACCCAGCGGAGGAGGAGCGTGGCAGCCGGAGCCCAGCCGCTGCTGAGTGTAAAGTCAGTAGGAGCCACGGTGGTGACACCGATACTGTTTGGCACCTGAACGCCCACGCCACTGATCGTAGGATTGAGCGCAGGCACGCCGGTCCAAGTGGTGCCGTTGTCGAGGCTGTAGAACAACTGATAACCAGGAAGTTCATTGGCCGTGGCCGGAGCTGTGTAGCGGCGAATGTCGTAACCGATCCGCAGGGAGGTGATGATGCTCGCGCCTGTGTTGCTGAGCTGCCATTGGATGGCCATGCCAGAGACCGATGTCGGAGCGGTGGCGATCACGCGATCCGTGCTGGTCGAGCCTTGGGCATTGTAGCCGTTATTTTGGTTGGCCGTGGGTGCATTGTTCACGGTGAGAGCACCCGCTGCGGCTACCATGGAGGCGACGCTTCCGGTTGCTCCGTTGGCAACGATGGGGATCGAGTCTGTCCACGTCGAGTTCGTTGATGTCGTCGCTTCACCGTTCTTGATGGACCAACCTGATGGCAGTGCGGTTCCTGCCGTGCCCATCGAGTCGAAGTTCTCGGAGAAGGCGACGGGGGCAGCGATGACGTTGATCGCCACGCTGGCGGAGGTGGTGATGCCGCCGTCGTTGTCGGTGGCTTTAGCGGTGAGGGTGTAGTTGCCTATCGTCACGCCAGACCAGACATAGCTGTAAGGCGCAGTGGTATCTTCGCCGAGCTTGGTCGCACCTTGGAAGAACTCCACCTTGCTCACGATGCCGTCGGTATCGGAGGCACTGGCGTTGATGGTGATGCTTCCAGCAAAGACATCGCCCGCAGCGGGTGATGTGACGGAGACTGTGGGTGCCACGTTGTCGGCGTTCACCACGGTGATGACCACGGCCGTCGATGTGGCTGTCGTTGCCGCATTGTCAGTCGCCTTGGCGGTGAGTGAGTAAGTGCCGCTGATGACGCCGGTCCATGCAAAGGTGTAAGGAGCCGTGCTATCCTCGCCGAGCTTTGTGGTGCCATTGAAAAACTCGACAAGAGCGATGCCGTCCGTGTCCGCAGCATCAGCAGCCAGATTGACTGTGGCAGGCGCATCGAAGCTGTCCGTGGAAAGCGGTGCGGTCAGACTCACGACAGGAGGCAGGCTGGCGTTCACGGTGACGTTCACGATGCTCGAAAGCGTGGTCGCACCGCTGTTATCCACGGCGATGGCGCTGAAGGCATAGCTACCGACGAGCAAGCCAGTCACGCTTTGCTCAAACGGTGCGACGGTGTCCTCACCGAGTTTCACACCACCTTGATAAAACTCGACCTTCGTGATGCTGCCATCCGTGTCAGCCGCATCGGCTGTAATCGTGAAGGCTGCAGGTGAAATCGAAACGGCATTGTTCACCGGAGCGGTGATCGACACCGTGGGTGACGCATTGGCAGACGTGCTGAAGCGGCGTGCTGCGGTGCTCGCGACATTGATCGTGTCCGTGACGCTCGCATACCATTCGTAGTGGCTGCCAGCTTCCAGACCCGTCCAGTTCAGCGAGGCACTCGTGCCAGCGGCGGCCACATTGGCTGTGCCGAGAGGAATCCAGTCCGTGACGGCGGTCTGCATGTTGTAAGGCAGCGTGAACTGGCTGTCCGCATCGGTTTCAAACGTACCAGTGGCAGAATTGACGGGATTCGAAACACGGTAGGTCTTGGCGTTGATCGTGTTGTTTGCAGGTGAGAAAGTGAAGTAGCGCAGCCAGCCGTCGCCACCATTGGTGCGGCCTTGGTAGTCCTGGAGGATGCTGTAAACCGTGCGGCCCTGGAAGGTATCGCTGCGCTGACCTTCACCGGCGACATGGCCGCAAAGCATCAAGAAGAAGTTCGGGTTGTCCTTCAGGTCATCATAGATGTTTTGACCCTGAGTACTGAACGAGGCGGGATTGCCAGTGTTGACGATCCAGTGACTCGTCACGATGGCACGGCGATTTGGGAAGGCCTTCATCACGGCATCTGCCCAGTCGAGGATGGCCTGGTAGTTCGTCTTGGCACGGGCATCGTATTCCAGGTGGATGATCACAAAATCCAAGCCACTCGCGCTGAAGAGCTGGTAGTTGTTGTTATTGTTTGTCAGCGACTGACTGGCTCCCCAGTAACGACGACCCGCGAAGCGGCTCGTGCCGAAGGTTTGGTTGTAATACACATTCGCGCCGCCGGCATTGCCGATGGAAGTCTGGTCATGATTGCCAGGAGCCGCGCCCCAGGGAATACCATGAGCACGGAGAGTAGTGGCGGGGTTCTCGATGCGTTTCAGAGACTCATCAGCCACGACCCATTCGGCTGGCACCGCGTCACCATTCTGCACGATGTCGCCCATGTGACTGACAAAGGCGAGATTCAGCGCATCGCGATTATCGACAAGCCACTGCGTCTGTGCATGGAAGGTGGCGGAGCGACCATTGTTGCTCAAGTTCTCCGAGTAGAACTGCGTGTCAGGCAGCGTGGCGATGGTGAAATCAGCACCCGGAGTGGCAGGCGTCGCCTTGCGGCCATAGAAGGTCACCGTCATCGCATCGCTCTCAGTATCACTGAGTGAAACATTCAGCGTCGTGCTCGCACCGAGGACTATGGCATCTGCGGCGGGCGATGTCGCGGTGATGACGGGCGGTTGATTCGAGTTTGGGGCTACCGTGATGATGACGACTGTCGAGGTCGTCGCTGCGCCGCTGTTGTCCGTGGCTTTGGCCGTCAGCGAATAGGTTCCAGCGGCTACGCTGGTCCAATCGAAGGCGTAGGGTGCTGTCGTGTCTTCGCCGACCTTCGTGGTGCCCTGGAAGAACTCGACCTTCGTCACAGTTCCATCGCTGTCTGCTGCATCCGCCGCATAGGAAACCGTTGCTGGTGCCATGCCAGTGTAGGCGGCCGTCGGGGCCGTGAGTGTGACGGTGGGTGCTGCGTTGGAAACAAAGGGAGCACCTTCGACCCATGTCGGGCCTGAGGTCAGTGTGCCCACCGGAACACCAGCAGCGCCGGGGCTGTTAGCCGTCGTGTTGCCAGTGCCTTCATTCAGACCGAAGCGACCGATGAGGCCCGCCGCAGAGGCGATCTCCAGATCCTTCGCCGCGAGGATGTCCGCTGCCGAGCGAGCGTAGTTCCAGACGCGAACTTCATCCATGCGCCCCGCAAACGCGCCTTCACGAACTCCAGTGGAATTGAGCGCTGCGCCAATGCCAAAATGCTGGATGCTATCGTATCGAGGCAGCGCACCCGCAGCAGCCGTGGCGGTGCCGACTTGCACGCCATCGAGATACATCTTCCATGTCGCCGTCGCACCATCATAGGTGACGGCGGCGTGATACCACTGATTGTTCACGATGGGCGTGTTCGTGGCGGTGATGGGATAGTTCTGACCAGAGGTCAAACCTGTCGCAGGATAAGTTTCAAAGTCAGCCACGAGGATGCCAGCGGTGGTGACACCGAAGAAGTAATCGCAGTCAATGTTGGCACCATCTCCCTCACCTCGGCCTTTGCCAAAAAGAGGCACGGCCACCACGCCACCACTTCCTGAAGTAGCCGTCACGCCCGTGCCTTCTTTGCGGAACCAGCACTCCAGCGTCAAGCCATTGCTCGGCGGTCCACCAGCGTTCAGCTCCGGCGCAGCACCCATGGTCACATAGTCATCCACACCATCAAAGGCGAGGGAAGTATTCGACGGCAGATTCAGTGGGTCCAGCGTAACCGTGATCGTAACTGCACTGCTGGTGGTGGCAAAGCCATCGTTGTCTGTGGCGCGTGCAGTGTAGTTGTAGATGCCAGCATTGAGACCTGCTTCAGCGAGCGAATAAGGAGCCGTGGTATCCGTCGCGATGAGGGTGCCATTGCGGAAAAATTCCACCTGCGTGATTGTGCCATTGGCATCTGAGGCGGTAGCATCTACGGAGTAGGCCACTGGTTTGACGAGAGACGTGCCTGTGGTCGGAGCGGTGATGGCCACCGTTGGAATGATTGGCGCTTCAAAGAAGGCGAAGCTGAACATGTCTTCAGTGGCGGTGGCACCATCTTCAAGCACCGGAAGTCCAGAAGCCGGTGAATCGCGACTCTCAATGATCCATCGTGTGTTCGTGGCATCCCACTGATACGAGACGTGGTTGTCAATGTTGTTGGTGCCACCACCTTCAGGGCTGATGATGAGCACGCCAGTGGAGTTGGTCATGCCTGGGATGGTGAGATACCATTGACCTGTCAGTCCCTTGGTGACGGTGAAAGTGCCGCCTGTCACATCGGTGCTGGCATCGCTGTTGACGCGGCCCATGCATTTGAGTCGCTTGGTGCCCACATCAGCCGAGCCAAGGTAAACAAAGGCAATCGGGTCTTGTTCATTGGTCGTGCCGTTTGAGTAGCTGTCGCGCACCCACATGGAGAACGAGCCGTTAGCGTTTGCCCGAGACAGCGCGTAATTGTCCTCGTTCTTTACATGGTTGACCAGCAGGATGCCATTCTGTGAGGTGTAGCTCGCATTGATGGTCGTGAGATTCAGGCCAAAGACGCCTGCTCCAGCTGCGGTGAACTGCGTTCCCAAAGTGATGCCGGTAGAGCCGATGAAGGTGTCTGTCGCGCCACCGTTCGTTGCGGCCGAGTGCCGTCCAAGACCGCCGAGCCACTGTGAATACGGGAAGTGCGCGGCAGCGATGTTGACATTCACCTCCTCGGCTAGGGAAGACGCGTTGTTTGTGGTGATGTAGTAGCGAACGGGAGTCGCCACGACATCTATTTCTGGAGCGACCGTCGCATAGAACTGCCCGATGGTGTCGCCGAAGGCATTGTTGTTGCGGCCATTCTGCGACACGCTGGCAATCAGTACGCCAGTGGTGTAGTCATTGGGGTAGCCAAGAGTGATGTTGAAGTCGCCCTTGTTACTGCCTGATCGGATGGCGAAGTTTGGCGTGGTTCCAGCAGTCGTGGTGACGGTGACTGAGGTTGCGTTATTGCCTGCGTCGTTTTGCACGACGTTGAGGTTGCCAAACTCGGTGGTTTGGGCCGTGACGAGCACGGGTAGCAGTAGAGCGACTGCGGCGAAGAGGGAGCGGATCATGGAGTGGGGGGATTTGTCTGGGAAAGGCTCTTCAAGGAGGCGAGCGCCTGATGGGCCTGCTCGGCGATGAGCTGCATCGCGTGTGCGCCGCGTTCGAGATTGGGCAGTGCCTGGATGTGCGTGATCAGCGCCTGCCACGCAGCCTGGGATTCACGGATGCGGCCAGCCTGAGCGAGCAGACTCGCGCGTTTCGCCATCCATGGCTCGGGCCTGGGAGCGGTCTGCTGCAAAACATCCACACGAGAGAGTGCTGCGTCGTAGCGACCGAGCACGATCTCCAACTCCAGCGCTTTCATGACCAGTCCTGGGCTGTTGCCGAGTCGCTTCAAATGCACTTCCAGCAGGTCCGCAGCTTCTTCGTTTTGCTGCTGAGAGATCAACGCCTCCACCACTTCCTGCACGAGATCAGGCTCGGCATTCGGTGTCTTGATCAAGGCAGCACGATAGTCTGCCAGCGCTGCGTTGTGCTCCTTCAACTGAACCAAAGCTCGTGCTCGTGAGGCGAGCGCACCGCCATGATCGGGATACTGAGTGATGAAGTCATTCAGCACTGCCTTGGCGGCGGCGAATTGCCCGGCTGTCGTGAGTGCCTGTCCGCGCAACCAGTTGGTCGCAAACTTGCCTGGAGCCAGGCGATCCGCCTTTTCCAGATCTACCAGCGCCGACTCCCAGGCTCCATGCAGCACATTCAAGAACCCACGCCGATACCAAAGCTGCCCGTCTTCGGGATGCGCTGCGATTTCCTCATTGGCACGCTCCAACTCCTCATGATACGCACCGTGTCCATGCGACATGGTGGCCCATCCTGAACAGGCGATGAACAGGAGCATGATGAGAGATCGTTGGATCTGTGATGAACTGCGCATGGATCTCCAGAGAGTCGCAGATGTGACAAATCCCAAGCGACAGTTCCGACACGCGAAAAGCTCTGTGATGTCTGAAAGCGCGGCCAAGGCCTTATGAATCAGAGTTTCCAGCCGCATTGCTAAATCTCGATGGAGAGCCAAGGTGACGATAAGTTCACGCGCGCCGAAGTTATTCACTCACAGCAAGTCGGAAGAACAGCAGTGCGGGAAGTGGGCCAGAGGCATTGCTCGCGGTGGCGTCGATGATCTGCGGATCGTCTGTGGGAGCAGAGGTGCTGCTCTCGGCAATGTTGACGGTGATCACGCCATTGTTTTGACCACTGCGGAACCAGTCGCTAAGATTGGCAGACCATTCAACCACACCTGTGACACCCGCACGACTCAGTGCGCGCTTGAAACGGAAGATAGCGGAGTTGGCCGTGACTTGAGCGGTCGTTGCCGCGACACTGCCGCCATCACCAGGAAGGGTTCCCATGAAGTACTCGACCACGTTTGGCACGCCATCGTCATCCGCATCGTCGCCTGCGCCACGCTTCATCGGATCGGCGATGTTTTGGGCAAACCAGTTTTGCGCCGGAGCATCGGCGATGCTGGCATTCGCACTGGCAGGTGATCCCACCACATGACCGGAGCCGCTGCCGATAGAGACGATGATCGTTTCAGTTCCTTCAGCGAGAGTGTCCGTCAGAACCGTGAGAGGCAAGCTTGCCGATGCCTGACCCGCTGGGATGATGAAGCTGCTCTGGAATCCGGAATAGTCCGCGCCGGAAGTGGCTGTGCCGCTGGCGGCTAAAGGAACCGAGAGGGAGGCTGTCGTGTCTCCTGTGCGGCTAATGCTGAAGCTGAGGGCCTGATCCGCTCCATGCTCGCCAGCGGTCGCATCTGTGGCGGTGATGGTGACTTCAGGCAGATTTGAAGCCGACACATATGGGATGGCGACGAAGCGCAGGTCGATGTTTTCGTGGGTTCCATTCACTCCTTCCAGATCCTGAGTGAAGATACGGAAGCTGTTCCCGCTGGCCGACCAGGCGATGAGGTTGTCCACCGCTGTGCTAGCTGCTGCGCCATTGGTGGCATCTGCCGTGATGAAGATGGCGGCCGTGCTCGGATTGATGACGCTGCCATCGCCAAACGTGAGATCAACTCCATCAACACCGATTGCGGCGGTCACACCGAGCGTGGTCGCAGCGTTGTTCGTCGTCGAGACAGTGCCTGCGCTGCTGACTTTGCCCGCAAACACGCCTGGAGCGGCCGGCGGGAGATACACGAAGGTAAATTCATTGTCCTGAGTGCCGCCCGCATTGTCGCGGGTGTCGATGACCCAGTTGCCAGCGACGATGCGCACCGAGCAAACGTTATCCGCAAGCGTGCCAGTGTCGCCATTGGTGAAGGCGAGCATGTTTCCCGCAGTCGATAGACCGTTCACCGTGTAAGTGCCTGCACCGCCGGATTTCGTGATGGTGACACCGGCTGGCAGGTTGCCCGCGATGATGCCTGCGGAGGAGTTCACACTGGCTCCGGTGAAGCCGCTGGCATAGGGCAGGAAGGCCACACTGACGCCGGAGGATTGCTCGCTGGTGCCAGGATTTGCACCAGCGGCGTTGTTGTTCGTGTTATCGAGCACGCTGACAAAGACATTGCCGGAGCCATTCGAATAGGGCTGGCAGATGTTGTCATTCGAGCTGTTGCCCGTGCTCATGGGACCGCCCCAGTTGTTGGCGAGTGTGATGCCGCTGGCGAAGGGAACGCTGACGCCATTGATCTTCAATTCGAGGTCTCCGATGTCGGTGCCTGGCAGATTAAACTGACGTGGAGATGGACTGGTCTGCGCGACGGTCCAAGTCGGCAGATCAAAGGTGCCAATCGTGATGTTCGCGGGATTGGGTGTCGGAGCTTCGGTGAAAACGGAGATCGTCACGGCTGCCGAAGTCGTGGTCTGGCCCACGCTGTCGGTGGCCCTTGCCGTGTACGTGTAGGTGCCGGGGCCGACAGCCGTGAGCGGAAGGCTGAAGGGTGCCGTGGTGTCTTCACCGAGAAGCACGGGAGTGAGGGTGCCGCTGAAGAACTCGACCTTCACGACAGGCGCTTCGTTGTCCGTGGCATCGGCGGTGATCGTGACATCCACAGGAGCCTCCAGCACGGAACCCGTCACGGGAGCGGTGATCGAAACCACGGGCAGCATGTCGCCCAGATTCACGGTGATCGAAGCGACGTTGGAAAGGGCGACGAGGCCAGAGTTGTCCACGGCCACGGCGTTCACGTTGTAGCTGCCAGCAGGCACAGCATTCCAGGTGAACTCATAAGGCGCGGTTGTGTCTTCGCCGATCTTGTTGCCGCCATGGTAAAACTCGACGCGGGTGATCGTGCCATCCGTATCCGCAGCGGTGGCGGCGAAGTTGATCGTGGCTGGTGAAGAGAACATCGCACCGGTCGATGGTGTGTCCAAAGTCACGCTCGGAGCCACTCCAGGTGCGGTGGAGAAGCGGCGTGTGGCCGAGGTGGTGAGATTGATCGAGTCGCTCGCGGTCGCATACCATTCGTAGTCCTTGGCGGATTCGAGGCCGGTCCAGTTCAGCGAGGCGCTGGTGCTACCCGCGGCGACATTCGCCGTGCCCAGAGGTACCCAGCCGGAGACCGGTGCCTGCATGTTATAAGTCAGATCATAGGTGCCGTCGAAGTGAGGCAGGCCATCACTCAAAGCCGCAGCGCGATTCAGCGTGGGTGACCAGCTCTCGACACGGACGCGGTTGTTTGCTGGAGAGAACGTGAAGGTGCGGAGGAATCCGTTGCCACCGTTTTGCAGCCCCTGGTAGTCGCTGAGCACAGAATAGACGGTCCGTCCTTCAAAGGTGTCGGAGCGACGTCCTTCCGCATGAATGTGTCCGCAGAGCAGGAGGAAGAGGTTGGGGTTGTCCTTGAGGTTGTTATAAATCGCCGCGCCTTGTGTGCTGAACGTGGCGGGGTTGCCCTGACCGATGATCCAGTGGCTGGTGACGATGGCACGGCGATGTGGATGAGCTTTTAACAAAGCGTCCGCCCAGTCGAGGATGTCCTGGTTCGGCGTGGTGTCGTAAGACATGTGGATGGATATGAAGTCGAGGCCACCTGCGCTGAAGAGCTGGTAGTTGTTTGTGTTATCCGTGCCGTAGTTGCCGCCATAGTAGGAGCGGCCAGCGAAGCGCGAGACATTGAAGTATTGATTGAAGAAGGAGGTGCTACCGGTGTCGTAAGCGCCGATGGGATCAATGTCATGATTGCCCGGTGCGAGGCCATACGGAATGCCATGAGCCAGCAGCGTGCTCAGAGGGTTTTCCAGCCTTCCCATGGCGGCGCTAGCGCGTTGCCATTGGATCGGATTGCCGCCGAAGTTGCCATTTTCCACGATGTCTCCCATGTGGCTGACAAAGGCCACATTGCGAGTGACACGGTTGTCCACGACCCACTGTGTCTGCGCGCCAAACGTGCCGACAAGCTGCTCCACGGTGACGGTGTTTGCACGAGCCGCGGAGCCTTCCGAATAATACTGTGTGTCTGGAATGGCGACGAGAGTGAAGTCTGCTGCCGGAGTCGCAGGTGCAGTCGGGCGTCCATAAAAGGTCACGGTCATCGCATCGTCATTTGGATCACTGAGACCAACCTGCAAGTTCACCGAACTGCCGGTGATTGTGTCAGCGTCTGCGGGTGCGGTTAGTGTGACGACCGGCGGCTGATTCGGATTTGGCTGAATGATCAGGCTAGCTGCGCTGCTCACAGTGCTCGCACCGAGATCATCAATGGCGCGTGCGGTGACGGCATAAGTGCCCGTGGCGGGTGGCGTCCATGAGAAGGTGTAAGGCGCGGCAGCGTCTTCACCGACCTTCACTCCATCGACCCGGAACTCGACCTTCGCCACACTGCCACCGACATCACTCGCGTCGGCACTGAAGCTGACCGGATAAGGCATGAAGGACGTGGCGTTGTTCACTGGTGCCGTGAGAGACACTGTGGGTGAAGTGTTGGCGCTGGCAAAGGGCGCGCCAGGAACCCAGGCTGGGTTGTTCGTCAGCGTGCCGACCGTTGCGCCTGTCGAGCTTGCGGCGCTGATGCCGTAGCCTTCGTTCAAACCAAAGCGTCCGATCAAGCCGGCACCGCTGCCGAGTTCGAGATCTTTAGCGGCGGCGATCTCAGCCGCGCTGCGAGCATAGCTCCAGACGCGGGCTTCATCGATAACGCCAGCGAAGGCTCCTTCGGAAACGCCGGTCGAGTTGAAGGCGGCACCAAGACCAAAATGCTGAATGCTGTCGTAACGCGGCACCGCACCCGCGACGGAGATTGTGGCTGAGCCGACTTCGACGCCATCGAGATACATTTTCCAAACACCCGAAGTGCCATCAAAGGTGGCCGCAGCGTGATACCATATGCCCGTGGAGATAGGTGTGTTCGTGGCGGTGATTGGATGATTCAAGCCTGTGGCCATGCTTTCAAAATCACCGACGAGAATGCCACCCGTGGTGATGCCGAAGAAGATATTGCAGTCGATGTTGCCGCCATCGCTCTCGCCGCGTCCTTTGCCAAACAAGGGCACGGCTGTTACACCGCCGCTGCCAGATCCTGCGGTGCGCCCCGTGCCATCTTTACGGAACCAGCACTCAAGCGTGAATCCTGTGATCGGTGGTGGTCCGCCGACATTCAATTCCGGCGCAGGGCCCATGGTGACATAATCATTAGCACCATCAAAGGCGATGGCCGTGTTGGCGGGAATGTTGTTGGGATCAAACGTGACATTGATCACCTTCACCGCGCTGGAACCCGTGCCGCCAAGGTCATCCGTGGCGCGGGCGATGTAGTTGTAGGCACCATTGGTCAATCCGCTCTCTGTTAGCGTGAAGGGGGCCGCATTGTCCGTGCCGACCACGACACCATTGCGGAGGAATTCGACCTGAGTGATCGAGCCGTCGGCATCACTGGCAGTCGCTTCAAGAGTGAAGGTGGCCGGGCCGATAAAACTCTCGATGACGGGTGCCGAGATGCTGGCGACTGGTGCTATGTTTGGCGTGGCAAAGAAGGCAAAGCTGAACATGTCTTCACCCGCCGAAGCGCCATCCTGCAAAGTCGGCTGAACCGTGGCTCCGCTGAGATCGCGGCTTTCGATCACCCAGCGGCTGTTGGTGACGTCCCACTGATATGAAACCACGTTATCCGCTGTGTTTGTGCCGCCACCTTCGGGACTGATGATGAGCACACCCGTGGTGTTGTTTTGATCAGGAATGGAGAGATACCACTGACCGACACCGCCCTTGGTCAGGGTAAAGGTGCCAGCGCTCACATCCGTCGTCGCGCCACTGTTCACGCGTCCCATGGCGACGAGCTGATTCGTGCCGACGGCCGAGGATGGGATGTAAACGAAAGCCACAGGGTCCTGCTCATAGCTGGCACCGTTGGCCCCGTTGTCATGTGTCCAGACGGTGAAGGAACCATCCGCATTGGCACGAGAAGCGGCGTAGTTGTCCTCGTTCTTCGCGTGATTGACCAGCAGCACGCCATTCGCGGAACTCGCGCTCAGGGAGGTGAGATTCACCGTGTGAACGCCCGTCGTCACGCCGTCGATGAAGTGTGTGCCGAGCGTGATGCCTGGGCTGGCGGCAAGTGTGTTGTTCGCACCACCGTTGGTTCCCGTGGCATTGCGCACGAATCCGCCAAGCCAGGTGTTATAAGGGAACCAGGCGCAGGCGACATTGATGTTCACCTCATCACCCTGGGCCGTGCGGAAGACTGGAATCCAATATTTGTTCGCGAAGCCGCTGCCTACAAAGTCGCTCGCACTGCTTGCATAGAACAGTCCGATCGTGTCACCCGCCGCTGTGTTATCCCGTCCATTCTGAGACACCGAAGTGATCATCACGCCATTGGCGGCATCATTCGCCGAGCCAAAGCTCACGTCATAGTCCCCGCGATTGCCGCCGAGAATGCTGAAGTTGTTCGTGCTGCCAGGCCCTTTGGTGATCGTCACCGAGTTGGCTGTCGTGCCAGAGTCATTCTGGACGACGTTGACGTTTCCGAACTCGACGGTCTGAGACGATGCGAGCAAAGGGATACAAAATAGCAGTGCGATGAAGCGGGGGGGAATCATACGCCTGCCCAAAGGAACCGAATTCGCCTTATCCCAAGCGACGATTCCGACAGTGACGGAACTGGAAGAATGAACGAGCAAGGCGGCAAGCCTTGATTTTGAAAGGCTTCTGGGACATTCACGGATTTCCTGGCAATCGAGTGACGATCATTTCACACGCTCAAATCAGGGTGTTGATGGTTTCGCTTCGCTTGCACGTCGATCCCGTCACGGTAAAGACAGCATATCCATGACCATTCTCCACTCACTCGACCAACTCGCCTCCGTTCCCGGACCCGTGGCTTTGGCGATTGGTGTTTTTGATGGGCTACACCTCGGGCATCAGGAGGTCATTCGTGCGGCGCAGGAACATGCCGCCCAGCATCATGGTACGGCGGTGGTGATGAGTTTTGAGCCCCATCCACTGACTGTGTTACGCCCTGGCTCGGAGCCGAAACGACTGTGCGGTACGGCTTACCGTGAAGTGTTGCTGAAGCGCATGGGCGTGAACACGGCGTTGCTCTGCCCCTTCGATGAAATCACGGCTGCGACACCGGCTGCGCTTTTTTTAGATATCCTCACTCGCGACTGCAAACCACTGGGCTGTATCTCCGTGGGCTACGGCTGGAGCTTTGGCAAAGGTCGCAGTGGAAATATTCACCTGCTCATGGAACACGGCGAACGTGAGGACTTCGCCGTGTATGGCGTGCCGCCGATCCGTGTCGATGGCGAGGTGGTGAGCAGCACTCTGATCCGCGATGCGGTGTCTGGCGGCGATTTGATCAAAGCCTCCCGTCTTCTGGGTCGCGACTATGCGCTTTATGGCGAAGTGATGCATGGACGTGAACTGGCCCACCAGCTCGGGTTTCCCACCGCGAATGTGCGACCTGAAGCCGAGCTTCTGCCGCCCTTTGGTGTGTATGCGGTGCGAGTAGAAGTCGATGGTTCGCTGCGTTCAGGCATCGCCAATCTCGGGGTGCGTCCCACGGTGGAAACGGGTGACACCGTGCCTTCGCTCGAAGTGCATGTCTTCGACTGGAGCGGTGATCTTTACGGGCAGAGGCTCGAAGTCACACTGGGTGACTTCATCCGGCCTGAGCAAAAGTTCTCTGGCATCGCAGAACTACGTGCGCAAATCGAAGCTGATGTGGCGCTGGCACGCGGGATTGCGGGCCTGTAAGGTCATCTCAATCGTCGTCGTCATTAAACTCAATCTCGCGACCGACCGAACCTGCTTTTTTCACGGGCGAGATGTTCCTGTGAACCCACACGCTTTGCAGCATTCCCATAAGGAAGAGAGTCACGATCATGAAGGTGCCCCCATAGCTGATGAAAGGCATCGGCAAGCCGATGACGGGCAGCATGCAAAGATTCATCCCAGCGTTCTGAAAGGTGTGCGCGAAGAACATGGCCACCACGCCGACAACAATGAGCCTGCCAACCTGATCACGAGCTGAAAAGGCGACGAAAACTCCCTGCAGCAGCATCAGGCATATGCCCGAAAGTAGTAGCACAGCCCCCCGGAAGCCGAACTCTTCACAGACAACCCCGAAAATGAAGTCGCTGTGCGCCTCACCTTCAGGGAAGAACATGCGGTGGATGCTGCGCTGTTCTGGCACTTTTGAGGAGAGCGGGCCTTTGCCCTCGACGCCCGCGGAGGCTACGGCTGTCTGAACGTAATTCGGCACCCAGCCGTCACCACGCGTGTCCACTTTGTCCATCTGATTGGTGAGGAGGTACCATGCCGTGTCGATACGGGCCTGCTGGTAGGGCTTGAGGACAAAGAAGTACATGATCGGCACCACACACAGGGTAGTGAGCATCATGGTGATGATGTAGCGAAAGGGGATACTGCCGACAATGAGCATGGCCAGAAACACCGGTCCCCAGACGAGACCGGAACCGAAGTCCTCCTTGATGACCATGCCTGCCGGGATGCCCGCCAGGATGCCGCCGACGATGATACGCAGCCAGGGATGACGAAAGACGCGCCAAATGCGCGGCAGTTCCCCGAAGACGACGGCCAGCATGATGATGCCTGACATGATGGCGAACTGGGACGGCTGCACGCGCTGCCCGGCCATTTCCACCCAGGCTTTATTTCCTTTCACCTCGACACCAAAGATTTCCAAGTAAACGAGTCCGCCGATGCCAGCCAGATAAAGCGGAATGCAGGCCCAGCGGATCCATTTGTAGTCAATCAAGGCGGCACCGATGAGGAAAGGCACGCCGAGGCCGATCCAGGTGATCTGGTCACGCCATTTGGAGTCCAGGCCCAGTGGCGAATCGGTGCGGAAGGACGAGGCATTGAAAATCGCATAAACACCGAAGGCCAGAAGGCCTGCGAGGGTGAACATGAGGATCCAATTGATGCCGAGGAACTTTTTAAAAAGGGGTGTCATGAAAGGGAAAGAAGCTAACCAAGAACGGGAATCGAGGCGAGCAGGCGGCGGGTGTACTCGTGCTGCGGATTCTCACAGACCGCGTCTGCACTGCCATGTTCGACGACGAGTCCGCGATTCATCACGATGATGTCATCGCTCATGTGCCGCACCACGGCCAGATCATGGGCGATAAAGAGGTAGGTGAGTTCAAACTCAGCCTGGAGATCTTTTAAGAGATTCAGGATCGATGCCTGCACGCTCACATCAAGAGCGCTGACAGGCTCATCACAGATCAGGAACTTCGGCTGCACGGCCAGGGCGCGGGCGATACCTATGCGCTGGCGCTGGCCGCCGCTGAACTCGTGCGGGTATCGACTCAGGGACTCCTCTGGCAGACCTACGCGCTTGAGCAGCACAGCCGAGGCCTCCCGGCGCTGTGCACGGCTGCGGTCTTTGAAATGGATCTCCTGGGGTTCACCAAGGATGGCCTCGACCGTCATGCGCGGATTCAGAGAGCCTATCGGGTCCTGAAACACCATCTGCATCTCTTTCCGCAGCGGGCGGAAGACCATCTCCGGCATGGCGAAGATCTCCTGATCTCGGTAAATCGCACGTCCGCTGGTGGGCTGGATCAATTTGAGAAGAGCCCGTGAGACGGTGGACTTACCGCTGCCGCTCTCACCCACGAGTCCGAGGGTTTTTCCCTGGGGAATCTGGAAGCTGACCCCATCGACAGCCTTCACAACATCTCGTTTCCCAAATCCAGTGCGGATGGGGAAGTGAACTTGGAGATTTTCGACGCGCAGCAAAGCCATGGGCGGAGTTTACGCTAGCTGGCCGGGCTGTCACGCTGCGCCTCTGTGTCTTTTCTGAACAAGGCCGACCCGTTTCTTCGGCGTGTTCGTTTGATCTAGCATTTCGCGGGACCAGAAATAAAAACGAAGATTGGCGCGGTCTTTGCTTGCCAGCGACTTGCCTCAGTGAAACAGGGTAGTGGCCAACGCACTGAGGCCCCAACCCAACCATGGCAGATCAAGGACTATACCAGACCCAGACTCAAAAGCTCGCCATCGGCCCACAGATGCAGCAGAGTCTCCAGATTCTGCAGGCACCGACCCTGGAACTACGTCAGATCATCCAGCAGGAGATCGAGATCAATCCAGTGCTGGAGCTTGAGAGCCCTGATGTGTCTCTGGATGACGCTGTGCCAGATGATCCCGATAATCGTGAAGAGAGAGACGAACTCGACATCATCTCCCAGATGGATGACGAATGGCGCGAATACTGGGCTCAGAGCCGGATGCAGAGTAGCAGCCGTACTTCGGAGGATCAGGAGCGCTGGCAGTTCCTCATGGACAGCATCTCGGCTCCCACGACCTTGCAGGAGCACCTCATCTCCCAGCTCCGCACGGCGGAAACTCAGCAGCCTGAGGTCGTGAAGCTTACGGAGTTCCTCATCGGTAGCCTGGATGATCGCGGTTTTTTAACCACGCCCATTGAGGATCTAAGCCTCCAGCACGGCATCCCGCTGGATGGTTTGCAGAAAGCCAAGGACTTGCTGACCACCTTCGACCCGGTAGGCATCGGGGCGGATGATTTGCGTGAATGCCTGCTCATCCAGCTCGACCGACTGGGCAAGCGGCAGAGCCTCGCTTACCGCCTCGTGGACATCCATCTCGATGATCTGGCGAACAAGCGCTACCCCATCCTCGCCCGTAAGATGAGTGTGCCGATCGAGCAAATCTCACGCGCTTCGGATTTCATCAGCACGCTGGATCCCCGCCCGGCCTCGCGTTTCACCGCCAGTGCAAATAATTACGTCACCCCCGATATCATCATCGAACGCCAGGGCGGAGAATGGGTGCCCGTGATGAACAACGACGATCTCCCCCACCTGCGCCTGAGCAATGCCTACAAGGACATGATCAGCCAGCCGGGCAGCAGCACGGAGGTGAGAAATTACATCCGCGACAAACTCCGCAGCGGCAAATTCCTCATCCGCAGCATCCATCAGCGCCAGCAGACGATCTTCAAGATCGCCGTGCAGATACTCTCTCATCAGCAAGAATTTTTAAAGAAGGGCACCGGCTTTCTCCGCCCACTAAACATGGCCCAGGTGGCCGATGAGGTCGGTGTGCATGAGACGACCGTCAGCCGCGCCATCTCTGGCAAATACATGGCCACCCCTCATGGCGTCTTCGAGCTGAAGTTCTTCTTCAGGCATGGCGTGAAGACTGATTCCGGCGAGGACCTCAGCAACACCAGCGTGAAAAACGCCATTGCTGATCTCATCAAAAATGAGCCCAAGTCCAAGCCGCTCAGCGATGATAAGCTCGCGAAAATTCTCGACGGCCAGGGGATCAAGGTCGCCCGCCGCACCGTGGCAAAGTATCGCGAGGCACTGAACATCCTGCCAAGTCACCTGCGGAAATCGTTTTCGTGAATTGCCAAGGTTGGGTTCAAGGCCGTCAATGGTTCACCGACCATGAGCCCGCCTCCCCTCACCTTTTCAGACATCGGCAACCGCCTCGCCGGTCCCAGCGGCATCCAGGAACTGATGGATGACTGCGGTGAGGCGCTCACGCTCTACCCTGACATGCGGATGCTCGGCGGCGGGCAGCCTGCGGCCATCCCCGAGGTGCAGACCATCTGGCGGCAGCGCATAAGCGAGATGCTGGCCGATGGGGCCGCGCTCGACAAGACGCTGCTCAATTACGACCCACCCGGTGGCAATCCCGTCTTTCGTGAGGCCATGGCGAGCTTCCTGAAACGCGAATGCGGCTGGGACGTCACGCGGGAAAACATCGCCGTCGTGCCGAGCAGCCAGACCGGCTTTTTCCTGCTCTTTAATC
>JAGKWZ010000446.1 GCA_021151605.1 Verrucomicrobiaceae bacterium
CCCCCAGAAAAAGAGACCTCATGACGCCCCCCTCAAAGATCCGGAACATCGCCATCATCGCCCACGTTGACCATGGCAAAACCACCCTCGTGGACACCCTGCTCCGCGCCAGCGGTAACTTCCGCGAGAACCAGGCCATCGCCGAGCGTGCCATGGACAGCATGGACTTGGAAAAAGAGAAGGGCATCACCATCAAGGCCAAGAACACCTCCGTCCACTGGAACGGTCACATCATCAATATCGTCGATACTCCCGGACATGCCGACTTCGGTGGTGAAGTGGAGCGCGTGATGAAGATGGTGGACGGCGTGATGCTCGTCGTGGACGCCTATGAAGGCCCGCAGGCTCAGACTCGCTTCGTTTTGAAAAAGGCCATGCAGCAGGGCATCAAACCCATCGTGCTCATCAACAAGATGGACCGCCCGCACATCCAGCCTGAGAAGGTTCACGACAAGGTGCTGGAACTCCTCATGGAGCTGGAAGCTACCGAAGAGCAGTTCAACGCCCCCTTCATCTACGGCAGCGCCCGTGCTGGCTGGGTCACTGACAAGCCGGATGGCGAGCAGAAGGACATGACCTTCATCCTGGAGCAGATCCTCAAGCACATCCCCGAGCCGAAAGCCGAGCTCGAAGGCAGCTTCGAGATGCTCGTTTCCAACATCGACTGGGACAATTTCGTCGGTCGTGTGGCCATCGGCAAAGTCACCCGTGGCACCGTGAAGCTGGGCGACCGCGTTTTCCTCCTCGGCAAAACTCCAGACGAAAAGCCGAAGCCCATCAAGGTCACCAAAGTCTTCCAATACACCACCCTCACCACCAGTGACTCCGTCGAAGGCGGTGCCGGTGACATCGTCGGTATCTCCGGCTTTGAGGACGTGGACATCGGCCAGACCATCGCAGGCTCTGCCGAAGCACCAGCGCTGCCCTTCGTCGCCATCGATCCGCCGACCATCGTCATGCAGTTCGCCGTGAATGACGGCCCGCTCGCAGGTCGTGAAGGTGATCACGTCACCTCCCGCAAGATCCGCGACCGCCTGGACCGCGAGCAGAAGATGAACGTCACCCTTTCCTTCAAAGACACCGACACTGCCGGTATCTTCGATGTCAGCGCCCGTGGTGCCATGCAGATCGCCGTGCTCGTGGAGCAGATGCGTCGTGAAGGTTTCGAAGTCCTCGTCTCCCGCCCGATGGTCATCACCAAACGCATCGACGACGTCATCTGTGAGCCTTTTGAAACCCTCTACCTCGACGTGCCGGATGACTACCTCGGCGGCGTCATGAAGAGCATCTCCGAGCGTAAAGGCCGCATCGAAGACATGAATGCCCACAACGGCCGCACCACCGTCCAGGCGTACATCCCCACACGTGGTTTGATCGGCTTCGAATTCGAGCTGATGAACCTGACGAGCGGTCACGGCATCCACAGCCATCTCTTCCGCGAATACGCCCCACACGCTGGTTTCATGCAGACCCGCAGCACCGGCACACTCGTCAGCACCGAAGGTGGTGAAGCCACCAGCTACGCGCTCGATACCATCCAGGTCCGCGGCAAGCTCTTCGTCACCGCAGGCGATCAGGTCTATGATGGCATGATCATCGGTGAAAACCCACGCACCGACGACCTTCCCGTCAATCCTTGCCGCGCGAAGCAGCTCACGAACTTCCGTTCTGCAGGCGGTGATAAAGGCATCCAGCTCACCCCTCCGGTGAAGTTCAGCCTTGAGCGCGCCATCGAGTACATCGCCCCCGATGAACTCGTGGAATGTACCCCGAAAAACCTACGTCTCCGCAAACGCACGCTCGACTCCAGTCAGCGCCAGCGTGAGAAGAAGAAGATGGAAGCCGAGATCGAAGCCGCAGGCTGATCTCACTCATCGTCCTCAACGATCACCAACAGCTCGGAAATCCGTTTCCGAGCTGTTGCCGTGTAAGGGCACCTCTCAAATTCTCCGTATTCGCCGCTGCACATCCGGGAATCTTGTGAGATACCAAACGCCTTCATGACAAACGGTTACGAACTCCTCGACAGCGGCACTTTTCAGAAACTGGAGCGCTTTGGCTCGGTCGTGCTTTCACGCCCCTGCGCACAGGCTGTGTGGGCAAAGACGCTGCCCGAGTCCGCCTGGCGTCAGGCCACTGCCACCTTCTTCCGCGAAGGCGGGAATCAATGGCGCGGACGGGACAATCTGCCGGACACCTGGGACATCGATGTCGATGGCACACGCTTCAAGCTCAGCAGCACCGACTTCGGCCACCTGGGCATCTTTCCTGAGCAGCGCGATCAGTGGAAACGCATCCGCGAGGTCTGTGCCGCCTATTTAAAGAAGCACGGTCGCGCGCCAAGGGTGCTGAATCTCTTCGCCTATTCCGGTGGCAGCACGCTGGCCGCCTCCCATGGCGGAGCAGAGGTCTGCCATGTCGATGCCAGCAAGGGCATGGTCGATTGGGCACGTCAAAACGCGGCGCTGAACCGGCTCGATGACAAACCCATCCGCTGGATTGTCGATGACGTGACCAAGTTCCTCGAGCGTGAGCAACGCCGCGAGCGCCAGTATGACCTCATCATTCTCGACCCGCCGAGCTACGGTCGCGGGGCCAAAGGGGAGATCTTCAAGATCGAAAACGACCTTCCGCCCCTTCTTACCATGCTCCGCAAGCTGATGTCGCCCGAGCCACTCGGTCTTCTGCTTTCCTGCCACACTCCCGAACTCACGCCCATCTCCCTGCATCACCTGCTGCTCCAGCAGTTTGGCAAAAAAGGCACTCTGGAGCACGGCGAGATGCAGCTTCGCGGGCAGGAGGCAGTTCTGCCTGTTCCCAGCGGCAGCTTCTGCTGGTGGTTGGCTTGATAGAAAGTTAGCCCTCACCTCTCGCTCAGGAAGCCCTTCGCCTTCAGCCAGAAGACCAGGTCCGCGAACCATGGATGCTGTGTGCCGATGAGCCCGGTTCCGTGGTCGCCGTGCTGGTAGAGGTGGAGTTCGTGGGGCACGCTATGTTGATGCAAAGCGGCGGCGTAGAGCTGCGCATGCTCCACAGGCACCATTTTGTCCTCCATGGTGTGCCAGAGGAAGACGGGCGGCAGGCCGGGCTTCACCTGAAGCTCGCTGGAGGTCTGTCGGACGAGTTTTTCTTCGGGTGAGTCGCCAATGAGCATCTTCCGCGAGGTGGCGTGCGGCTTCGTGATCATGCTGATGACCGGATAGCACAGGATGGCGAGATCGGGGCGTGGACTGACGCTGCGGTCGCTGCCGAGGATCATGCCGTCTTCAGGCCGGTTGATGAGAGTCGAGACGAGATGCCCGCCAGCGGAGAAACCCATCACGCCGATGCGCTTGGAGTCGATCTTCCACTTCTCGGCGTTGCCTCGGATCTGAAACATCGCCTCCACGGCATCTTGAAGCTGCGCGGGATAGCGATAGCCCGCGCTGCCGAGCCGGTATCGCAGCACAAAGACCGTCAGCCCCTGCTCATTGAGCCACAGCGCAAACGGCTCCGCCTGGCCTTCGTAGATGCCGCTGTAGCTGCCGCCGGGGATGAGCAGCATCGCCGCTCCGCTCGGCTTGGCGGGGAGGTAAGGCGTGAGCGTCGGGATGTCCTTCGGCGTGTTGCCGAGTGCTCCGGGCGCACCGTCCGGCCAGAGCGTGATGGGCTTTTCAGCGGCGAGAAGCGAAAAGCACGGCAGCAGCCATGCGGCGGCGAAAAGCGAAAGACAGTTCATCAAGGCGGGTGGTGAAAAGTTCACTCCAAGCC
>JAGKWZ010000447.1 GCA_021151605.1 Verrucomicrobiaceae bacterium
CGGAGCTTGGATCAGCTAGAGGAGGAAGTGCGGCGATTCCTTCTGAAGGCCGGCTACAGGCCCTGAGTGACGACGCCTCAATGATTAAACACAAACTCCGCTGAGTTGATCAGCGCCCAGGCGAGGTCTTCGGCGGCGGTTTGGCGGGTGGAGCCGGGGGTGTTGAAAAAGCGCAGGGAGGTCTGCAATTCGGCGGCGTTGGGCAGGCGGTTGTAGGTGGCGAGATAGATCTCGTTCACGAGCTTGGGCTCGGGCAGATCACTCTTGGCTAGCTTGCTGATGCGGCCTTCGCTGCTGGTGAGCTTGCTTTGCAGGCTGTTGGAATTCATCAGGTGCAGGGCCTGGACGACGCTGGGCTTTCTCTCCCGCTCGCAGGGGCATTCCTGGCTGGCGTTTGGACGGCCAAAGGCATCCAGGAAATCGCTGTCGAGCTTGTGATTCCAGGTCTGCACGGCTCGGGCATTAGGCGGCAGGCCGCTGAAGCTGTCGCGCTGGCCGGTGACATCGCTGACGGCATCGAGCAAGACTTCGGCGGCGAGTCGGCGCTTCAGGCTGCGGGCGTAGTTCTTGTTGTCGGTGACGTTGGTTTCGTTCGGCTGCGTGCTGAGCTGGTAGGTGCGCGAGGCCACGATGGTGCGCATGAGGTGCTTCAAATCGTAGCCGTGGGAGGAGAAGTCCTCGGCGAGCCAGTCGAGCAGTGCTTCGTTCGTGGGTGGATTGGAGACGCGGATGTCATCCACGGGATCGACGATGCCGCGGCCGAGGAAGTCGGACCAGATGCGGTTGACGATGGCTTTGGCAAAGAAGGGGTTGTCACTGCTGCCCATCCAGTCGGCCAGGGCTTCGCGGGGGTCCTGACCTTCGACGTAAGGCATCTCGGGGCCGTCGGGTGGCTTGGGAGTCATGACGACATCTGTGATGGGATGCGTGACCTCGCCTTTGCCGCCATACCACCAGTATTCAGGCTCGCCGGAGATGGGGGCGGAGATGCCCTGACCTTTGCGCTTCATCTGACCAAAGAAGGCGGCGAGCTGGAAGTAGTCCTCCTGCGTCCATTTTTCACTCGGATGATGGTGGCACTTCGCGCAATCCAGCCGCACGCCGAGGAAGATCTGGCTGACGAAGCCGCTGGTGTCCACGGGCTCGCGTTTGTCGCGGAAGATGGCCACAGGGCCGTAGTCGTGCGTGCTGCCCTGGGCGGTGAGCAGCTCCCGCACCATGGTGTTGTAAGGCTTGTTTTGGCGGAAGCTGTCGCGCAACCAAGTGTCGAGCAGATAGACGGGCTTCACGCCGACGCGGGAGGGATTCGGGCGGATCAGATCGCCCCACTTCACGGCCCAGTGATCGGCGTAGTTCGGGTCCTGGAGCAGTTCATCGACGATCTTCGCACGCTTGTCCGCGCTGGTGTCGGCGATGAAACGCTTCGCCATCTCGGCGGAGGGCAGTTTGCCGATGAGGTCCAGTGAGGCACGGCGGAGGAACTCCTCGTCCGTGCAGGTGTCGGAGGGCAGCAGGCCCAGCTTCTGAAGCCGCTCATGCACGAGGCGGTCGATCTCGTTGTTCACGGGCAGCTTCGCGTAGCGCTCGGCAGGGTAGGTCTTATCGGCTGGCACGGTGATGCGGGCGACATCCACCAGCCCCATGTAGCGGACGACGAGCACGCCCTCGCCACTGAGGGTTCCCACCTTCACCAGCCCGTGCTCATCCACGGTGGCCATCTCTTTTTCCTGGGAAAGGTAGTCCGTGAGCGCGGTGACATCGCGGGTGCTACCGTCGGAATACTTGGCGGTGACCTTAAGCTTCTGCTCGGCGTTCTTTTTGTAGCTCTGCTGGCGGGGCTCCACGCTCACGCTTTGCAGCACAGGCTCGTTTTCGAGGGCGAAAGGCGCGCCCTGCTTGATCCAGGCGACGAGCATTTGGTAGGCCTCGCTCTTCTTGTCAAAACGAGCACCGCCCTCATGCGGCACCTCGCCAATGGCTTTCTTCAAAAGCAGGCTCTCTTCCGGGGCGGCGAAGAAGAGACGGCGGCCCCGGTCATCGCGCACGATCTCGTGGTAGTCGTGCTTCGGGTCATAGCCGAAGACCGAGAGCTTGAAGTTGTTCTGCCCCTCGGGTTTCGCGTGGCAATTCCCCGAGGCACAACCAGCCTTCATGAGCCGAGGCATCACGTCGAGATTGAAGCTCACCGGCTTGTCCGCAGCGGACGAAATCCCGGCGAGGGCGAGGAGAGAGGCAATGACTGGGGGGCGAATCACGGACAAACCTACGCTTCAGGAGGCCATCTCTTGCCTGACGGGCAGCCGAGTAGGGGAAGTGGTGATTTTTGAGATGGCCAATTCAGCCGCCAGGTTGGCCGCTTGATTCACGCCGAGACTGCATCAGGCCGATGAGCATCAGCAACAAGGCTGCCAGAGCGAGCCATTTGCCCGTCTGAATCATCAAGTGCGGCAGGTCGATGGCTGGAGCCAGAGTGGAGGCTTCATCTCAGCCTTTGGTGCTGACTCACCATCCTGCTAGAGGCCCTGCCAAAGGCCCGGCCCATCTTCCAGGCCTATCGTGATGATCAGGTGGAGTTGCACCTGCGCCCCCTCTTCAACGCCACGCTCACCCAGACCACGAACCTTAAACAACTCGTGGCTCATGTCAGCAAGGTTGCGGAGGGCAAGGCCAACCAAGCAAACGAGACCCATTCCAATGTGCGCTCAACTCCGTGATGTTCTTGTCAAAGCGTTGGCCATCGGTTTTTTGCCAGTAAGGTCCAACTTCATACCTTTATGATTCCAGTGTTTACAGATGATCCAGTTGTTACGTTCACGCGTTTTGCTCGCGACTGGTTTCGGCTCCTCGCACGCGGAGATTTTCCGGGTGCAGTTTCGCGCCTCGACGAGCCGAACCGCTACGGCGAGCGCTGGGACGCAGAGA
Organism: Verrucomicrobiaceae bacterium; assembly: GCA_021151605.1. GTDB lineage: Bacteria > Verrucomicrobiota > Verrucomicrobiia > Verrucomicrobiales > Verrucomicrobiaceae > Prosthecobacter. Next base: position 2,923 of record JAGKWZ010000447.1, read on the forward strand.
AGATCCAGAGCGTTTTTCAAGATTACGCCTGTTCTGAGTCCGTTAGTGTTACTGATCCAGATAAGATAGTCGGCGATCGTCGACCCAGCGCTGGCGAGTTTACGGACGGACGTGGCTACTGGTTCGAGCACGAAGTTCCGTTGGATGGCGAGTGGAGTGACCTAACCGCACAGTTCCAGTTCTTGCGTCGTCCGAGTGGATACGCAGTAGTGTTACATGACATTCATGTTTTATGATCTACCGGCCTATAAACGCGCTTTCAACGCCACCGTCCCCGCCATGCAGGTGCGCTGTCCTCCTAGTCGCAGGGCTTCGAGATGTCTGGCAATGAAACACGGCTGCCCTCGATGAAATCACCCTTCCGCCTCAGAACAGCCATTCGAGCGAGGTTGCCTTGGTTTCTCATCGACCTTGGCATTTGTGATAAGGGGGACGATTGCGAGAGGCATGGCGGGAGTCATCAATGGTACAATCAAGACGATGTGCATTCGGCTTGTTACCACTGCCGAATTGTCCGCGCGGGGCAGCTATGGCGCAGCCCCATGATTTGCGAGGACTCTGCCACTCCAGACGGAACGACCATCGGATGAATGAGCCCCCTCAAACATCCTCCAAGACCGCTGATCAGGTCTCAGGTTTCGAGGGTGGTGGGAGCTTGCCGTTTGGTGCTGGGCGGATGGGCTTGGCGACGGGTTTCCCTGGGGGATTGGCGAGGGGCCGCACGACGGTCGTGGTGGGCGGTCTGGCTACCGTTGAGTTTCCTTCAGGAGCCGTGGGTGGCTGAGGGGCTGCGGCTGGTTTGCTTTCGGGGGCCGGTGC
>JAGKWZ010000448.1 GCA_021151605.1 Verrucomicrobiaceae bacterium
CCTCCCTTGTGCTCGATTGTCGTCTTGCTACCCTCATAGACTCCGGGCAGCGTCCCCCATTTGATTTCCGTCTTTGTGCGGGCTGGGATCAGCCAGTCAGTCCACGAGCTAGGACCATCTCCAGTGAGCCGCACCGAGCGCCCGCGTGCGATTACAGGTATCGGAGCGAAGACGTAGCGCCCTGCTTCCTTCATTCGGCGTTCCCAGTCACGTGCGAGGACGTGATCCGTGATGATGCACGTCCAACCGTGCGCAGGCAGCATTCGGCACACTGCCGACACCTCTTCATCACTCCATGCTCCATAGCTGATGACTTCGCGGATAGTTTTCGTTCCGTTGCCCGTGTGCCCGTCCCCCTTTACGGCATCATGTCCGGCATGAGTTCGCGCACTGAATGGCGGATCTGAGATCACTGAGTCGATGCCTGTCAGTAGCGGCATGATTTCCCGGCAGTCCCCGAGATACAAGCGCACGTCATCCCCCAAGGCACAACAAGCGCATGGAGCCAACGCCGACGGGCGCTGCTCTTGCATTCGTGAGTCTGGGGCGGCGTGGCTCATGCTATTCGTTATGACCAGAGGCGTCGTTCCAACAGTCGAGAGCCATGCGAATGTTGTCTTCATCGCAGCCGCCCATCACGCTTTCCATGCGATCAAGCGGACCGTGTGGATCGTGCCCACAGATGCACACGATCCACACTTCGCAGCCGTCTTCGCAGACTTGGCGAGACTTGGCTACGAACTGCGTTTTCTGCCAACACTTGGGGCAGGGTTTCACGGCATCTACATTTTTGGGGAGATTGAAGCGTTTAGAGGTCATAACAAAACGCGGCAGCGAACCGGCTGGAGCTAGGTTGTAGTGTTGGCGGAGTCCTGCGCAGCCGGTCCGCTGCGCTCATCGTTCGGCCGCAAGGCAACGAGGCAAAAACCCATCCAAACTGTCAACCCTTTCCTGCGGTTTTTGCTGGTTTTTCTGAGTGCGGCTTTTTCACGGAATAACTAGCAAAAGCCGCACTCAGTTTGCCCCAAATTTATCACGTTTTGGCTTGCCAAGCCCATACCTAAAGGCTTTATCCCCTCCTAACCATGAGCTGTATAAAATTTTCGAGTGCGGCTTTTGCCGCGCTAACAATTCCAGCAAAAACCGCAATTCTGCGGCTCAGCTAGATGTTCGGCCAAACAAGACAAACTACAGATGCGTTTTATTTTTCCTGCGATCCTCTTCCTAACAGGTTGTTCATTATCCAAATCTCCAACTCGTTCGACTGAAGAGCTTCGTCAGTCTATTCAAGTTGCTCTCAAAGCTGAGGACTACTCGAAGGCCGAGAAAGAGCTTACGGAGCTTATCTCGCTTGATCCAAAGAGCTTCGATTCGCTTATCGGACGAGCCGGTTTGAGAGTTTTTCGAGGTGACGCTTTGGGTAGTGAAGCGGACTTTAACGCTGCCATTGCCATAGATGACGAGAAAGGAACCAAGGCACGTTTCTACATCGCCAACCGCGCCATTTGGAGAGCCCGTGAGTTCAATATGAAGGGTCAGAATACCGACGCACTAAGGATTTATGATGTGCTACTGACGTTATACCCTAAATCAGGGATGGCCTACCATGACAGAGGTGGAGTGAAGACTGATATGAAAGATTTTGATGGTGCTATAGCTGACTTGACCAAAGCCATTGAATTTGACGAGGGAAACAATGCATTTGGAGATAGCTTTACACTTCGTGCGAGAGCCAAGCGAGCCAAAGGCGACGAAGCTGGAGCTATCGAAGACGAAAAGCTATCATCCACGAAAACCAATGCCCGGAAGCAGCTATCACCGAGATAGATTCAGTAAATCCAACCTTATTTTCAATTTCGATCATGCTCCCAAGGCACCGCAATCCAAACGTCATCGCTTCGCTTCGCCAAGGCAGGCCGAACAAGTCGCTGGAGGTAACGCGGCTCTCTGGGCATGGGGCAAGGTCTGGGCACTCGATTATTTTCAGCGGTCGCGACAGTCGCGGAGCCGCGTCCCTCAGCTAGGCGTTCGGCCCACTGACAAAGCCCATGCCCCAGTTCGTCCACTTGGCTGATGATCGTGACATTGCTCTGATTCGGAAGAATGGAATCAAGGCACAGAAGATTCATGGGCGTGAGAAGAAGGGTGTGTTTGCCACGCCCGTCCTTCAGAACTATTACCGATCACATCAGTGGATTCGAGAGCTTCGCAGGCGAGGCATTAGGGTTATTTCAGCCGTTCAGTTTCACGTCCCAGATGATGTTTTGGTGGCTGTTGGACGCTACAACGAAACTCACATTGAGACTACAGCAGCGGATGCTGTGCGCGTATTCATGGATCACAGCACAGGTATGGGTCTTGAGGTGATCTTCACTGGCTCGATCCCTGAGGACTGGATTACGCGGGTTTACACACCCGATCAGGTCATTGGGTGGCGCTATTATCCTGAGTCTCATTCCGACGGACGCAAGCCTTGCGGCTGCTCATACTGCCAGCGGGGCCAGATCAAGAACCGGAAGTTACGAGAAGCCTATGGGCCAGAATAGTTATCACCATAGCAAACCAAGGCCGAAATCGGGTGGAGGTGACAGGATTGCGCCTGTCACCCCTCCCACACCACCCGGCGTGCGGGTCCGCACCGGGCGGTTCCAATCAGATCACTGAGCTTTGACTTTGGTCTCGGCTCCGTGATGCAGCTTGATCCAGATTGTTGCCACCTTCGTCGGCTCTGCGCCTCGATCCGATGCCGCTATCACTCCAAGTTTGATGATATTTGCCTGCGGGGAACGAGAGCGTAAGATATTCACTCCGCACAGTAACTCTGTTGCTTTCACGCTTCAGGCCATCATGCAGCGGATACCTATTCCATCAATGCGACACCTCGGAAGGTGCATCTAGTTCCTTTGGCGGGTAAAAGGCGATGAGGAGAAGTACGGCAGCGGCAAGGGAGAGTCCGGTGGGCCAGAGGAAGAGTTCCCGGTAGTTCACCACGCCATCGACCGTGAGCTTGCCCTGAAGTGGGATAAAGAACCACTTGGCCGCGAGGTCGCCAAGACCAAGGACGAGGAGATTAAATAGTCCCTGGGCGCTGGAGCGCACATCTTTCGGGAAGGCTTTATCAATGAAGATGTAGAGCGTGGCGAAGAAGAAGGCGTAGCAAATGCCATGGAGGACCTGAACGAGGATGATCATGGTCTGATTCTGCGGCAGGAAGGCGAAGACGGAAAAGCGTGCCGCATGACCGAGGATGCCGAGGATCATCGTGGTCTTCCAGCCCATCTTCGAAAGGAACCAGCCGAGAATGGCCATGGTGGCGATCTCGGCGATTTGACCGATGCTCATGACCGGCATGATCCACTCTGGAGAGATGCCCACCGTCTTGCTTCCGAGGAAACCGCCGGCCATGAGGAAGTAGCCGTTGTGGATGGTGGAATCAATAAAGGTGACGATGAAAAGCACGAGCAGGAAGGGCTTGCTGAGGAACTTCGCTGCTTTGACCCAAGCGAATCCGCCTTCACCAGCGGCTGCGGGTTTAGCAGGGGTATGAGGCAGGCTCAGACTGAAGACGGCGAGCACGAGGGAGGCGACACCTGAGATAAGAAAGATATTCCGGCTGGCAGTGACGGCATCGACGCCGGTCTTTCCCTGAAGGATGAAGTAGAGTGGCCAAGCGGCGAGGATCCAGCCAATGGTGCCCCCCATGCGGACGAGGCCGAATTCCTTCTGTGCGTCCTTCAAA
>JAGKWZ010000449.1 GCA_021151605.1 Verrucomicrobiaceae bacterium
TTCATCCTTGCTGTCGACTTGCGCGGTCGTCATGCCAGCGGCTGCGCACATCTCAGCAGTTTGGAACGGCGTGTACGATGCTCCTCCTGACTGCACGATCATCGTCGACTCGTACACGGACCAGATGCGGCCGATGGTGGTGGACGGTGCACAAAAAAGCGGCGTGGAAGTCTCCACGCCGCTGGTTAATCTGGGTCACTTCAACGTTATCACTACTCTGCTTTCTTTTTGGATTCTGACTTCGCTGCAGTCTTCTTCTTGGGGGCCTTGCTGGCCTTCTTGGCGGATTTTTGTTTTACGCCGATATTCAGCTTCAGGACGACGTCATTGCCATCTCCCTCCCCCTTTTTGACCGAGCCTCCGACCCAGGAACCGACTTTCACATCTTCGATCGTCGCTGTTTTCTCACCGTCCACATACTCTGTGCTGGCATTGATTGCGTACTTGCTCTGCTCTGCCTCAGCCGCATCGCTGCGGACGATGGTAAGCGTACGTGAAGTGATGGTCACGACCTTGCCGTAAAGAGGATAGGTGTCTTGTTTGGCCTTGGGTTCGCCTTTTTTGGCGGCGGTCTTGGGAGCCTCAGCCGCCGCTGCTTTTTTGGGTTCAGCAGCGTGTGCCGTGATGGATGATGTAACGGCGCACAGCGCCGCGAGGAGAAGCATGTGTTTCATTTTCATGGATGCGTATTTTTGGGTGGATTTATCCGAAGGTGTGTTCACGGGACACAGCGGAATTTTGAAAAAAGCCCTGAGGGATGGCAAGCTCAGATTTCTACAAATTCATTCATCAAGGTGTAGTCGAAATGAGATCACTGAAGACATGCTGCAGAGTTTCATAAGCTCCTATGATGGTTTTGCAGGGCTCCTACCGTACCTGGCTTTATGAGACTCAGCCGTACGTTTTCAGGAGGAAGGACATGAATGTTGATCGAGGTGTTCTTTGCATGGCCTTGCTCGGTATTGTATCAATGTACGGAGACGATAAGACGCATCGGTCTTCGCCATCTGACGATGATGGCGCGATCCCTCAATCTGTGGATGAAGCGAACTTCGATGCACTTTTCAAGAACTCACCATTCACCCGCTCTTTGGGCGTTTCTGATTCGATCATCCTAACGGGCGTCGCAAACATTAGGGGCGATGTATTTGCCACCCTGCTCGATACGGAAACCATGCAGTCTCAAGTAGTCTCAAAGGAGGCCAACCTTCAGGGATGGCAGTTGCTCGGAGTTAGCGGCAATCCTGCCGAGTCCAGGACCTGGGCGGCCAAGATCCAAGTCGCGGGAGGGCAGGTCATTTCTGTCCGCTATCAGAAGCCGCCTACTAAAGGCACTCGATCATCGGCTGGTAGCGGTGGCTCCAGCAGCAGTTCTGACAGAAACTTGCCGCCTTTGAGCACTTCCCAGATCGCTGAGGCAAAGGAGGCTGCCGTGAATTACCGTGAAGGTTTTTCCTCGGATGGCTACCCCAAGCAGCCACCTGCTGAGATGGTGGCCAAACTTTCTCGATTGAGTGTTTCGCAACGTGAGGACATCAACCGCCAAATGCTAGGCTGGCGAAACAAAGGCCTCGGCCTGGACGAACGCCGCAAGATTTATGAAGATCTCGTGGAACGCTCGATGCAGGGAAGGCGGTGAGGTTCAGTTGCTTTGGGGCAACCTCCAGCACTGAGAAGTGGTTATAACTCTTGATTCACGGTGCTTTCACCATGTCCAGGAGGCTCGGAAGGCTTTTCAGCGGGTCTGCGGATGCGGACCCGGTGGTATTTTTTGCTGTGGGCTCTTCTGAGGATTTCAGGTAGCGGAGGAAGCGGCTGTCTGTGCTGAGTATGAGACTGGTATCCGGAGTGATAATCGTTTTGTAGGCCTCCATGGTTTTTAGGAACTCAAAGAGTTCGGTGGATTCGGGGCTGCCGTTGTAGGCTTTGGCATAGATTTCGGAGGCTTTTGCGTCGGCGGCTCCTTCGACTTCCTGGACTTTACGGTAGGCCTCGGACTCGATGAGCTTCAGGTCGCGCTCGCGTTGGCCGAGGATTTTGGCGGCTTCGCCGGCACCTTCGGATTTGAAACGCTCGGCGATCTGGGTGCGCTCGCTGACCATGCGTTGGTAGATGGTTTGACTGACGGCGGGGGTGTAGTTGATCCGCTTGAAGCGGAGGTCCATGAGTTCGATACCGAAGCCTTTCACTTTGGGAGCGGCGTTGGCGAAGATCTCTTTTTCGAGTTCGGCGCGGCCCTTGTTGATGGGCGGCATGGTGCCGAGACGGGCATCGGCTATGGAGGCGACGGCTCCTTCGGCGGCGGCTTCGCGGACGACTTTGCGGTCCTTGGTGTTGCGGACGGCTTCGATGAAGTCGTGCCTAGCGATAACGTTTCGGGTTTCGCTGCCGAGGATGTCGGTGAGTCGGGACTGGGCGGTGCGCTCGTCACGGAGGTTTTCAAAGAAGACGCGTGGGTCGCTGATGCGCCAGCGGGCGAAGCTATCGACGACGATGTAGAGCTTGTCCTTCGTGGGCATGTTCACGGGCGGGCCGTCCCACTCGAGTACACGTTTGTCGAAGCGGTTCACATGCTGGATGAAGGGTGTCTTCACATGCAGGCCGGCGTCTTTGATGGTCTCGCCGACGGGCTTACCGAACTGAGTAATGATGACCTGTTCGGTCTCGGAGACGCTATATAGGCTGGCGCTGCCTATGATGTAGAGCGCGAACCCGGCGATGAGGATGAGGAGGGAGAGGGCGGGTTTCATCGGGCAGAAGGTGTGGCGGGTTGGACGTTTTTGGCCTGCTGGAGCTGCATCATGGGCAGGAACTGGGGGACTTTGTCATCAATGATGATCTTGCCTGGGATGTTGGGCAGGATCTGGGTGAGGGTTTCGAGGTAAATGCGCTTCTTGGTGACCTCGGGAGCCTTTTTGTATTCGGTGAGCATGGCAGTGAAGCGAGTAGCATCGCCCTCGGCGCGGTTGACACGCTCGGTGGCGTAACCCTCGGCCTGGCTGATGCTTTGCTCGGCTTTGCCCCTGGCTTCGGGGATCACTCGGTTGTATTCGCCGTTGGCGGCGTTGATGGCGGCCTCGCGCTGCTGCTGGGCGCGATTGACTTCATCAAAGCTGTCTTTGACTTCGGAGGGTGGGTTGACGTTGCCGAGCTGCACCTGATCGACATGGATTCCCATGTCTAGAGTGCTGGCAATGACTTGGAGACGTTCGAGGGCTTTTACTTCCATCTCCTGGCGACCAACGGTGAGGACTTCGTCGATGGTGCGGTCGCCGACGACCTCGCGCATGACTGCCTCGGAGAGGTCGCGCAGGGTGGCCTGAGGCTCTAGGAAGTTGAAGACATAGGCCTTGGCATCGGAGATGTGAAACTGGACGACCCACTCGACAACTGCGGCATTGAGGTCACCAGTGACCATGTTTTTCTCCAGCTCCATGTCCTCGAAATCCTGGTTGTACTGATACTCATTCAGTGCTCCACGAGTGCCGTAGCCGAATTCGAGTTTGAGCTGGCGGCGAGTTTCGACGGTGGTGACTTCATCAATTCCAAAGGGCAGTTTGAAGTGCAGACCAGGCTCGGTGGTGCCAAGGAATTTGCCGAAGCGCTGGACGATGGCGACGGAATTTGCAGGGACCTGGTAGAAACTAGAGAAGAGGCCGACGGCAACGACGAGGGCGATGACGCCGAAAAGGATCTTCACTGGGTTTACACGGAAGTTACCCGGATCAGGGAAGGGG
>JAGKWZ010000092.1 GCA_021151605.1 Verrucomicrobiaceae bacterium
ACCCACGGCGGCCCGCGCCAACATCGGCGGCACCATGTCTGCCCTCGAAGATCTCCTCACCTGCCTGCGCTTCCCCAGCGTCTCCACTGACTCGAAACACCGCCCTGATGTCCGCGCTTGTGCGGACTGGCTGGTGGCGAAACTCACCGGCATGGGGCTGACGACCACCCTTCATGAGACGCCGGGACATCCAATCATCGTGGCCAAGAACGCGCACCTGCCGGGCCGCCGCACGGTGCTGCTTTACGGGCACTACGACGTGCAGCCTGCCGAGCCGCTGAATGAGTGGCTGTCTCCGGCCTTCGAGCCGACGATCCGGGATGGCCGCATCTACTGCCGTGGGGCCACGGATAACAAAGGCCAGCTCATCGCCCACGTTTCGGGTTTGGCAGAGACTCTGGCCGAGCATGGGGATCTGCCTGTGAACCTCACGATCCTCTTCGAGGGCGAAGAGGAGATCGGAAGCCCGAATCTGAAGCCTTTCCTGGAAGCTCATGCGGAGGAACTCGCCTGCGATGTGGTGGCCATCTCGGACACGGGCATGGTGGGCGAAGGGATAGGCACCTTCACCTATGGTCTGCGCGGCATCGCCTGCATGGAGGTGAAGGTCCACGGCCCCAGCATCGACCTCCACTCCGGCATCTTTGGCGGAGCCATCGCCAATCCTGTGACCATGGCGGCGCGACTCGTCGCCAGCCTTCATGATGCCGAGGGGCGGGTGATGATCCCTGGCTTCTACGATGGCGTGCGCGATCTCCAGGACTGGGAGCGCACGAGCTGGAAAGGCCTCGGCGATGGCGATGCGGAGACGCTCAGTCTCACCGGCTCACCGGCCCTCTTTGGCGAACCCGGCTACACGGAGCGTGAGCGTCGCTGGGCCCGCCCGACGGCTGAGGTGAATGGTATCGGCGGTGGGTATCAGGGGGAGGGCTCGAAGACCGTGATCGCCCGTGAGGCCTTCTTTAAGCTGAGCTTCCGGCTCGTGCCCGACCAGGACCCAGCGCGCATCCTGGATCTGGCCGAGGCGCATCTGCGCGCCCAGGCCTCCCCGGCTGTCCGGCTGGAGATCAAACGTGGCCACACCGGCATGGCCTACCTGATGGACCCGCACTCGGCCTTTGGCGCAGCTGCTCAGCGCGCACTTCAGGCCACCTTCGGTGGAAATGTAGCCCTCATCCGTGAAGGCGGCAGCATCCCCATCGTCCAGGCTTTCAAAGATGTGCTGAAAGCCGACACCCTGCTGCTCGGTCTTGCACTGCCAGACTGCCAGGCGCACGCCCCGAACGAGAACTTCCCCATCGCGAATCTGGAGGCAGGCATCCGCCTGAATCAGGCTCTGCTGCGGGAGCTGGCTTTGTAAGACACGAAAAAGCGGAGCCGGGGTGACCCGTGCTCCGCTGGATGATTTGTCTCTGGGCGGCAGATTACTCGGCCACTTTGACACTCTTAATGAGGATAGGCTCGGATGGCACGTCGCCATGAGGGCCGACACGGCCGGTGGGCACGCTGACGATGGCGTCACAGACTTCGAGGCCCTTCGTCACCTTGCCAAAGACGGCGTAGCCGTAGCCATCAAAGCTCGGGTAGTCGAGGTTGGCGTTGTTCTTCACGTTGATGAAGAACTGGCTGGTGGCGCTATTCGGATTGCTGGTGCGGGCCATGGCGATGGTGCCACGGTCGTTCTTGAGGCCGTTTTTGGACTCGATGGAGATCGGGGCGTCCACAGCCTTCTGGTTCATGTCAGGGGTGAATCCGCCGCCCTGGATCATGAAACCGGGGATGCAGCGGTGGAAGATGAGGCCGTCATAATGGCCTTTCTTGGCATACTTGACGAAGTTTTCGACGGTGATCGGGGCCTTCACGGGGTCGAGTTCGAGTTCGATGGTGCCTTTGCTGGTTTCCATCACAATTTTCACGGGTTTGGCTTCACTCACGGGTTTGGTCTCCTGGGCTTGGTTGATGCCGGTCAGGCCAGCAAACGCGAGAACGAGAGCAGCGAGAGTCGGTAGTTGTTTTTTCATGTCGGGGTTGGTTTGGGGTAGGGGGCGCAGACAAGAGTCTGGAAGGCCGAGTCTGCAATACGCTTTTGGGGTGAAAAGGTATCGTGAAAAACGATGTTACTCGACGATGTAAACGATGCGGCCACAGCTCTCACACTGGGCGAGCGCTTCACCAGCTCGGGCGGTCTGCAAGGTGCCGGAGACGACCTTCATGTGGCAGCCACCGCAGACGCCGTTGGTGAGGGGCACGACTCCTGAGTCGCCCTTTTTGGTAAAGATGCGCTGGTAGAGGGAAACGGTGGTCGGCTCAAGGGGCGCGACGATCTCAGCGCGCTCGGCTTCGACTTCGGCGAGGCGTTTTTTCACGCCTTCCATGCGCTCGGCGAGATGCTTGAGTTCTTCATTCACGCGGCCCTGGGTGAGACCGAGCTTGCCCTGCGCTTCTTTGAGCACGGCTTTGGCGGCTTCGAGTTCCTCCATGAAACCGATCTCTTTGTCCTCCAGGGCATGGACATCGGTTTCGTAGCGTTTGATCTCGACGCCGAGGGCCTGGAATTCGTCGTTCTTGCGGGTCTCGAACTGCTGGTCGTTGAGGCGCTTGATGGTGTTTTGCCGGGTCTGGATGTCCAGCTCCACGCCTTTGATCTTCACCTCGATCTCTTTCACCTTCAGGGAGGCGGCCTCGACGGAGGCAGTATCTCCTGCGAGCTGGGCTTTGGCGGCGGCCTCATGCTTGGGCACGTCCTTGAGGTCTTTCTTGAGCGCGTTGATGCGCTGGTCTCGTTCTTGGAGCTGGAGGAGTTTCGGGATCTCAGGGTGCATGTGTGGGTATGATGGCGCAGGGCAGGGGGAAAAGGCAATTTCTCTTTCTTCTTTGCTGAAGCTACCGCCCCCAGCTCCAGGCAAGCGCAGCCACGCAGGCGAGGATCAATCCGATGCTGACCCAGCCCGCGATGCGTGCCCAGGGGCCTTGCCGTGCCGCACCCATCATTGCTGAATTGCTGGCGAGCAATTGAAGGGCGATGACGTGCAGTGGCAGGATGACGGCATTCACCACCTGGCTGGTATAGATCAGCGGGATCAGCGGCAAATCTGGCAAGGATACCACACTCACGCAGGCAATGGTCAGCCCGATGAAGGCGGCGTAAAACCACTGAAAGTGATGCGAGTCGAGGTCGAGCGAGGCGGGCTCACCGACACCTTCAGCAATCGAATAGGCGGTGGCGATAGGCACGATGGCTGCCGCCAGCAGCGAGGCACCCAGGAGCCCGGCCCCGAATATCACCGTGGCAAAACGGCCCGCGAGAGGCTGCAGGGCTTTGGCGGCATCCCCAGCATCGGCGATGTGGACTCCAGCTTTGTTTAGCGTGGCGGCACAGGCCACGGCGATGGCCAGGCCGATCACTCCGGTCAGAACCGAACCTATGACCACGTCCACCCGTGCCCAGCGCAGGGTTTCGAGGGACACTTTTTTATCCACCGCATAAGATTGGATGAAGGCCAGCCCCCACGGGGCGAGCGTGGTGCCTAGTGCTGCGGCGATGGCGACCCAACCTGCGGCACTGGTCGGTAAATGTGGGATCAGCGAGTGCTGCCAAACGGCGCTCCAATCCGGCGCGGCTAGGAAGCCATCTACAATGTAAAGCGCCAGCGTGGCCGAGATGACCAGGAGCACGCGCTCCACGCGGTGAAAGGAACCGAGCACGACCACGAGAGAAATGAGCAGACCTGCCACTGGAGCGCTGATCCAGGAAGGGATGCCCACGAGGCCACCCGCTGCGGAAATGCCCGCATACTCGGCGCAGATGGTTCCAAAGTTAGCAAAAAGCAGTGCCCCGACGGCAAAGTAGCCGACGCCTTTGCCCCACTTCTCCCGTATCAAGCCGACAAAACCCTTCCCCGTGGCTGCGCCCAGACGCACGGCCATCAGATGAAACTGCACGAGCAGCACGGTCGAAGCCGGAATGATCCAAAGCAGCCTGTAACCAAAGTCAGCTCCCAGGACCGAATAGGTGGTAATGCCAGCCGGATCATCGTCAGACAGCCCCGCTAGAAGCCCTGGGCCGAGCACGGCCAGAAAGGCCACCCATGCATTGCTGCCAGATTTCAGCATCTGGGCAAAACGAAGTGCAATGCCGCGCTGATGATGCGCCACAGCATGAGGCGGAACACCCTTTTTCAGGTGATTCCTGGAGGCAGATCGGTGCCCAGATTTGTGCATGAAGGTGAAACTTGCTGGGACAGGGCGACTGACTGGCAACTCCACGACGGGAGATGATCGGCCTGCCAGCCCGACCACCCGTGGCCCGGTCACCTGCGGGATTTGCCCTTGGCCCTGCCACTGGTGCTCATCTTGGCTTTGGGGTCTTTGCCACGCACACTCATGCGGAAAGGTACGCCGGGGGCTGGCCATTCGCTGCGGATGACGGTTTCGAGGAAGCGCATGTAGCCTTCCGTCATCTTTGCGGCACGGTTGGCAAAGAGAATGAAATGCGGCACAGGCACTTGGTCTCCCTCATGCGTGTCTGCGAGCTGGGTGACGTAGAGCAGCTTGAAGGTATGAGGGCTACGGCCAAGTGGTCCGGGGGTATCTTCGATGGCCTTGTGGAGCAGACGATTGAGAACGCCGGTGCCGATGCGGGTCTGCGCGCCTTTGCGCACTTCCTCGATCTGCACAAAGAGCTTGCCGATGTTTTCCTTGTCCTTGGCCGAGGTGGCGACCAGCGGGGCATAGTGCAGGAAGAAGAACTCCCGACCCATGGTCTCTTTCAGTTCTTCGAGGCGGTCCTTCTGCTTCGCCGTCGGGTGGAAGAGATCAAACTTATTCATCACGAGGATGCAGGGTTTGCGCTCTTCCAGGATCATCTGGGCGATTTTGCGGTCCTGCATTTTCGCTCCGTCGGCGCAATCAATGACGAGCAGGCAGATGTCGGCGCGCTTGATCGCCTGATAGCTGCGCTGAATGGAGAAGATCTCCACGTCATCATCCACCTTGGACTGGCGGCGGATACCAGCCGTGTCGATGAGCTGGTAGCGCTTGCCGTTGTAGGTGCAGTGAATGTCCAAGCTGTCGCGCGTGGTGCCAGCGACCTCGCTGACGATGGCGCGCTCCTGGCCGAGGATGGCATTGACCAGGGAGGACTTGCCCGCGTTTGGTCGCCCGACGATGGCCAGCTTTAGCGGACGCGCGGCGTGTTTGGCATCGCTCTCTTCATCGGTGAGTTCCACCTGCTCCTTGAGCTCGAGTCGCTCAGAGATGATGTCTACGAGGTTGTCGATGCCATAGCCGTGCACGGCGCTAACTTCGGCCATCTCATTGAAGCCGAGGCGGGCAAACTCGCCAGAGCCCATGCGGCGCTTCTCCGAGTCGGCTTTATTGCAGACAAGGATGACGTGCTTCTTCGTCCGGCGGAGCATGTTTGCCAAAGTCAGATCGATCGGGGTGACACCTTCGAAGACATCGACGACGAAGAGTAGAAGGTCTGCGACATCGAGCGCGATACTGGCCTCGACTTGAACCTGAGCCGTGAGCACATCCTCTGTGTTTGCCCCGATACCTCCAGTATCCATGATCTGGAAGACCTGCACGCCACGCCGACATTCGGCGGTGATGCGGTCCCGTGTCACCCCGGCCAGGTCATGGACGATGGAGATGTTCATGCCTGCGAGGCGATTAAAGAGGGCGGATTTGCCCACATTCGGGCGGCCTACGATGGCGACGGTTTTCATTTTCTGACTTCGGAGCGGGTTTTGTTGGCCTGCACTTCGTTGGCAGCGGGCGAAAGTCAACCGCCGGAGCCACCCACCGCCAGACAGTCAAAGGCTCGACGCTGGAGGAAAATGCACCGGGCGTGAAATTACTCTTGTCCGCAGCGCGGCTTGTACGCAGACTGAATTCCCCCCCCAACCACCGTGGTTATGAAAGTGCTATCCCCTCATCGTATCGTCGCCGCCCTGCTTCTTAGCCTGCCAGCCTTCTCCACCGCAGAAATGCGTAAGTGGACGAGCAAAGCTGGAACCTCACTCGAAGCCGAGATGACCGGCGTGGACGTTACGGCGCGCACGGTCACATTAAAGAAAGCAGACGGCTCAGCCATCACGATCCCGATTGATGCCCTGGGAGATGCAGATAAAGCCTATGCTGCCGCCGAGTGGAAGAAGATGCAGTCCATGCCAGCGACTCCCGCGCCTGCGCCAGCGACTCCCGCACCAGCCGCCCCCGGCGCACCCGCTGCTCCAGGAGCCCCAGCCGCCGCCAAGCCAGCCGCAGCTCCCACAGCCAGTGCCAAACCCGCACCTCCGCGCCCTTCGCTCACGATCATCCCGGCCAAAAGCTTCAAAGCTCCCAACAGTGCCGACTACATCAGCAAGGTCCTGAAAGTGCGTCCCCGCCTCATCCATGCCCAGCCCGGCTGGACTTACCTGAAGGGCTTGGTCGCCACGGATCCCCTTTTCGCCAAAATGGTGGCCAACCTCAAGGCAGGCGCGGAAAAGCTCCTCGAAGCTCCCGAACTCACCCGTGTTTTCGGTGAGGTTCAGGGAACGAACACCCCTGGCTCCCAGGCGCTCTTCCGCATGGCCACACTAGGCACCCTGCACTTCCTGGATGGTGATCCACGGTGGAAAGAGCGCGGAATCCGGGAAATGATCGCCATCACTGATCCGGCCACTTTCCAAAACTGGTATGTCGATGAGCCAGCCGTGACCGCAGACTTCTTGATCGCTGCTTGCCTCGGCTATGACTACTTCCGCGATGGATTCACCGCCAAACAGTTGGCAGACGTGAAACTGTACATCCTCGAAAAAGGCATCGGTGCACTCTCCGCCCACATCAAAGGTGAGCCTGTGCCTGCAAGTGCACGTGGAAAGGCTGCCGGAGTCGAAGATGCCCCCAAGGCCAAGGCTCCCGCCAAAGGTGCCCCCAAGAAAGCTGCCGAAGACGAAGAGATTGATGCCGAACACATGACCATGGCCTCTGCCCTCCTTTTGGCGGCCGTTTGTTTCTCCGACGATGATCCAGGGGCCGCACGTCAGGCCGTGGATGGCGCAGCAAAAGTGTTTGGCAAAGGCATGACTCGCTTTGCCCCAGCTGGACTCTGGCCAGAGGGCCTTGAGGCGGGAGACATCGTTCTCGATTACGCCAGCATGCTGCTCCAGACCCTCAAGGCTAACACCAACGGTGATTTTGGTTTTAGCATGATCGAGGGACTGCCCCAGGCAGGACTGGCCCGGGTTCATCTCGTCGGCCCATTTGGCAGCCTGTTTAATTACGGGGACAGCAATAGCACTAGCCTGCCTCGTTCCTGGGTCACCACTTGGCTCGCCGGCCAGCATGGTAATTTCGGCTCCAAGGCCCTCACCGCCGGAGCCGCCCCTGCGGCAACTTCTTCGAATCTCAGCCTCGCTGGGCACATCCTTTATTACAATCCACATGCTGCAGGGGATGGCGCGAAGGAATCCCTGGATTATGGTTTCGCTGGCGGGCAGATCGCCGCCCTCCGCACCGCTTGGGACCAGGCTGCTTACTATGTGGCTGTCAAAGGCGGGGACAATAGCATCCCGACATCCCAGCTCGACCTCGGCACTTTCATCCTCGAAGCCGCAGGTAAACGCTGGGGAATCGAACTCGGCTCAGAAAGTGATCGCGCTCCAGGTTTCGAACCCAAGGCCGCCGACCGCAGCAAGCGCTATCAACTTTACGTCGAAGGCACTCCCGGACAAAACACCCTCGAAATCGGCCAGGAAGAAGAGCCGCCAGCTGCCAAGAAGGGGGCACCACCGCCAAAGCCTGTCATCAGCACGAATCAAAGTCTGGATGGGAAGTCGAGCTTACTCTTCGTCAAAAGCACCCCCGAAGTCGGCATGGCTGCACTCGACCTCAAAGACGCCTACTCCAAGTCCGCCAAAGAAGCCACTCGTGGTGTCATGATGGTTCGCAGCCCCAAGAGCTACGTCGTCATTCAGGATGACCTCATCATTAAAAATAGCACCAACGTCACCTGGAAAATGCATACCCGCGCGGAGGTCGCCGTGGATGGCACCAGCGCCACACTGACAGACGCGGGGCAGAAACTTCATGCCACCATCCTTTCGCCTCCAGGAGCCACCTTCATCACTGAAGCTGCGCCGGAGCCACCGAACGAACAGATGAAAAAGCTCACCAACATCCGAGTGCTCAAGGGAGGGCGTTATGCTGGCATGTCCCGACTTGTATTCGCCCTCTTCCTCCTCGCTGCTCCTCTCTTTGCCGATACTCAGGAGCCTGCCTCTTATGAGGGAGATTTCATCATCAAGGCGAGCTACCGCTACTTGCTCAGCAAGCCAGATGGCTATGAGGCAGACTCAGCCAAGAGATGGCCGCTGGTCCTCTTCCTCCATGGTTCTGGAGAGCGTGGCACGGACCTGGAGGTTCTGAAAAAGCACGGGCCGCCGAAGCTCGTTGCCGCCGGACAGAAGTTTCCCGCCCTCATCGCCAGTCTCCAGTGTGAGCCGAACGAACTCTGGAACCCCCACGGTGTCAAAGCCCTCACCGACCACCTCATCAAGACCGAGCGCATCGATACGTCCCGCGTTTACCTTACAGGACTTAGCATGGGCGGCTTTGGCACCTGGGAGACTGCTTTCGAGTATCCTGACACTTACGCAGCCATCGCTCCCGTCTGCGGCGGTGCAGGTGTTCGCTGGGTCACTGCATCACGCCTCAAAAACATGCCCGCATGGATCTTCCATGGTAACAAAGACGGTGCCGTCCCTGTCGAGAACAGTCACAAGATCCACGATGCTCTCCAAAAGATCGGTGCCCCGGTGAAGCTCACGATTTACCCCGGTGTCGGCCACGACTCCTGGACCCAGACCTACGACAACCCCGAGTTCTGGAAGTGGCTTTTCGCTCAAAAGCGCCCCTAATGATGGCGCGGCCACTTTCGTGGTGGTTCTCCGTTTTGCTCTTTAGGCCGGAGACAACCGATCACAGTTTTGAACCACAGAATCCTGAAGTTTTGCTTCATTATCTTTATTGAGAGATAATGGAGCGGGTGACGCGATTCGAACGCGCGACATCTTCCTTGGCAAGGAAGTGCTCTACCACTGAGCTACACCCGCTTTTCTGCGGGCTGGGATTCTGGAGCAGCTTCTTTTCCGTGCAAGCACAAAGTTGGGTTTTGTTCTCGTGGCATGAAGTTTTTTCTGACCAATGAGGCAGGTCACATCTCCAAGATATTGAAGAGTGTGAGTTGGCGGTCGTGCAGATAAGCGGCGGCATAGACGCTGAAGAGGAATTGCATTTTTACCGGCAACCCAGCGCCTGCGACATGGACGATCGTGCTGTTCATATACTGGCCGAAGAAAGAGAGGCCTCCAGGACAGAAGGGTAATGCGACCTCATGCAAGGGCCACTTCACGACCTTGCTAGTGCGGCACCAATCCAAAACGACCCGATTGAAGGCAGACTGCTCGAAGAGGCAGTTACCCTCGCGGAAGGGAGCTGGCTCGGATTCGATGGCGCGCCAGGTTTGCATCAGCTCACACCACCGGGAGGCGCGCACAGCCCAGGTGCCGCTGTTGATGCCCTCCATCTGAAGAGTTTCGCGTTCACGCTGTGTGAGATAGCATCCGAAATAGCCAGACTGGATGTGGGTCCAGGCTTCTGGCAGTACCGCGAGATCCCAGTCTCCGGAGAGCAAGGGATCGAGAGGTTTGATGACCACGGCATCGCAGTCGATGAAGGCGATCTTGTCGTAGTTCGCAGGGTTGATGTGCTTATCCAACGAATGCTTAAATGACTGGGCGTAAAATTGGAAAGAGTGGTCGCAGTCTGGGGCGTTGGTGGCCTGGATCTGAATTTCACGGACGCAGGCACGAGGAACCATAAAGAGTGGGTATGGCGAATTGTGAAACACAACAACGTCCCCACTGAAACCTGAACGCAGCAGCGATGACACGAGCAGCTTTGCCATGTTTCGGTGCTCCGTGGCCCCAGCGGGATCAAGCGCGAGTGTATAGACGAGGTGACGTGGCATGAACGGTTCAAATCAGGTTTCCAAGACCTGGAGAAGCAGCGTCTGAGGATCAAAGAAGAAAGTGCTCATATAGAGGCCAAACATGAAGCGCAGTTTTTCCAGGATTTCCTGCGAACCAGCCAGATGAATGAGGGTAGCAGCGAGGTAATCCTGCGGGCGTGGATCATAACCGAAGGGAGTCGCGAGGTCGGCACGGTGCAGAGGACGCTTTTTTAAACGAGTCTCGATGACCAGACGCGTGAGTGCTGCCTGATCGGTAAAGAATTTCGTGCGCGGCGCTGGCCCCTCTGCGATCCGCTCCCACTCAGCTGCCACCTCCAGATAATGGCTGGCCTTTACAGCGAGGAAGCCGCCATTGACCCCTGGCTGGACTAAATGAGCGTGCTCATGCTCAGCGATGAAGCAGTTGAAAAAAGGTTCCCCAGCTCTGCTGCCAGGTTCGGGGTAATAGGCGATGTCCCAGGGCTCATCGAGTAAAGGGCTGACATCACGCAGCGCGAGACAGTCGGCATCAAGGAACAGAATTTTATCGTAGCCGCTGGTTTCGAAGAGATGTCGGGCGCGAAATTTCCACAGTTGAGCGTAGTGCCAGAAATCATCGCCGTCCGGCCCATCGGTCTTTACCAGGATTTCCCGAACTCCGGCGCGCGGCACGCGAAAAAGGGGCTCAGGGGAGTTTTTAATGACTACAATGTCCCCACGGAAACCAGTCCGCAGAAGGGAGAGTACGAGCATTTTAGCCATGGTCCGATGCCCCACCGCTCCTGGCGGATGATCCAGGGCGAGGGTGAAGGCAAGGTGTAGGCAGTTATTCATCGGCCAAATGAGTGTCTACCCTTGCTTGGCTACACACCTTACTCAAGCCGTGACTCTAATGGAATAAAGGAATCTAGTTGCGTCTTCAGCAAGCTGGCCAAGCCTGAACTATCTATGGATTCTGAAAAACCTTCTAATCAACGCCCGGTTGCTTGCATGTCAGCCTTGGTCGAGCAGCTTTCCCAGTCACGCTCGAATACTCGAATCTATGGAAGCATAAATCCAGATATTGGAAGTCCAGCTTCCACGGTGGAGGCTAGTTCTTTTGAGGCAGTGACGATCCCTGAGGCAACTCATGGAGAGCTGAATTAGCGGGAGTCTGTTTTGAGCCAAATTTTATCCTGCGGTCAGGAAGATAGGTCCCCATTTTGACAAGGCCCTAAAACCCCGTTGACGCCTCCGCTTTGGGGAATACTCTCGGCCTTCATCGGACGCATCATCAAATCATGATTCGTCCATATAACCCAAACGACCACCTCCATGTCCCGCTCTTACATCTTCTCGTCCGAGTCCGTCGGCGAAGGCCATCCTGACAAAGTTGCCGATACCATCTCCGACGCCATCCTCGACGCCTGCCTCAAGATCGACCTGAAAAGCCGCGTCGCCTGCGAAACCTTCGTGAAGAGCAATGTCGTCGTCGTTGGTGGCGAAATCACCATTCCGAAGCTCCAAAACAAGAAGCTCGGCACCACCAAGCCCATCGACGAAGTCATCAACGTCGGCCAGGTCATCCGTGACGCCATCCGTGGCATCGGCTACACAAACGTGGACGACGTCTTCCACGCCGACCAGATCTTCATCAACAACTACCTCACTATCCAGAGCCCCGACATCGCCCAGGGCGTGGACGCTGCGGAAGCCGAAGGCAAAAAGCACGCCGAACAGGGCGCTGGTGACCAGGGGATCATGTTTGGTTACGCATGCGACGAAACACCCGAGCTCATGCCCGCGCCAATCATGTTCGCCCACCGCCTTGGCCGTGAGCTGACCCGCATCCGCAAAGCTGGCAAACTCGCCAAATGGCTGCGCCCGGACGCCAAGTCCCAGGTCTCCGTCGAATACGTTGATGGCAAGCCTACCCGCATCGTGAATGTCGTCATCTCCACCCAGCACACCGCTGACGTAAGCCACGCCGAGATCGAGAAGTTCTGCATCGAGCAGGTCATCAAGAAGGTCCTTCCAAAGGAAATGCTCACCAAGGAGACCGAATATCTCATCAATCCGACCGGTAAATTCGTCGTCGGTGGTCCTCAGGGCGACAGCGGCCTCACCGGTCGTAAAATCATCGTGGATAGCTACGGCGGCATGGGCCGTCATGGTGGTGGTGCCTTCTCCGGCAAAGACCCATCCAAAGTGGACCGCAGCGCCGCCTACATGGGCCGCTGGGTCGCGAAAAACGTCGTCGCCGCCGGCCTTGCCGCGAAGTGCGAAGTACAGTTCGCCTACGCCATTGGTCACCCGCTTCCTGTGAGCGTCCATATCGACAGCTTCGGCACTGGCACCATCAGCGACGACAAGATCCTCGCCGCCGTGCTCAAAGTGTTCTCCTTCAAGCCTGCCGACATCGTCAAGCAGCTCAACCTCCTCCGCCCGATCTACTCGAAGACCACCAACTACGGTCACTTCGGCAAGATCGACGACGAGGACATCACCTGGGAGCTCACCAACAAGGCCGACGCCCTCAAGAAAGCTGCGAAGTAATTCGAAGCCAACGGAATCACCAAGCCGCGCAGGGTAACCTGCGCGGCTTTTTCACGTCTGCTGAATCGCAAGCCACGCCTTCGCCTACGTCTAGTCACGCTTCAGGGTCGGCGCTGAGATTCCGAGGACATCGGCGGCTTCATCAATCCTGAGATATACTAAGTAGCGTAGCTTTCACGAGTTCGGCTTTGCGCGGGTAATGTGCGGCGAGCCCATCGAGCGCTTCATGCACGGCGAGGAGTTAATCGGCGCGGCGATCTCAATGCGCTCGGCGTTGGCTCCGTGTGTAGCGCTGAGTTTGCGGCGCGCACGTTCGATTAAGATCCGGCGCATTGCTTCGGCGGCGATGCTGAAGAAGTGGCCGCGGTTTTCAATGCGCTAATCGCCGTGGCGCTTCCAGGCTTCATGAACAAGTGCGGTGGGCTCGATGTGTGGCCGGGTTGCTCGCGGGCCATCTTCGCGTGGGCGGCTGGCGCAGATTGGCATAGACCTGCGGCCGGGAACGCCAGGCACGCTGCATTGAATGGCACCGAGTAGCAGCGTGAGATCGGCCATGGATGTGGGAGTTTTGCGCAGTACGAAGTTGGTGGCGAAGCAAATGGTTGCGCCTACTTTCTGGCGGGCTGCGGGGCTTTCGTTTTTGCTTAGCTGAACTCGGATCTCCTCGGGCTGGACGTTGAAATGGATGAGCTGGTCGTCGCAATGGTTTCGGAGGGCTTTGTTTGGGTGGCAAAAAGTTCCGTTAACGTCGATGAGCTTCCCTCTGCGCTTTTAGTTTCTCGCCGACGCGGACGATGGCTTCGATGGCAGGCTTTAACTCGCAGCCAATCTCAGTGAGTGAGTATTCGACAGTTGGTGGAGAGGTTGGAAGTTCCTCGCGCCCAACCACTCCGATCTCAATCAGGTGGCGCAGACGTTGCGTGAGCATCTTGGCTGAGACGCCGGCTAGGTCATGCTTTAGCTCACTGAACCTGCGTGGCCCGCCGCTGAGATACCAGATGATGTTGGGCGTCCAAGCTCCGCCAATGAAGTTCATGCAGAGCTTGAGCGGGCAGGTCGATGGTGGGGGCGTGACTTTGTTTTTGCGGCGTGAGACCATGAGCGTCGGGTGGAGGTTACCGATTGGATACTTGATTCGTCGCTTCCGACAAGCGTGGTGGTTTACAAAAGTAACCTCGGCAGCACAATCACGGCCTGCCATGAATATACTCGAAACCATCGAAACCCGTCGTTCCATCAAGCACTACGATCCTGCCCATACCATGCCAGAGGCGGACGTGGAGAGACTGATGCAGCTCGCACGGCTCGCGCCGTCGTCCTTCAACATGCAAAACTACCGCTTTGTTCTGGTGCGGGACCCTGAGCTGCGGCGACAGATTCGCGCCGTGGCCTGGGATCAGGCCCAGGTGACAGATGCCTCGCTGCTTGTGGTGATGTGTGCGGATCTGAAGGCACATGAGCAGAAGCCGGAGCGCTACTGGGCCCATGCTCCACAGCCTGTGCAAGACATCCTGGTGCCAGCGTTGAAGGGCTTTTATTCGGGGAAGGAACAACTCATTCGCGATGAGGCGATGCGCTCTACCGCCTTTGCAGGGATGACGTTGATGCTGGCGGCACGCGGGCTTGGCTACGAGACCTGCCCGATGGTTGGATTCGATCCTGATGAGGTCTCCAAAATCATCCGCCTGCCGGAAGATCACGCGATCAGCTTCATGATCGCGATTGGTAAAGGGTTGCAGGAGCCATGGCCTCGTGGTGAGCGACTCAGCGTCGATGAAACGGTCATTCACAATCAATTCGCTGCCTGACGATGAACGCCTTCACCGCACGCGTTGGCATTCAGCATCCGATCATTCAAGGGCCGTTCGGCGGCGGGCTTTCATCTGTCTGCCTGGCTGCAGCGGTCTCCAATGCGGGCGGTCTTGGCTCCTTTGGCGCGCATCATTTGTCTCCATCGCAAATAGGTGACGTGATGCGTGAAATCCGTTCGAGCACCTCCAAGCCCTTCAACATCAACTTGTGGGTCTCACGGCATGATCAGGGCGCGGAGGTGATGACCTCGTTGCATCATGAGCAGGGAGTGCGGCAGTTTGCGGCGATTTATCAGCGGCTCGGCATTGAGGCACCACCCATCGAGCCATCAGACGATTTCACCTTTGAGCAGCAGGCGGAGGTCGTGCTGGAGGCACGGCCTGCGGTGTTCAGTTTTGTGTTCGGCATTCCGAACGCGGAGATCCTTCGCGAGTGCCATCGGCGCGGCATTGTGACGATTGGGGCAGCGACCACGCAGGAAGAGGCTGCCGCGCTCGACGAAGCGGGCGTGGACATGATTGTGGCGACGGGATCAGATGCGGGAGGGCACCGACCAAGTTTTCTGCGCCCTACAGAGGATTCGCTCACGGGCACGCTTAGCCTCGTTCCGCAGGTCAGAAGAGTGACTCGTAAGCCCGTGATCGCTGCTGGAGGCATCGCGGAGGAGTATGGCATGCGTGCAGCGTTTCAACTCGGTGCCGATGCGGTGCAGATCGGCACCGCGTTCCTTGCGTGCGAAGAATCGAACTGCCCGCCGCCGCATCGCGAGGCACTGTTTGCGCGAGACGCTGCTTTCACTCGTCTCAGTTCCCGCTTCACCGGGCGGCTCGCCCGGTTCATTCAAACGGCCTTGCTTGATGAGCTTGAGGCCACGGATCATCCAGGGCTGCCATTCCCATGGCAGGCGCATTTCAACCGCGTTGTGAAAGCTGAAGGTGTCCGTCGCGGAGATGCATCTTTGCTGCCTCTTTACGCCGGGCAGGCCGCTCCCCTCATCAAGCATCGGCGAGCCGCGGAACTCATGCAGGAGCTGATTTCCACCCTGCCCTGAGTCTTGCTGCTGCCGTGAACAAATTCATCCTTGTAAACGAGTGCCACTATTGAGGATCGGATTACCTCCCCAGCAATTCGACACGAATATCGCTCAATGACAAACCAAGCTGCCCGACTTCCTTGCGGCGCATGGACCTCGGGGTTGATGTTGAAATAGATGAGCTGGTAGTCGCGTGGGTCCTCGGAGGCATTGGCGAGTTTGGGCATGGCCTTTTTCATCGCGAGGTGCACTGCGCGGAGTTCGTCGAGGGTGACTCGCACGCTGAACTTGCCGTAGTCGGCGAATGGTTTGTCGGTGAAGAAGGCGGAGTCGGGGCTGGGATGCAGCCACTGGCTTTGATGATTGAGCGCGGAGTAGAGGATGGGCAATCGCGTGCCGCCTTCCCAAGTGTCCAGATGCACGGTGTCGGGCAGGGTGGCCTCGCCGCGTGGATCGAAGAGCGCGGCCGCCAGCCAGAGCTTCTGCTGCGAGCGTGAGTCGCGGAAGAGGAAGTTCATCGTGATGTAAGGGACGGCTTTGCCGGTTTGCGTGGTGGTTGTCCTACATCTGCTGGGCTGCGTTTCGTTTGGTGAAAGCTTCAGGTTTGCTCTTCACTTCTTCGATCAGAGGATAAATCACAAAGGCGAAGCGGTTGCTGTCGGGGGACCAACTGTTGATGGTGCCTTGGCCGCGGTTGAAAGCGATGATGTCGGACGGCTCGCTGCCGTCGGGCTTCATGCGGCGGAGGATGACGGTTTTGTCGGCGGAGTGCTTCATGGTGCCGGGTGCTCTGCTCTGGCGCACGCGGCTCACTGAGCCTAGACCAGTTCTCAAAATGTTTGTCCGATTCCCGGCGGCGAGCAGGTTCAGAGGGTCACGACTTGCCGGGTTCGCTGGCTTTCCAGGGCTGCGGCAAAGATTTCCTGAGTGGCGACGGCTTCCTCCGGGGTGGCACAGCCGAAGCGTCCGTCCAGCTTTCCTTCGCGCTCCATGAGGTAGGCGGCCCACATCTGCTGCATGAGGTCCGGGAATCCGACTTCAAAAATGCCCCCGGTGACGGTCTTGAATGGCATGGCGAAACCTAGGTCGGTCTGCTTCCAATACTGCTCTTTGCCGCCTTCGAAGAGCCACAGGGTTTTGGGTTCCTTCGTGGAGTAGCGCGCACCGCCTTCGGTGCCGATGACTTCCAGAAACCAGGAATTCGTCTCTCCAGGTGCCAGACGTTTCATTTCCAGGCGAAGGGGCACTTCATGTTCTCCGATCTTTGTCCAGGCGTGCAGCATGGCGTTGTCCCAGGTGTCGCACTCGGTCATGCCGCCTTTGCCATCAGGGCGCTGAGGGTAGCCTTTTTGCAGCTGGGCAAAGAGATGGGTCGGGCGCCAGCCCAGACGCAGTGGGATGTGACAGGCGTGCATGCCGAGGTCGCCCAAGACGCCGATCTCTCCACAGGTGCGGGAAAAGCGTTTCCAGTTCGCCGGCTTGGTGGCATCGAGATCGCTGCTGTGGTGGAAGCCGGAGCGGATCTCTAGGATTCGGCCGATCTTGCCGGAGGTGGCCACCGAGATGACGCGTTGAGCACCTGGGAAGAAGGGAAACTCGGAGGAGCAGCGCACGAAGCGGCCCGAGTTTTGGCAGGCGGCGAGGATGTTGCGCGAGGAGGTGAGGTCCATGCCGAAGGGTTTTTCCGCAAAGAGATCCTTCCCTGCTGCCAACACGTCGAGGTAGATCTTCTCGTGCAGATTGTGTGGCACGGCCACATAGACCACCTCGACGGCTGGATTGGCGAGGAGTTCATGGTAGTTAGCAGTGAGTTGGGCGCAGCCCGGGATTCGGCGGAACCAGTCGCGCACGGGCTCCACCAGATCCGCCACGGCGACCAGTTCTGGCTGCACATCCACGTCAGTGAGAGCGCACCAGCGCATGAAGGCGCTTGCCATTTCCCGGCCCATAAGGCCGCCGCCGATGATTCCAATGCCGACTTTTTTCATAGTGTGTGGTTGAGGGCCGCCATAGGAGAGAGCGGGCTGGGGCAGGCAAATCGTAAATCACCGTGATGCCTAGCTGGAGCGGCACCGAGTTTTGTGACGAAGCAAAAGGCCTCCAGTGCATGGGATGCATCTGGAGGCCTGGTGTGTCCGGCGATGGCAGTCGAAATTACGGGAAGTTCAACTGTGTCAGTCCGAGCCCTGAAAGGTAGTTATTGCTACTGCCGGTCTGAGATGGATTCAGCGTGTCTGTGTCTGCGCCGCCATCCACAATGACAGCACGGTAGAAGTTATTCACCGCGTCGGCGACGGCTGGGTTGGTACCAATATTAATCGTGTCAGACCCGGCACCGGTCAGGATCTTCACCACGCCAAACCAGTGGCTCTCTGAGTCATCAGCGGTGGTTTCCAGTGACACTGTGTCATCCCCTGCACCGGTATTGAGAGTGAAGGCCCCCCTGACGACCACGTCTCTAAAGCTGGCCGTGGATGTTCCCGCCCCAGTATTAATGTTCACCACACCATTGAAGGTACTCTGGAAGAGTACCACGCTATCGCTTTCGGACGATTTACCCGCCAAGGTCAGATTCAGTGCACCCAGGACTCGAGAATCGCTAATGACTGCCAGGGCCACGCCGGTGCCGAGGTTTCCAGTGACAGCACCATTGACCGTGAGGCGCGATGTCGATACTCCATCGAGATTACCCAAGTAAAAACCATCTATTCCAGTTCCGCCCACATAGCTGACTGAGCCGATGGATGCTGTCGTGGCAGCGACGTATAGACTGTTTACGCCAGCACCGGTGGAAACAAAACTCAGGGCCTTGGTAATGATCAAGGAGTCGTTATCCAAAGTCAGAGCGTCAGTTCCAGTCCCGCCAACATAGGACACCCCGCCAACGACCTGGAGAGATGTTCCAGCTGTGGACAGAGAGTTGCCCCCCTCGCCCAAGGACAGCCTCAATCCTGCCATGATTCGGAAGTCTGGGGTGTCGAAATCTACATCGTCATTGCCTTTCCCACCCGTGAAAGTGAGCAACCCGCCCACATAGGCGGAGGTGGTGGGGTCCAGGTCTATATTACCAATGCCGTCGGCACCCGTATTCACAGTCATGGCTCCAAGGACTCGAAGAGTGGCACCAGCGTAGTTCAAGGTGTCGCTTCCAGTACCGCCTAGATAGGAGAGCGTGCCAGCGGTGACTTGCGCCCCTGGATCAGTCGTCCACGTATTTGAACCGCTGCCTAGATTCAGGCTAAAGCCTGCATTGACCACGATCACCGCGTCATTATCCACCAGCACACTGTCAGCATCGGCACCTCCAAGTATCGAAAGACTTGCTGCTGCGAAGGATGAGCTGTTACCAAAGGTGGTGGAATTGGTTCCTGCCTTCAGGTCCACCGTCACGCCGCTGTCGATCGTCTGGATGCCCAGGAAAAAGACTTCATCATTGCCTGTACCACCCGTGATTCTGAGGCCCGCACCGAACTGCTGCACATCCGTCGTCTCGTCCCCGATCCCGATGTATGAATCGCCCGCAGCCACACTGATGCTCACCACCCCATCCACCGTCAGGGTGTCTGAGATCAGGTTGATACTAGGGCTAACGCCCACATCCCCTGCGTCAATGATGGTGAGCGCGCCTGCGATGGAGAGTCGGAAAGCATCGAGGGTTGTTGTGTTTTCACCTTTGCCTAAGTCCAGAACAAGCCCTTGCAGAAATACTTGATCTGAGGAGCTACCATCGAACGAAACTTCGTCGTCACCCAACCCGCCAAGGACTTTTACCGCTCCGGTGTAAGTCCCATTGAGGGTGGAGTCAAAAGAGTCATCCCCCTCGCCAAGATCCACTGATACCGCTCCCACGACCAACTCTTGGCTGGTGTTGCTCCCGAGGTAAACTTGGTCATCACCCTTGCCTGCATTGATGGTGATTCCGCCTGGCAGCATCATAGAGCTTGGAGTGCCGGAGGGGCGTATCTCAATCTGGTCATCGCCGTCTCCCAGAGTGGCGATGATCGTCGACTGAGCGGGAATGGTATCCCCCGCCGATATGATGGCTCCATTGTATCGGAACGTCGTCGTCAGGCCGCCATAATCGTTGATCTGCCATTTCCCTGTGGAGGGGATATCGACAATCTGAATGCCGTTGTCTGCGGCATCTCCGCTGATTGTCAGCACGCCACCAGCGGCCGTGAGTGTCAGCAAGCCCGCTGGAGCGAGGCGAGGTTCCAGGCTCTCAATGGCGCTGGCTGGAATAGGTGTGGATGGAGCTTTCATGAGGTAGGGGCTAATGATTTGGGATTATCCAGAGCTATGCTTACACTAAAGCATCCTTAGAGGTCGAGAAAAGTTTTGTCCGAGCTGCTTTGTTTCTTAATTTCCACACAGGGCAGCGACTTTTCTGCTGCCAGCGTGCGCTCCGTTGGTGATTCTCGCCGAGCACTCTATACCTCAGGGCCTGATTCTTTTGCCGATCCACCCCTGGGATCTTCCAACTTTTACCGGATGCGGGAATAGCTGCGGCCATTGTAGCGCGATCCCTGGCGGTAGTAGTTGTTCGAGTAGCGGTTGTTGCGGCCGTAGTTCTGACGATCTTTCGAGCCGCCGATGACGTTTCCGGCAAGCGCACCGAGACCGCCGCCGACGAGGGCTCCCCCCAATCCACGCCCGCTCTGACTGCCGATGATGCCGCCAGCAGCAGCGCCACCGAGACCACCGATTAGTGTGCCAGTGCGTGCGTTTGGCCCATTCGTGCAGGAGGCGAGAGGCGCACAAAGGATGAATGCCCAAAGGATGAGTGATTTCATAGGTTCTTAGCTACTCCGCCCTAAAGCCGCAGGCCATGGGGTTAATCCCTGCCCTGCAAACCAAGCAAGGAACACGCCTTCTCATTTGCCCTGGAGCTCAAGCGCCGCTAAACGCTGCCCTCCCATGCCCACGCTCACCATCCTGCCCCGCGCCCGCATTTTTCACGGTCACGTATGGATTTACGCGACCGAGATCAAAGCCCGCCTCGGTGATCCGCAGCCGGGTGATGTCGTGCAGCTGCAGGACGCGCGTGGCAAGCCGATGGGCAGCGCCATTTACAATCCGAAATCCCAGATCAGTGCCCGATTGTTTTCCTACCGTCGGCAGGATCTTGATCTCGATTTCTTCACCCGGCGCATCGAGCGTGCCCTGCGTGTACGTGAGGCAGCTGGTCTGGATCTCCGCCTTTGCCGCGTGGTCTGGAGTGAGTCCGACGGCATCCCTGGGGTGATCATCGACCGCTATGGCGACTGTCTCGTGCTGCAAACGCTGACCCTGGCTATGGACATGAGGCAGGATTTGATCGTGCAAGCGCTTCAGACCATTTTTAATCCCACCTGCATCGTGCAGCGCAACGAGGGCAACGTGCGTAAGGCCGAGGGGCTGGAACTGATCAAGGGCCCGGTCTTTGGCGATGCACCCGAACCTTTTGTGGTGCGGCATCAAGGCAGTGCTTTCCACGTCGATCCAGTGGATGGGCAAAAGACAGGCCTCTATCTGGACCAACTGGATAATTATCAGCATGTCTCCAAACTCGCCAAAGGCCGCCGGGTGCTCGATTGCTTCACGAACCAGGGCGGTTTTGCCCAGGCCTGTGCGCTGGCAGGAGCGGCTGACGTCACCGCTGTGGATATCAGCGAGCCCGCCATTGCCGTTGCTGAGAAGAATGCCGCCATTTCCGGGGCACAGGTGAAGTTTATCGCGGCGAACTGCTTTGATTTCCTCAAGCACCAGGAATCCAGCGGAGCGACTTACGACTTGATCATCCTCGATCCGCCATCATTTACGAAATCGAAGGCGACCGTGAATGATGCGATGCGCGGCTACAAAGAGATCCATCTGCGTGCCTTAAAAATGCTCCAGCCCGGTGGCATCATGGCTACGTTCAGTTGCAGTCATCACGTCAGCCGAGGTGAATTCCACGCCAGCATTGAGGACGCCGCCGTGGATGCGCGAAAGACACTGCGCCGCGTGACCACCTTTACTCAGCGCCCGGATCATCCCATCCTCGCCACGATCCCTGAGACCGAATACCTCACGGGCTATGCCTATGAAGTGATTGCGGCTTGGTGATCTGGCATTGCTCTTCTTTGCGGACACGAATTCTGCTTTGATGGCAGGGACTTAGCCTCAGTGACATCGAAGCTCGCCCGCGCCAACTTTGGCGAAGTGCGCATCAGGCTCTTCATTCAAACTCGCAGCCCTGGACGCCCCGCAGTGCAGCAGGCACGAGCGGCTGAACCCCATCGAGCAGTCCGCCCCCGCAGAGAAAATAGGGGATGGCGAGGCGGAGCCATGCCCAGAAGTGGCGGAAAAAGCAGGGTTTGAAAGTACACCAGCCCAATCAACCAAGCTGAACCCATTGAAATGCCCTCCTAGCCTCACGCTTAAATGGATCCAGCCCCTCTTTGAACTTCATGAATAGATTAGGCTAGAGAAATAGTTTTCTGGACCGAGTGGAAGGTTCCCCGACCTCAGAAAAGAGTTTTCCGACGTGTTGCCACTTTCCCCACCTCGGAAAAGAGTTTTCCAAAGTCGGGGGACTCTGCCTTGCCTCTGGAAAACTATTTTCTTGAGAATCAGGAGGTAGCTTTTCCTGCGCTAGTTTCTGATTTTTAACGAGTTGAGTTTCAGACGCCTATTTTCAGAGGCTCGGCGGAGGAAGGACGGGCTGCCTGTCTTCGAGTGCTGAAGCGCCTTCTTCCGCATCAGCTCTGCTTCACCACGAGCACGCTTTGCTCCCGCTGCGGCTGACGATAGAGCGGAGCGTCTTATGGTGGCAGAAGCTGCTGATCGCCATGTCCTCAGCGGCTCTGCTTCAGTCTCACGAGGCCGGTGCGGCTAGGCCTTGCTGCCAGGCACGGAGACGAGGCAGACAGTTGTCATAACTCTTAGCGGACAAGACCTCATGCGGCACACCGGGCATCTCGCTCACATAGAACACCTGTAGGTTGGACCATGAATCTACGACAGCCAGGGGCACGCCAGTGGCCCCCACGTTGTAGGCACTGACGGAACTCAAGCAGCCATGATTGAGCAGGGCATCCCAAGAGGTGATCTGGCGGCAGTTGCTGGTCTCGAGCCACCGAAGTGATGTGAGTCCTGAGAGTGGCGTCAAATCGCGGATCTTCGTATCACTCAAATGAAGCGACTCAATCGACGTGAGGCCTGCCAGAGGCGTCAAATCGCTGACGGCGGTGTCGCTCAAATGGAGACACTGAAGTGCTGTGAGATCTTTAAGTGGCGTCAGATCGCTGACATGCGTGGCATGTAGTTGGAGCGACTGCAGCGCTGTGAGGCCCGCCAATGGTTTCAGGTCCCTGACCTTGGTGAAATTCAAGTTGAGCGAATCAAGTGCTGTGAGGCCCGCCAATGGTTTCAGATCGCTGACCTGAGTGGAGTTCAAATCGAGCGACTCAAGGGCTGTGAGTCTATTCAGTGGAGTCAGATCGCTCACCTCGGTCGAGTGCAATTGGAGCGATTGAAGGGCCGTGAGTTCTGCCAACGGTGTCAGGTCACTCACCGCGTTCTGATTTAGATCGAGTGTTCGAAGCGCAGTAAGCCCTGCCAGCGGCGTGAGATCGCTGACACGGGTATAATTCAAATCGAGTGATTGGAGCGCCACGAGACCCGCCAAAGGTGCCAAATCGTTGATATGGGCCTTGCATAAATTGAGCTTCTGGAGCGCCACGAGACCCGAAAGTGGTGACAGATCGCTGACGCAGGAGGAATGTAAATTGAGGTCTTGGAGCGCTGTGAGACCCGCCAGCGGTTTCAAGTGTGTGACCTTGATGTTACTCAAACTGAGAGACTGGAGCGCTCTTAGAGCCGCCAGGGGTGTCAGATCGCTCACTGGAGTGAAAGACAAATAGAGCGAGCTGAGACCCGTGAGTCCCATCAGTGGTTTCAGATCCTTGACCCGGGTGGAATCTAATCGGAGGCACTGTAGTCCCTTCAATCCTGCCAGTGGCGTCAAGTCGCTGACTTGCGTGGAATTTAAAAAGAGAGACTGGAGGGATAAAAGTCCTGCCAGCGGCCTCAGATCCTTCACGGGATTCCTTCGTTGAAAGAGCTTTCGCCTCCTCTTCCAAACCTGAGTTTCTTCATCGTATCTTTGCTGTCCCAACCCCAATTCCCTGAGCCCCGTCAGCTCCCCGATCTCCTCCGGGATTTCTTCCAGGTTCTCGATGTCCCCGAGGTCGAGCCAGTGTTGGCCGGACTGTTTGGCGGCGCGGATGCGGCGTTGGGCTTCGAGGTAGGCTTCGGGCGCGGTCATGATCTCGGCATGGTGGCGCGTGGGGCCGTGGACGGGCAAGGAGAAAGACGGCGCTGACCCCCAACGCCCCTGGAGCGCGGATTTCCAAATCCGCAGCAGGTGGAGGGCAGTCGGCGTGTCGAGCCATCGGCCAAGGTGCGTGACCGGGTATCTCAAGCGCCGGATGCTGCTCCTCTGCTTCCTTGAGCCGGGGTGGCGAACTCAGCGAGGGGCTTTTCAGGCATTCCGGAGAGATTAGGGGATGCCTGTGGAAACACTCAGCTCACGCCAATCAAGCACGGGCGGCTCGCCAGGACTGGGGCTGTAAATCCAGCTTTGACCATTGGAGCTAGGCTTGGTAACCTCTGACCATGACTGCGACACTGGATCACTTGTATGCTTCCGCACGCGCCCTGCCTTCACCTGACATGGGATGGCTAGTGACTCGTCTCCTGGGCGATCTTTCCCATGATGTGACTGACACAACGGAAGCTGAGTTTGAGGCTATCGCCGATGCACGCGAAGCTGAGATGGTCCAAGATGCTGATGCGACGGTGACTCATGAAGACATGATGCGTTTCATCGAGAGCAAACGCCGGTGAAGGTGGTGTATCACAGACTCGTCCAGCGCGATCTCGATGCCGCCTGGAACTACTACGAAGAAGCATCGCCAGGATTGGGAGATGCCTTTCTCGACGAGTTTTTAGCGGTCATCCGGGGTATCCAGCAGCATGCACAGCGTTGGGCATTGGCAAGCAAGGGGCCAAGAATGGCGCAGTTCAAAAGGTTCCCTTACAAGGTGCTTTATCGCGTCGAGCCTGAGCGCATCAAGGTCTTCGTCGTTCGACACCAGAAGCGTCATCCGTCGTTTGGCGAGAGGCGCAAGTGATTGGGATTCTACCCCTGCAAGGTCTCCACCCGCATCCAGCTCGGCTCGCCGCGGATGCAGTCGAGGGCGCTGATGGCGGCGAGGGCTTCTTTGACATCGCCGAGGCGGGCGTCGTGGATCATGAGGACGAGGCTGGTCTGGCCGCTGGTGTCTTCGAGGTCCTCGGGCTGGATCATGGAGGAGATGCCGATGCTGCGCTGACCGAGTTCGGCGGCGACTTTGGCCAGCACGCCGGGGACGTCGGCGACGGTGAGGCGGAGGTAATAGTGGGAGACGGTGTCGTCCACGGGTTTGCTTTTCCCATAGAGACCGTGCGGGACGAAGCCGCTGTGGCGGGCACCATAAACGAGCGTGGCGGCGGCTTCGCAGAGGTCGCTGATGACGCTGCTGCTGGTCGGGTCCTGTCCGGCACCGCGTCCATAGAAGAGGGTCTCGCCGACGATGTCGCCATTCACGAGCACGGCATTGAAGCTACCGCTTACGCTGGCGAGCACATGGCTCAAAGGCACGAGCGTGGGTTGGGTGCGGACCTCGACGAGGCCCTGGGCATCGGCGCGGATGACGGAGAGGAGCTTGATGGTGTAGCCGAGGCGCTTGGCGAACTTGAAGTCGGCGAGGTCGATCTTGTCCACGCCTTCGACATGCACGCAGTTTTGCGGAATCCAGAAGCCATAGCTCAATGACGCGAGGATGATGGCTTTGTGCGCGGCGTCCCAGCCACTGACATCGAGCGTTGGGTCGGCTTCGGCATAGCCTTTGTCCTGGGCTTCCTGCAAGGCATCCGCGTAGCTGAGGCCGGCCTGGCTCATGCGGGTGAGGATGTAGTTGCAGGTGCCGTTGATGATGCCGTGGATGGAGAGGATGCGGTTCCCGACGAGGCCTTCCTGGAGCACCTGGATGATTGGGATGCCACCGGCGACGGCAGCTTCAAAGTAGATCGGCACGCCGCACTGCTCGGCGAGGGCGAACAGCTCCTGCCCACGCTCGGCAAGCAGGGCTTTGTTTCCGGTGACGACGATTTTTTTGGCCCGCAGGGCGGCGCAGACGAGGTCGTAGGCCGTGGTGGTGCCGCCGATGAGCTCGACCACGACCTGGATGTCCGTGTCCTCAATGAGATCCTGCCAGCGGGTGCTGACCATGTCCGCAGGCACGGCGACATCGCGAGCACGCTTCAGGTCGCGGACGATGACGCGCTTTACCCGGATGTCCGCGCCCGTGCGTTGCACGATGAGGTCGCGGTTGGCATCGAGGTTCTTAAAGACACCCGCGCCGACATTGCCCAGACCTGCGAGGCCGATGTGAATGGTGCGTGGGGAGAGGGTGGCGGACATGAGCGGCAGAGAGAGACGGGTTTCGGAAAAGGGGCGCTAGTCATGCAGCACCCCGCCGGAAGATCAAAGCGGAAAGTGCTGCTCCGACATCAGCCGCTCCCCGCTTGCACAGCCCACGGCGGCGGGCTAGGTGCGAAGACATCACCATGAGTTCACCTATTGTCGGCATCATCATGGGCTCCAGTTCAGACTGGCCCACCATGCAAAACGCAGCGCAAGTGCTGGAGGAATTTGGCGTGCCTTTTGAAAAGAAGGTCGTTAGTGCCCACCGCACGCCGCAGCTTCTCTATGATTATGCCACCAGTGCGCAGGGCAGGGGGCTGAAGTGCATCATCGCCGGAGCTGGCGGTGCCGCGCATCTGCCCGGCATGACGGCGAGCATGACGACGGTCCCCGTGCTCGGGGTGCCGGTGCAAAGCCGCGCTCTCAGTGGCATGGACAGCCTCTACTCCATCGTGCAGATGCCCGGTGGCATCCCCGTGGCCACCTTTGCCATCGGCAATGCCGGGGCGCTGAATGCCGGACTCTTTGCCGTCTCCATGCTGGCGAATGAAAACCCGGAACTTGCCACCAAGCTGAAAGCTTTCCGTGATCGCCAGACAGCGAAGGTGCTGGAGAGTCAGAAGGAGCTGGAAGCCGAAGCGGTCAAATAGT
>JAGKWZ010000450.1 GCA_021151605.1 Verrucomicrobiaceae bacterium
CGGTTGTCGTGGGTGACGATGAGGACGGCGCGCTCTGCACTACGGGCGACACTTTCAAAGAGGTCCATCACCATCGTCCCGTTCTTGGCATCGAGCGCGGCGGTGGGCTCGTCGCAGATGATGAGGCGGGGCTCATGCACCAGGGCGCGGGCGATGGCGACGCGCTGCTGCTGGCCGCCGGAGAGCTGGGTGGGCCGGTGCTGTATGCGGTCTGCCAGCCCCACCTGATCCAGCACTTCACGCGCCCGCTTTTCGGCATAGCGGGTGGACTTTCCCTGAATGAGCAGGGGCACGCTGACATTCTCCACGCAGCTTAGGGTGGGGATGAGATTGAAGGACTGGAAGATGAAGCCTATCGAAGTCGAGCGGAACTTCGTGGTCTGTCCGCGACTCATTTTCCGCAGGTCATGGCCGAAAATACTGACCTCCCCCGAGCCTTCATCTACTCCAAGAGTGCCGGCCACGATGCTGAGCAGAGTGGTCTTTCCGCAGCCGGAGGGGCCGACGAGCATGGTGATGTCACCGCAGCGCACATCCAGGTCGATGCCCTTCAGCACCTGAAGCCGAGAGCCGCCATCGCCAAAGGACTTGTTCACGTTCCGCAGACGCGCGGCCAGCTCAGGCGCAGGTTTAGAAGCGGGAGTCTCAGAAGGCATGGAAGAAGAAGCGGCTCAGGATACGCGCCGAGCCTCACCTTGGGCCGAGACATTCACCAGCTCAAGAGGGGAGGCGGTGCCAAAGGGAAAAGACTTGCGGCAGAGACTCCGTTCTGGCTCAAAACCGGGGTCGCCCATTCGTCTCTAACGTCCACAGGACTACCGCGAGGCTTCTCATACTCGTCGAAATATCGTGACATCTTCGGAGAGATTGGGTGAAATGCTGATAAGCAGACTCAGGAAAAGGCACTCCTTTCTCCCGGCGGTCTGACTCCGAACCATGACGGTTCTCATGGCTCACGACATGCATCCTCTGACCTCGCCATGCCAGCCCGTAAGATTGCCTTTAATAACACCAGCTATCGTCTCGATGCCCGCCCGGACCGCTTTGACCTGAGGGATCGGTTTTACCTTCCGAAGCTGGTGAACCTACCCGCACAATATCCGCCACAGCATGTCATCACGAACCTCTTCCCGGCTTATCGGAGTCTGGTGCTGAATCAGGGCAATGAGGGGGCCTGCACGGGTTTCGGGCTGGCGGCGGTGATCAATTACCTGACCTTCCGGGATCATGTGCGCCACCTGCTTCACGATGAAAAGCTGGAGGGTGAGGCGCTGCTTTCGGCCATCAAGGCGGCCTTTCCCCAGCCGAAAAAGCAGTGTGTGAGCCCGGCGATGATCTACCATCTGGCGCGCATCTATGATGAATGGGATGGCGAGGATTATGAGGGCAGTAGTTGCCGTGGAGCGCTGAAGGGCTGGCACAAGCACGGCATCTGCCGCCGCCAGTTCTGGCCTGCGCCGACGGATAAGGACTTTGACTCCAAACGCCAACCTGGCACGCGTGGCTACTTCGGTCCGCCCTCGGATGACTGGCAGGAAGATGCGCCAGAGCGGCCGTTGGGTGCCTATTACCGGATCGATGTCGCCTCGCTCAATGATCTGCAATCCGCGATTCATGAAGTCGGTGCCGTGTATGTCTCTGCCGATGTCCACGACGGCTGGACTCTGGGCGAATGCGCGAGCTTGGATCAGGCGATCATCCCCTTCAGCGCTCAGGTGGTGGCGGATGGCAGCCATGCCTTTGCCATCGTGGGCTATACCAAGCAGGGCTTCATCGTGCAAAATTCCTGGGGTGAGAGCTGGGGCGTGAAGGGCTTCGGCATCCTCACCTATGCCGATTGGCTGAGGCACGGCAGTGATGCCTGGGCGGTGGCGCTGGGAGCGGTGGTCGGCGGGGCCAGCATCGTGACAAAGAAGGGCAGCCGCCTGAAATCTGCCGCCATCAAGCTGGGCGATGGTCGAGGTCTGGCCACGAGCCTGTTCAATTGGCACCCGGGCAAGGACACCGAGGAGGAAACCGACACCTGGAATCCTGAGACGAAGGCGGGTCTGGCCCGCTGCCATCAGCACGCCATCGTCCTGGACCGCGGGCAACCGCTGGAGCGACTGATCATTCCGGGCGGTCGATCCACCGTCGATCAAGTCGGGCATTTTCTACCAGCGCAATGGCTGAAGGAGAAGGCGACGAGGCGAGTCGTGCTTTTCGCCCATGGAGGTCTGAATCAGGAAAAGGCTGGCATCGAGCGGGTCTCCAAGATGGCTCCCTGGTTACTGGCGAATGACATTTATCCGATCTTCCTCGTCTGGAAAACCGGCCCATGGGAAACCATCGGCAACCTTTTGGGCGATGAGATTCAGTCGATCAAAGACAAGCTCGGGCCTAGCGGAGGTGTGCTGGACAATCTGCGCGACCGCTTTTCCCGACTGCTCAATGAGGTCAGTGAACGAAAGGACTACTACATCGAGCAGGCATCTGACCGTGTGCTGGTGCGTGCGGCGTGGAATGACATGAAGTCCAGCGCGGAAAGCGCCGCCCGCGAAGGCGGAGCGACCTACCAACTGGCGCTCGCTCTCCGCGCGCTAAAGGCCGAAGTGCCAAATCTGGAGATCCACCTCATCGGCCACTCGGCGGGAACCATCCTGCTCGGCGAGATGCTGCGGCGCTTCACCGAACAGCGTCTGCGTGTGAAGAGCTGCCACCTCTATGCCGCTGCCTGCACCATCCCTTTTGCCAACCGCACCTTTGCTCCAGCGCTGGAAGCTGAGACGCTGAAGGCCGAAAGCCTGCATCAGCATGTGCTTTCAGACAGCATCGAGAAAAAGGACACCTGCTTCGGCATCTACAGCAAGTCGCTGCTTTATCTCGTGAGCCGTGGTCTGGAAACTCCGCATAAAATGCCCCTGCTCGGGCTGGCCGCAGCCGTGGCCACTGAGACACCGAAGGCAAAGAAGACCGATGAAGGCAATGTCGATGCCACTCCCTGGGCCAGTGACCGTGAGACTGCGAAGGAGCTGGCGGACTGGCGGAAACTCAATCTACCGGTGAACGTCATCAACCAGGATGAGTTCGTTTTCTCCCAGGGAGCCAAGCCCAAGAAGCGCACGCATGGCAGCTTCGACAATGACATCGATCTCATCAACGGAACGATCAGCACCATCCTCGGCAAGGACCCGCTGAAAGCGCCTGTCACGGATCTGGAGTATTGAGAGGCTACCCCAAAAATGACAAACCCTGCGGCTCATCACCGCAGGGTTTGTTGTTTAGTGAAGCTTCGTGTGAGCCGATCAGTCCACGATGGGGTGCAGGTTAGCCTTGCACCACTCGCCGTTCTGTTTGGTCACGCCATCGGGATCTTCCACGGCGATGTGGGCTTCATCTTCGCAGATGATCCAGCCTTCGTAGTTCCGTAGGACGAGCCATTCGGTGATCTTGTGGAAGTCGAGTTTGCCCGTGCCCATCTGTGCCCAGGGCTCGGCTCCGTTGCCAGAGAAGTCCTTGTAGTGGATGTGGTTCACGAGGTGCTGCCATTTGTTCAGCGTGGCGATGACGTCCATGCCGCCGCGGATGATGTGGCCCACATCTGGCGTCCAGCCGGTGACCTTGGGATCGAGGCTGCTGAGGACGACATCGTAGTCTTCCTGAGTGCGGACGAGGGAGGCTGGCGGGCTGTTTGGATGGTAGGAGCACACGAGACCGGCATCGTGAGCACGTTGGGAGAC
>JAGKWZ010000093.1 GCA_021151605.1 Verrucomicrobiaceae bacterium
TAGCCTTCACCGATGGAGATGCGGCGAATGGCATCGGTCATGTGCTCGATGGCGAGTCGTAGCAGCGCGTGGAGCAGCTCCGTTTCGCTCAAAGTGCCGTCGGTTTGCGCATGGAGCTCATGCAAGCGCTGCCGAGCCGCTTCGAGATCGAGCGGGATGGGTGCGCGGGTGGGATCGAAGCGGGCGAGGAGCAAATTCACGTCCGTGATCGTCAGTGGGCCGCCTTTGCCATAGCAGGCGGGGCCGGGATTTGATCCTGCGCTCTCGGGGCCGACGGCCAAGCCGTGATGCGTCATGCGGCAGATCGAGCCACCCCCAGCAGCGACGGTTTCGATGTCGATGCACGGCGCGAGCAATCTCATGCCAGCGACCTCTTGGCTGAAGCGGTAGCCGGGGCGTGTGTCGATGCGGGCCACGTCCGTGCTCGTGCCGCCCATGTCGAAGGTGATGATGCGTGTGTGGCCAAGTCGGCGTGCGGCGTTCGCGGCACCGATGGCTCCCCCTGCGGGACCGCTAAGCAGCATGTCCTTCGGGCGGATGTCGGCGGCGGTTTTCAGTCCGCCCGCGCTGGTCATGACGTGCATGTCCGGCGACACCTGGCGGATGCCATTTAAAAAAGACTGCACCGGTGTGTGTAGATACGCATCCGCCACCGTGCTCTGCGTGCGTGGCAGCAGCTTGGCAAAGGCGGCGGTCTGGTGGGAAAGCGTGAGATGCGTGAAGCCAACCTCGCGCAAAATTTCGGCGACGCGCAGCTCA
The DNA here is from genome assembly GCA_021151605.1 of Verrucomicrobiaceae bacterium. GTDB lineage: Bacteria > Verrucomicrobiota > Verrucomicrobiia > Verrucomicrobiales > Verrucomicrobiaceae > Prosthecobacter. The sequence goes on from JAGKWZ010000093.1 coordinate 760, forward strand.
TGCTGCGGATGTGCGTGACCATGGAGCAGCGAGATGGCGGCGGTGGAGATGCCTTTCGCCAAGCAATCCATAGCTGCCAAACGAACGGCGGATTCATCGAGTGATTCGAGAACTTCGCCGATGACACTGAGCCGCTCGGGCACCTCGCAGACGACCTCGTGGAAGATGGGCCGAGGCTCATGTCTGAGCGCGAAGAGGTCGCTGCGGCGTTGATCGCCGATGCTGAGCAGATCGCCGAAGCCCTTCGTGATGAAGAGGGCGATGCGGCCTCCTTTGCGCTCCAGCAGCGCGTTCGTCGCTCGTGTCGTGGCGATGCGGAGTCGCAGCGGCGGAAAAGCTTTTCCCGGAGGTGTGTTCGTGAGGATGCGGGCACCGAGCACGGGAGCTTCTTCACCCGTCGTGAGTTCGAGGAGAGTTCCAGGAGCCCAGTTTCGGAAAATCGACTCATCGCTGACGAGGTGGAGCTTTTCCTCCGTGACGGCCCGAACCTGAAATCCGATCAAAAAGCCTTCGGGAAGAGGTGGCAGACCTTTCAGCTGGCCATCATCACCGACCACCGCTCTCAAGCAGCCGGTGGAAAGCACCTTGCAGCGGCTTTCCCGACCTTCGGGATCAAGGGCGTGGCAGTCGGTAAAGGTGCCGCCAGTGTCGGTGGCGATGCGCCAGGGGCTTTCGGGGCTTTTTTCGACAGGATTCACAGGGCGACAGAATGAACAGGATTCAAACCAGCAGGAGAAGAAATCCTGTCATCTTGTAAATCCTGTATCAAAGGGCCGCGACCTCCAAAGCAGTCTTGCAAGCCCGGCTCGGACCCGCCACCATCGGCGGACTATGCTGAAACTCGGACTCATTGGTTGCGGAAAGATGGGCGGCGCGCTGTTGCGCGGCGTGGAAAAGGCGTTGGGCAAAAAGGAGCTCGCCGTGGCGCTGAGCGATGTGGTGCCCGCGGCTGTCGAGGCTTTGAAGAAGGGTCTCACCTGCTCTGTGACGACCGGCACGCCTGCGCAAGTCGCGGCGGCATCGGACGTGGTCCTGCTGGCGGTGAAGCCTGGGGATATGCAGGCGCTTTGCAAAGAGCTGTCGAAGGTGAAAGGCAGCCGCCTCTATCTCAGCATCGCCGCCGGACTGAAGGTGGCGGATCTGGAAAGCTGGCTCGGAACCAAGCAGCGTGTCATTCGCTCGATGCCAAACACTCCTGCGCTCGTAGCCACAGGTGCGGCGGCTTTCTCCAAAGGCGCGACGGCCACCAGCGACGATGCGGCACTGGCAAAGAAGATCCTCGGTGCCGTGGGCACGGCGGATGAGGTTTCTGAAAAGCTGCTCGATGCCGTGACTGGCCTCAGCGGCAGCGGTCCGGCGTATGTTTACACCGTGATCGAGGCGCTGGCGGATGGCGGCGTGCTCATGGGCCTACCACGTGCGACGGCGCTGACTTTGGCCGCTCAAACCGTGGCTGGCGCGGCAAAGATGGTGCTGGATACGGGCAAGCATCCCGCAGCCCTGCGCGATGAAGTCACCAGCCCCGGCGGCACCACGATCGCCGGGCTGGAGCAGCTCGAAGCTCATGGCCTGCGCAACGCTCTGATCCAGGCGGTGCGCAAGGCGACGGAAAAGAGTGTGCAGCTTGGTGCGAAGTAAGGGGCCAACCCGTGATCGAGCAGCACAGCATCAGGTTCTTGGTGGTGCTATCGACCTCAGTTGCCCGCCGCCTTCCAGGTTTGGCGAGCTTTCCAGCCACGCCAGCCCGCCCAAACGGCCACCAGAGCGGCCACGCCAGCGATGCAGAACTGGATGAGACTCTGCGTCCCGCTGGCGAGCCACTTCATCTCGCTGGTCGGAAGATATCACCCTCAGCGGAAGGTGGTGTGGAAAGCGGGATCTTTCCTGTCGATGCCTCCCGCAGGCCAAAGATGAACCATTTATAGACCATCCCACCCACATTACTGGCATCCCGCCACGAATCGAAGCGTGTCGTTGAGGAAGCGAACTCAAAGAATCGGCGTGAGCCACGCTCCACAGCTGGGATCTCGATGGTCTCCGCTGAGAGAACTTTATAAACTTCTTGGCGATCCACATACTTCGCCCGAGTGTCCATGACGATGACGATCATCGTGGCCTTCATGGCCTCGGCTTTCAGCAGGGAAGCACTGTTCACATTGAGCTGCGGAGTGATGGTCATTGTCTGCATGCAAGACGACTTATTAGTATCCTGATTCCGCTTCGTCGCCACCTTGGGGTCGATCGTCAGGTCCGGGAACTTGGCCTTCAGTTCTGGCGGCACGCGGAAGCTCTGGGCCTGCATCGCCGGGCCAGGAGGAAAAGCAGCAGGTTTTTCATGGAGCAATCATCCAAGCAGGAGATGGGCCACACAGGCAAGCCTGTGATTCATTTTTCCTAGGGCTGGCGGAGCATGAATTCTTTTTCGAATGATCGGCGCTCCTCAGCGTCTGAAGCCGACCTCGATTCCACCACCATGACCAACCGCCAGCCACGCTGCGCCCAGCCTGCCTACTACCAGCCACCAGCTTGGCATCCCGGCTACGATGACCCGTATGCGTTTGAGTATTGAGGGCCGGGTGGCAAGAACGCAGACCTGTTGCGCAGCAGGTCTGGCTGAATGTCTCGTGAGGTGGAGGATTTGCACCGCTCTTCTTTCGCCGACTAGCTGTCTCCATCCCTCCGCCAACTGCGTACATTATCATCCCAGGTGTTTGGATCATGGTCTGGGCCTGCGGAATAGATCAACGTGCTTGCTCGGATATTTGGTGGCGGTTTGTGCCATAGGCTGGCATTCGCTCCTCCCTGGTACTCCGGGTTGGGGATGAGTCCGTCATCGGTGGATTCGATGATGATGTAATACCGCTCTCCCCAGTGATCGACCAATGCCGTGTCTTGGGTTGGCTTATTGCCTTTTCCCAGGTTCGTCAGTCCCCAACGTCCGTCTTTTGCTGGGTTAAAGTCGATGAACTTGATGCCTCGTGGATCGGATTCAGAGACTTCACCAAGAAGTGAAAGGAGCAGCAAGCCATCGGAACGAAGCGTCTGCTGCTCGTCAGGTATTACTGGCAACCTGTTATACTCTACTTTGAAATGTCCCAGCGCCACTTGGAGGTCTTTGGTGACTGACTGAACCACTGTCTCCCAAGGGGGCCCAAGGAATTTGATTTGTGTCGGTAGAATTAACAAACCAAGCACCAGAAACCCGCCAATGACCACGACCTTACTCATCGTCAACTTTGGCCAACGAAGGATCATGACGTTAGATGGCCGAGCGGCAATTCAGCTTACTCCACCACCACCTGCGCGGCTCCTTCCAAAATTTCGACGCGGAGGTTTGGCATGTCGGTGGCTTCGCGGGCGATGACAAAGGTGATGGGGGTGATCCCGGCCGGGAGGTCCAGGGTGAGCTCGGGAGTGGTTTCGGGGAGGGCTTTGTCTGCGACGACGACGGTGACGTGCTTCGCGGCGTTGAGGCCGAGCTTCACTTTGCCAGCCGCTTCGAGCTTGAGGGACATTTTGGCGATTTTTGGGAACCAGGGATACATTTTTGCTTCCTGAACCTCGCTCAGTGGGAGGGCCCCACTGACCTGGGAGAGACGGAGTTCCCACGGGTATTTGCCTTCCTTCTCATGCAGGGCGTGGAGGCCGACGTGTCGGACGTGGTCAATGACGTCTTTTTCCATGGTGCCCATGACCTTCCAGGTGCGGACGTAGCGGTTGGGGGCGATTTTGTAGGCTCCTTCACGACCAAGCTCGGACAGGAAACGCACGAGATCGACGAACTCGTCCTCTCGCAGGCTCGCCGTCAAACCGGCGGGCATCATGCTGGCGGGGCTCATCTGGCGGTTCGCGATCTGCGCTTTCGGGATCTTCTGAAGCTGATTCGCTGGATCGCGGATGATGACTTCGTCACCACCATCCTGCACGAGGCCACCGGCGAAGACTTTGCCGTCTTTGGTAGTGATGATGATCATGTGGTAGCCCTCTTTGATTTTCTTGGAGGGCTCCAGGAGGCTTTCGATTAGGTAATCCACCGGCGCACTGCCGCCGATGCTGACCAAGTTTGGTCCGAGGACGCCGCCTGCATCACCGATGGCGTGGCAGCTCTGGCAAAGGAGCTGCTGGCGGCGGTAGATGGCCTCACCGCGGGCTGGATCGCCCTGAGCCTTCACCTTCTCGACCATCGCTGTCATCTGCTCTGGCGTGAGAGTTTGGTTCATCTGCTTCACACCACCAGCGGCGCGCAGTGCGTCTTCGAGGGGGCCTTTGATGCCGCGTGTGGACACCATGCGGATGCCTTCCACGGCAATGAAATCAGGGATCTTCTTGCCACTAAGTTCCTTCGCCAGCACACCGGGCAGTTGCTTGTTTTTTAGGAAGGCCGTGAGGATCGGTGCCGCCTCTGCGGTGGTCTTCGCCGTGGCGAGAAACTCCACCGCGCGCATCGCTGCCATCTGCGGTCCTGTGTCGGTCAAGCCCTGCACCGCGAGGCCTCGAAGCTCAGCCTTCTCGCGGAAGATCTTGTCGAAGAAGTCGCGTGACTTCACCCCGCCGAGCTTCGCCAGACCCTGCACCGCGCCATCGCGGATCGCTGTCTGCGTGTCTGCGGCCGTCAGGATCGTTTCGAGCGTCGCACGAGCGGGTTCGATCTTCCAAGCGCCGGCCAAAAGCGTGGCGCGATGCACGATCTCTGCCCTCGGACTCGCCAGCCATGCCTGCACGAGTGCCTGCGCACCTTCCGGTCTCACCCCGCGTGTCATGCCCGCCTTTACCAGCGCATCCATCAAGCCCACCACCTGTGCGCTCATCGCCGGATCATTCACCAGGGCGCTGATCTCCAGCACCTGCGCGGCATCAGCCGCATCACCCGCCATGGCGAGCACGGCAGCGGCGTCATCTGCGGCGAGTTTGCCTGCTTTAAGGGAGACCAGCAGAGGCTTCAGAGCCTCGCTGCGGCCGGTGGCTTTCATGGCGTAAACGAGGTGCTTCGGATTGTCGTTCAGCTTCAAATCACCCTTCAAAACCAAGGGCAGCCACACGTCTGTTTGTTCGCGAGCGATCAGCTCCAGCAGGAAGTCGAGCGATTCATCCATCGGCTTGTCGAGCGCACGCAGCGCCACTTCGAAGGACTTCGGCTGACGCACTTCAGAAAGCGCGCCCAGAGCCCAAAGGCGCACCTGCGCGTTCTCATCGGTGATGCCCTTTGCAAGCACGTCCATTGCGTCTGGCAGCTCGCGCCAGCGATGGGTCAGCAGTCGATATGCGGCAGCACGTGCGCCTGCCTCAGGGCTGGCGGCGAGTTCCCGCCAGAGCTTCGCGGAGAACTTGTTCACGCACTCGCGTACCCAGGCTGCTTCAAGCATGTGGTGCCAGTAGTTCTTGTCGGCTTTGTCGAGTGCTTCGACCCAGGCTTTCAGCGGTGTGATAACCTGATCGGCACCGCGGGCACGCAGTTCTTGTTTGGCAAAATGACGCGTCCATTTGCGATCCGCCTTCAGCATCTCCAGCAATTCGGGCACCGGCGTGCCGACAATTTTCGGCATCTCGCTCAGCGGGCGACCTTTCGCCGTCAGGCGCCAGATGCGACCATGGACCTGGTCACGACGTGGATCGCGGAAATCGACCTCACCGTGCTGGATGATCGGGTTGTACCAATCGGCGATGTAAAGCGCGCCATCAGGGCCGGTGCGGATATCGATAGGACGGAAAGCGCGGTGATTCGAGGCCAGCACATCGGGCTCCTGCTTCGCCAGGTAGCTGCTGCCATTCGGCGTCACGCGGAAGCGATTCGTGCGGTTGCCACGGAAGTCATTCGTGACCCAGGTGCCCTGCCAGTCAGCGGGCCAATGTGGATCGTCGATGTATTCCAGGCCGCACTGCTTCGGTTGGCCGGGACTGAGTCCGTGCAGGATGCGCTTTGCGCCTGGCGAGGTGAGATAAACGCTGCCGAGGAAGATCGGGTTCAGGCCCTCACCGCCTGCGCCATCGGTGGCAAAGGACTGGCCCCAGCGGTCAAACTCATAGCCCCAGGGATTGACGAGGCCTTTGCTCACGATCTCCAGCCGCCGTGTCTCCGGGCGGAACTCCCACACGCCGCCGCCCATGAGCCGACGCACGCCATGCGGTGTCTCGATGTGGCTGTGAATGTAGATGGACTGGAGGAAGGAAAGCAGCCCTTCCGGCGTGTGGCGCATGGTGTGCAGCAAATGATGCGTGTCCTCCGTGCCAAAGCCGCTGAGCACGATGGTGCGCTCGTCGGCCTTCAGATCGCCATTCGTGTCCTTCAGAAAAAGCACCTCCGTGGAGTTTGCCACATACGCACCGCCATCGCCCGGGATAACCGCCGTGGGGATGTGCAGGTTTTCGGCAAACACGGTCGATTTGTCCGCCTTGCCATCTTTGTCCGTGTCTTCCAGTACGATGACCTGATCCTTCGTGCCATCGCCCGGCTTGATCTGCGGATACGTGGTGCTGCTGACGACCCAGAGCCTGCCCTGAGCGTCCCAGTTCATCTGCACCGGCTTGGCGATCATCGGCTCCTGCGCCCAGAGAGAGATCTCGATGTCCTCCGGAACCACGAAGCCCGCCTTTTGCACTTCTGGATTCGGATCAGGCAGATCAGCCGTGGATTTCGGCTGAGAGGCCAGCGCGAGAGTGCCCATGAGCGGCAGAGAGAAAAGAAGACGCAGAGTCATAAAATGGCAGGGGGAGCCATCATACGACGCCGCGTGGGGTTTTTGGCAAGAAGTTCTCTCGCCAGAGGCTCACTTCACCGAGCCATCCAGCGCCACCATCTTTTGCTGCTGCACATCCCAGACCTTTAGGCGCAGGCAGCGGTAGATTTCCAAGGGGCTGAGCGACGTAACCTTCGGCTGGCGCAACTCTGGAATGGCCTCAAGCACCTCGGGCAGGCGATAAAAGGGAATGCGCGCATTTAGATGATGGATGTGATGATAGCCGATGTTCGCAGAGAACCATGACATCAGGGGCCCCATTTTCATGTAGCTGGAGGACTCCAGCGCCGCGCGGTCATAGGTCCAGCCCGACTTATCGTAAAAGGACACGTCGGGGAAATTATGCTGCGCATAGAACAGGTAGGAACCTATGGCGCTGGCAATGAAATGCGGGATCACCTGTGTCAGCAGCCAAGCCTGCCAGCCAAAGGACACGAGAAGCCAGGCCGCGATGCCAAAATGAATCACGACAGCGATCAGGCAGTCCCAGTGCTCGCGCAGCTTCGTGACAAAAGGCCGAAGGCACATACCGTGCAGGAAGATAGTCAGGTAGCCGAAGAGAATCGTCAGCGGATGACGCATGAAAAGATATAGCCAGCGGGCAGACTTCCGCGCTTTTTCAAAGTGCTCCCGCGTCATGATCGGGAAGGAGCCGATGTGAGACCCCTTGATCTTGGAGTTGTGGTTGTGATGATGATTGTGTGAGGCACGCCAGATACTGCTCGGGCTCAGCGAGAGGATGCCGAACCCACGCATAAACCACTCCGCCGCCTTCGACTTTGGCAGGATCGCGTGGTGCTGCTGGTCATGATAAATCACAAACAAGCGCAGCAGCAGCAGCCCGGAAAGCACACTGCATCCAAGTTTCAGCGTCCAATGCGGGGCAAACAAAGTGCCCGCAACGACTGCCACCAGAAGCGTAGTCGTAGAGAGGACTACCCACCAGCTCCGTAGACTGCTGTCCACGGCGTAGGGTTTCGTGGCGAGAATCAGCTCAGGTCCAGACCTGCACGCCTCGTCAAGAATGATAGACTCTGCTTGGGCTGGGCCGTTGGTCATTATTGGAATGAGAAACAGCCTCAGTATCAAGACCAGTGCAACCTCACAATGTTAGACAAAGAAAATAGCAGTTGGTCCAAGTTGAGATTTCGAAGTCACCTCAGCCCCCATACTGCCTTCCAGCTCAAACAGCAGCGAGATTTCAGGATGGATCCTGGGCAAACCCTGAAGCCACGAGGCAAAGGACCAGAACGAGAGCTTTGAACTGCTACTTACTTCAGCGTCTTCTTCAGCCACGCGATCATCTGCTCTGCGTAGTCTGAGTTCAGCTTTGCCCAGCCTCCCATGCCGTGGGCACCTCCAGGGATGGTAATCGTCTCGCACACGTTGCCCATGGCTTTCATCTTCGCCTCGAAGTTCACGCTTTGAGAATAGGGCACCGTGGCATCCGAATCCCCATGGATCTGGAGAAAGGGCGGCAGTCCAGACTTGATGAAATTGAGTGGCGAGATGTCCGCCAGCTTCTGCCAGGTCGCGTCATTCAGCTCCTCCTTGCCAATCAAACCCGCCAGCCCGCCGAGCGCCCCGCGCTTCTTCACCTGCACAACCAGATCATGCGGCGCATAAAACGGCACCACCGCCGCCACCCGCGTCTCGCCTTCGCCAGTAACTCCTGCCCATGACACGAGATGCCCGCCCGCCGACTCACCGATGAACGCGATGCGGTTCACGTCCACCTTGTACTCCGCCGCATGAGCCTTCACCCACTTGACTGCCGAGGCCACATCCTCCGCACACGCCGGCCACTGATGCTGCGGTGCGAGCCGATAATTGATCGTGAACCACGTGAAGCCCGCCTTCGCCAGCGGCTCAAACAGCGGCGTGATGAAGGTCTGCTTGTCCCCCTTCGTGAACCCACCGCCATGCACCAAAATGCACGTCGCGAACGACCCCTCACCTTCGGGAACGAAAGCATCTAGCCTCAGCGAGACATCCCCCACCTTGGCAAACTCGATGTCCTGTTTCAGTCCCGGGATCGGAGCGGGTTTCTCAGCGGCGTGGAGGATCGCGGTGAAGAAAAGCGAGGTGAGGAGGTGGCGCATAATAGAGGGTGGCATTTTTTCAGTCGGGAACAACCAGGGAGACATGATGCGCCTCCGCCAAGGTCGGAATCTCGACTTTATCACTGAGTCGGCGGATCACGCTCTCAGGCACGGATGCTTGGCGTTCCTTGTTCTGTCGCAGGATCACGGCCAGTGGCGGCTCCAGGTAGATGATCTCGATGCGGGCACCGTAGTCGGCAAAGAGGTCGATCCAGCGTTTGCGGAGTTGGGCGATGAGATTCGTGGCATTGAAGGCGAAGTCGCGATGGGCTCGGAGATGCTCTCGACACTGCTCGCGGGCGGTTTGGATCACGGTGCCCTGGTTGTCGGCGGCATCGACATCGAGTTCTTCGCGCACGGCATCCAGCGAGACGATGGGCAGGCCAGGACGCTCGCGGGCGAGCCAAGTGTCCTTGCCAGCACCGGGCAGGGCGCTTAGCATCGTCAGCGTACATCGGTAGTCCAGATGCGGCGTGTAATGCAGGCTGGTCAGCTCGTCGCGGAAGTAGAGGAACCGCGCTTGGTCGTTGGCAAAGGCGTAACGACAGGTGAAGCAGCCGTGGTCCTCGGCAGTGTCACGCCACAGATGCAGCGTGTCTTCGGGGCGCGACATTTCCTCAGCATGACGTCCACGCGTGTCAGCGAGCGCGAAGAGGTAGAGTAGCCGGTTCGAAAGCAGCCAGGAGAGGCGGATGACCTCGCGCTCAGGATCACGTGCCTCCAGCAGGTAGGGCGGTCTGCCGTGGTAGCGCACGAGATTCACGATGTGCTCCCGTGTGGACAGATCGCAGCCGAGATCGCGCAAAATCTGCCGAGCCATCGTCGCGCCGACGAGGGAGTGCTTCGGCGAGCGCGTGCGGCCTGTTTCAGGATCGATTATGCTCGTGGCGGGCTTTCCCGCGTCATGCAACAGGGCGACGAAGAGTAGAGTGATCTGCTCAGTGCGGCTCAGCGTCGGATACTCGGTCAACCGAGCAACCTCGTCGAAAACCATGCCGGTATGCGTCCACACATCACCCTCGGCATGCCACTCGGCATCCTGCATGCATCGGCGCATCGGCTCCGACCATGGCTGTCTCGCAGCCCAGTCGAGAATGGCAGCATCCGTGGCCTTCAGCATGTCAGCCCAGGTTTTCATGACCAGATGTCGGCTCCCTCGCTGAGCTGGTTGGGGATCATCTGCTGGTGCTGCCAGTGCTCACTGAGTTTCACCCGCTCGACGAATTCAGGGCGCACCATCTTTGCGCGTCCTGTCGCCTTGCCATCAGCCTCGATCCGCAAATACAGGCCCTCCATGCGCGCATCGATTTCGCCTGTGAGTGGATTGTCGAAGACAGAGTCGAAAGCCGACTCGGTAATGCATTCGAGCAAGCGCTCATGCTTCGCCGAGCCTGTGTGGACGACAGGCACCGTGTGAATGCCTGTGCCATCGAGCATCACCAGCCGACGATCCAAGGAGAGGAAGCAGCCCTCTTCCTTGTCATAGATGTCGAACTCGAAAAAGTAGTGCGGCAGCGCCCGATAAAAGACGCTGTGCTTCGCATACAACCACTCGCCGAAGAGGATGAAGCGGTCCGTTAACATCGCCTCCAGCGTAGGTCGCTTCACGGCGGTCCATTGCTTGAAGAGATCATACTGCGGATGCATGCCCTCCGTGATTTCATGACCGCGACATTGCAGCACCATGCGGCCATTCCTGGTGAAATGAATGCCCACATTCGTGCCATCGAGCTTCTCCTCCGCGATCAGCGATGGATCGGCGATGAACTTCGCCGAATCCTTCGGCCCGATGTGCCGATCATCGTCCGTGCCCTTCGAACCAAAGAGGTGCGGGGTGCGCGGGTATTTGATGAACTGATCGTGTGAGGCACCCATGGCGGAGGACATGCTGAACGGATGAAGGTGGCTTTGGTTAGAGCAAAGATTGACTTTCAGCGCACGGCCAAGGATTGAAGGTGCGTGATAGTGATCCCACGCATCCTCAAAATAGTTTCTTCAGCCCTGCTTCGGCCAGGGCTCGGGATGACATTGTCATAAAGACTCCAGTCAGATTTTGCTGCTATCCCCGGGAGCCCTGATGCCGCCAGTCGCATCAGGGCCTTTTCATTTTCAGCTCCGGGGAGCAGCACGTTCGCAAGGAACAGCTGACATCACTATGAAACTCAATCTGACTGACTCTGGCCGCATCCGAAACATTGGCATCGCGGCACATATTGAAGCTGGCAAGACCACGCTCACAGAACGCATTCTCTTCTACGCAGTGGCCATCCATGCGTGCTGAGACGTGCATGACGGCAATACCGCCACCGACTTCTCGGACATCGAACGCGACAAGAGGATCACCATCTCCTCGGCGGCTGCTCCTTGTGCCTGGACGCAAAGCCACGTCGAGGGACTGGGGCGTTTATTCGCCGGACAGCCGCATCGGCTCAACATTATCGACACGCCGGGCCATGTCGATTTTACCGCTGAGGTCGAGCGCTCACCGACACCGCAAAACACGGCGACAGCGCCATCGAGTACGCGCAGCGGTGTGCAGCAACAAAGCGAAACCGTCTGGCGGCAAGCGGATCGCTATCGAGTGCTGCGATTGGCGATAATCAATAAGATGGATCGCCTCGGCGCGGACTTCCCCCGCGTGGTGGTGGAGCTGCGCACCAAGCTGGGCGCATTGTGCTGGTGCCCTGGGGCGCGGAATCCGCGCTCTGCGGCGAGCTCGACATCATCGACGAACGGGCACTGCGCGTGTGCGCTAATGCCCCCGGATTAACCGTGGAAGCCATCCCTGAGGACTGGGGGAATGCGGTGGCGGAAGCGCGTCGTGATTTGATCCAGGCGCTGGCGAGTCTTGATGACGAGAGCGCTGGGCTCTGGATCGAAGCCATGCCCGTGAGCGCTGCGGTGCTGAGAGCAGCGGTGCGACGACAGACCATCGCGGGCCGTTTCGTGCCCGTGATCGGCGGCAGTGCGTATCGCCACATCGGCGCGCAATCGCTGGTGGATGCCATCGTGGCCTTCCTACCCGCGCCTGCCGAGGTGCCGCGCGTTCAGGCCATCGAGGCTCCGCTCGCAGCGCTGGCTTTTAAAATCGTGCGCCATCCCCAGGCGGGGAGGCTGGTTTATGTGCGCGTCTATAAGGGCGTGCTGGAAAAAGGAACGCCTTTGCTGAATCCGCGCCTAGGGAAGACCGAGCGCAGCGGCAGGCTGCTGCGTGTGTTCGCGGATCGACGCGATTAATTGAATCGCGGCCCAGAGCGTCGCCCTGACCAGCATCCCCGTGTGGAAGGCCCAGGCCGCCAAGGTCCGCCTCTCATGCAGCGTGGCTGACGTGAAGACGGCCCTCGCCCTGAAGGAGGCCGCCATCATGAGCAGCGTCCACATTTGGACGAACGCCGCCCTGAAGGGCCAGCCCAGCCACGCGGTCGCGAAAGTGACGAACGTGAACGCCGTGAGTATCGCGGCGCTTGATTTGGCGACCTAGAGTTATCCCGAAAAAAGAGGCGCGATCTCCTGAGAGATCGCGCCTTTGATTGTGCAGGAGGCACGAGCTGGCTAGCTCGTGGTAGTTTTATAGACCGGCTTCGATGAGCTTTTCGAGCTTCACGATGTCTTTGCCAAAGTTGCGGATGCCTTCGGCGGTCTTTTCGGTAGCCATGGCGTCTTCGTTGAAGAGCCAGCGGAAGGTTTTTTCGTCGCTGCCGATGCGTTCGATCTTCAGGGACTGGGCGGCGGTGGCGTCGAGCTTCTCCACAAGCGTGTCTTCAGAAGCCTGAAGCTCGCCAAGGAGGCCGGGGGAGATGGTGAGGAGGTCGCAGCCGGCGAGTTCGGTGATTTCACCTTTGTTGCGGAAGCTGGCGCCCATGACTTCGGTCTTGTAGCCGAAGTGCTTGTAGTAGTTGTAGATTTGGGTCACGGACTGCACGCCGGGGTCTTCGGTGGCGGTGTAGTCTTTGCCGGTGCTCTTCTTGTGCCAGTCGAGGATGCGACCGACGAAGGGGGAGATCAGCTTGATGCCGCCCTCAGCGCAGGCGACGGCCTGGGCGAGGCTGAAGAGGAGGGTCAAGTTGCAGTTGATGCCTTCTTTCTGAAGGATCTCGGCGGCTTTGATGCCTTCCCAGGTGGAGGCGATCTTGATGAGCACGCGCTCGCGGCCGATGCCAGCGGCTTCATACGCGGCGATGAGCTGGCGGGCTTTGTCCACATTGCCCTGGGTGTCGAAGGAGAGGCGGGCGTCCACCTCGGTGGAGACGCGGCCGGGGACGATCTTGAGGATTTCGAGACCGAAGAGGATGAGGATGCGGTCCATGACGGCCTCGACTTTGGCTGCGCCGGAAAGAGAGCCGCCTTTGTGCTCGGCGATGGCCTGATCGACCAGGGATTTATACTCCGCCTTTTGGGAGGCCTGGAGGATGAGGGACGGATTCGTGGTGGCGTCCTGGGGTTTGTAGGCCTTCATGGCCTCGAAGTCGCCGGTGTCTGCGACGACGACGGTGTGCTGCTTGAGCTGATCGAGTTGATTCATGTTTTTGGTTTTGGGGGCGCGAGAATAAGGGCAAGCGCCGGGGATGCAAGCGGCGGTCTGGCGGGGTGGGTGGAGCGCCCGCTGCTTCTTTTTAAAGTTTTCTTGTCAGATACCAGGTCTTTCTGACAAAGTTCATGTTCGTTACACTCTTCCCCCCGGAGTGCTTCGTGCCGAGTCAGCCAATCTATATGCCATGAAATATGTGATCATTCCTTTTTGGGTGCTTGTGGGGGGCATCATCGCTGCCAGTACAGGCTTTGGCCTTGCGGCTACTTTTACCGTGACCAGCCTTACGGACGCGCCAACCGCTGTTGCGAATGATGGCACGCTGCGCGGGGCTATTCTGGCGGCGAATGCGGACGCGGCGGCATCGAACGTTGTTTTTAACATCGCTGGTGGAGGTACGATCACGCTGACGTCGAATGGCGTGGGCACGCGGATGCTGCCGGTGCTGAGAAATCCGAACGGGATCAGCATCGACGGCGGGAATGGAGGGCAGGGGAACATCACGATCAGTGGTGGATCGACGAGTAACGCGACTGGGGATCGCCTGCTGTTTGTGGGGGTGAGTTCGGATATCGGCACGGCGACTCCGAGTGCTGTCTTTACGCTGAGTCACCTGACTTTGGCGAACGGCAATGCGCGCGGTGGTGCGGGCGGTGGAGGTGCTGGTGGCGGTGCCGGTTTGGGAGGCGCGGTGTTTGTGAATGCGGGCACGCTGGTGCTGAATGACGTGAGCTTTAGCAACAATCGTGCTGTCGGCGGCTCAACGGGTTCTGGCTCTGACGGTGGAGGCGGCGGCATGGGCGGCAACGGCGGCGCTGCTGTCGGCGGCGGCGGTGGTTTCGGACTGGGTGCGAACGGTGGATATGCTCTTCCGAGCAATCAGACGCAGGCTCCTGGAGCTGGTGGTCTGGTGGGAGCCTCCACAGGTGGGTGGGGCCGGGATAATGGAATCTTTGGTGGTGGCTTTTCCTTCGGTGCGAATGACGCCGGTGGTGGTGGCGGCGGTGTGAGCGGCGGAGGCGGTGGCAGCGGTGGCGGCAATTTTTCTGGCAGCGGTGGCGGTGGTTTCAGTTTCCGATCGGGTGGATCGGGTGGGTTTGGCGGTGGTGGCGGAGCTTCTGGCATCGGCAGCGGTGGCACGACGGGCTATGGCGGATCGGGAGGCTTCGGCGGTGGTGGCGGCAGCGGCATCAACACCAGCACTCCTTACTTTGGCGATAGCCGGGGTGGATCGGGTGGCTTCGGCGGCGGTGGCGGTGGTGGCTTTATCAATGGTAAGGGTGGCTTCGGAGCGGGTGCTGCTTCCGGCACAAGCAGTGGCGGCGGTGGCGCAGGGCTCGGTGCGGCGGTCTTTGTGCGTGCTGGCGCAAAACTACAGCTCGGTGGTGCGGTGAGTTTTTCTGGAAATGTTTGCGCAGGGGGCATCGGAGCGGTGAATGGCCAGGGCTTGGCTGGCGATGTCCTTATTGATGCTTGGTCCAGCTCCACGGCGACGACGAAGGCTGAGAATCTGGTGCTTAACTCAAGCTGCGGTGTGGTGACGGGTTTCCCAACATCCACGACATCGACAAAGCTGACGGTCACGGGCACGATCAACCTCAACGGAGCCTCTTTGCACCTGGCTCCGGCGACCTCGACGAATGCAGCCACTCCTGCCGTGGGGCAGACGTTTACCCTCATCGACAATGACGGCGCGGACGCGATTCAGGGAACCTTTGCCGGGGTGGCGGAGGGCGGTGTGATCGTCTTTAATGGCGTGTCGCTCACGGCGAGTTATGTGGGCGGCACGGGGAATGATTTCACGCTTTCCAGCACTGTCTCAGCGCCTCCGATTGTGAGCACGGGCTCTGCTAGTTCCATCACGGGAAGCAGTGCCACGCTGGGTGCCAGTGTGAACCCGAACGGACTCGCGACGACGGCGCTCTTCGAATACGGCACGACCACGAGCTACGGGAGCACAGCGGCGATCACGCTTTCTCCCAACAATGGCGTGTCTGCGCAGTTGGTGAACCGCAGCATCACCGGGCTGACGCCGAACACGATTTACCACTTCCGCGTGGTGGCGACGAACTCGAGCGGCACGACGACAGGGGCTGATAACAGCTTTGTCAGCGGTCTGCCGGCTCCGACGGTGACGCCTGTCCAAGTCTCATCCATTACGGCCTCGAGCGCTTATCTACAATCCACGGTGGGAAATAGCGGGTTGAGCACGTCAGTCGATTTCGAATTCGGCCTGACGACCAGCTATGGGCAGACCATTTATGCCGCTTCAGTACCCGCCATCTTTTATGGGGACAGCTACAGCAACTTCATTCCATTTAACCTTCTGGGACTGAGCCCTGGCACGACGTATCATGTTCGAGTCAAAGCGACGAATGTGACTGGCACCACCTACAGCGCCGATCAGGAGTTTGCCACGCTCACCGCCGTCCAGGACTGGCGACTGGCTCAATTTGGCACGACGAGCAATGCCGGTGACACGGCGGATCTGGCCGACTACGACCACGATGGTGTCTGCAATCTCTGCGAGTATGCGATGGGCACCAGTGCCACGAATTCAGGTTCAGGCGCGGGTTCACTCAGATATGGTGGAACACTCGCGGGCGGTGCCTCGATCACGACGACTGGGGGACCGATGATCACTCTGGAGAATGGCAGCCCCTGCGCCTTGTTCATTCGTCGCAAGGACTATGCCACTGCTGGGTTGTCCTATGTGCCGAGCTTCAGCGCCAATTTGAATCTCTGGGAGGCCAGCGGCGCGCACACGGTGGTGGCTGATAATGGCTCGTATGAGCTGCTCTGCGTGCCTTACCCCGCGAGTCTGGCGGGTGGGGCGGTGCCGAAGTTCTTCAGGGTGGAGATCAATCTCGCGCCTTAAACGTGGATGACAGCTTTCCAGGTGACGAGTCGTTTGGTCTGGCCCAATCTGATACGCTTTTATGATGACCACCTCGACACGTCGCTCCTTCATGCGCAGCACTGCGCTCGCCACCACCGCCCTTTCCGCCTCCCGCGTGCTGGGGGCGAATGACAAGATCCGCATCGCCAGCATCGGTCTGGGAGGGCAGGGGATGGGGAATGCGAGCCGCATGGCAAAAGTGCCGGGCGTGGAGATCGCCTACCTCTGTGATGCGGACACGGTGGCTTTGGACAAGGCGAAGAAGGTCTATCCAAACGCGAAGACGACGCAGGATCTGCGCAAGGTGATGGAAGATCCGACGATCGACGCGGTGGTCGTCTCGACCGGCAATCACTGGCATGTGCTGGCCTCGATTTGGGCCATCCAGGCGGGGAAAGATGTGTATGTGGAGAAGCCGGTGTCCCACAACATTTGGGAAGGTCGCCAGCTCGTGAAGGCGGCGCGGAAATACAATCGCATCGTCCAGGGAGGAACTCAGCAGCGGAGTGATCCTTTTCACCTCGAACTGAAGGCCTACCTGGACTCCGGCGCGCTCGGGAAGATGAAATATGTGCGCTGCAATCATTACGGGATGCGGGCGACCATCGGCAAACGCGAGACGCCGATCACGCCGCCGACAACGGTGGACTACAATCTCTGGCTGGGCCCTGCGCAGGATATCCCGATTCTGCGGAACAAATTCCACTATGACTGGCACTGGAACTGGAACACCGGCAACGGCGAGCTGGGCAACTGGGGCCCGCACATCCTCGATGACCTGAGAAATGTGGTCTTCCGCGACAAGATCCCGCTGCCGAAGCGTGTGCTCGCGGGTGGTGGGCGCTTTGGCTGGAATGACGCGGGCGAGACGCCGAACACGCACTTTGTCTATTTTGACACGGGCGTGGTGCCGGTGGTGATGGACGTGCACAATCTGCCGCGCAAAACGGGCATGAAGGCTCCCGATGTCTATCTCCGCCGCCGGACGAGCGCTTTCCTCGTGATCGAATGTGAAGGCGGCTACTACGCTGGAGGTCGCGGCGGTGGCTCGGCGCACGACTTGAAC
Source organism: Verrucomicrobiaceae bacterium (assembly GCA_021151605.1). Lineage (GTDB taxonomy): Bacteria > Verrucomicrobiota > Verrucomicrobiia > Verrucomicrobiales > Verrucomicrobiaceae > Prosthecobacter. The sequence goes on from JAGKWZ010000093.1 coordinate 18,089, forward strand.
GGCAAGGTGATCCAGAAATTCAAAGGCGACGGCGGTGCGAAACACGCGGCGAACTTCATCGCGGCGATTCGCAGCCGGAAGTCGGAGGACCTGAATGGTGAGATCGAAAAGATCCATTACTCCAGCGCCTGGTGCCATCTGGGCAACATGAGCTGGCAGCTCGGCAAGGGCGGCGACTACGAGCAGGCGAAGGCTCAGCTCGCGGACTTCGAGCCCTGGCAGCAGGTGATCGACGACACGCCTGCGCACCTCGCAGCGAACGAAATCACGCTGAAATCTGGCGAACTCCGTGTCGGTTCGATGCTCGAAATCGATGCAGCAAACGAGACGCTCGTCGGTGCTACGGCGACTCCTGAAGCGCTGGCTTTGCTGAAGCGGCAATACCGCACCGGTTTCGAAGTGCCTGAAATGGTGTGAGTCGGGATGTGAGAATCCTTTTGCACCGGGGCGGCGTAGCCCGCATAGCTCCCGCCCCCCATTTTTCACAGATCAAGCCATGCCCACCTACGATTACGAATGCCAGACCTGCGGACACAAGTTCGAGGCGCGCCAGTCCATGAAGGACCCGCACCTGACCGATTGCCCTCAGGAAAACTGCGCCGGGCCGGTGAAGCGTCTCATCGGTCTGGGTTCCGGCCTTATCTTCAAAGGCAGCGGATTCTACATCACCGACTACCGCAGCGACTCCTATAAAGCGGCGGCGAAGCAGGATTCAGCGGCAAGTTCCTCCTCCAGTAGCGCACCCACACCCGCTCCCGCGCCGGCAAAACCGGCGTCGAGTCCTGCTCCTTGAGCATTGCACTTGCCGCCATGCCCTTCTGTGGTGCATGATCACGGCCTGTGAGGTTTCTCTTCCATCTTTTGCTGACGGCGACGCTCAGTGCTCTGACTGGTGCTGCTTGGGTTGCACATCGGCCACGTGTGATCCAGCCCCCTCAGGAACTGAAGGGGAATGCCAAGCCGCGCGATCTTGTGGATGATCTCAAGCAAGCTGTGATCAAAGGCTCCGGCTTGGTGGAGATCAGCGAAGGGGAACTAAATCGCCATCTGGCGCGAGTTTTATCGGCCAGAGCGAACGCGAAGCTGGATCCTTGGGTAAAGTTCGAGCGCCTGCATGTAGATCTAAAGCCCGAGGTAGCGGAGGTCACTCTCGTTTGGGACCTGCATGGCCACCGTAGTACAGCAACTGTGGACCTGAAGGTGTCACGGCTTGAAAAGGTTTTTCGCGTGGAAGTAGTAGGTGGTGCCTATGGCCATCTGAGAGTGCAGCGCGGTTTGCTGCGGCCTCTGTCTCCCGTTTTGCAGAGTCTGAGTGGAACGCTTCACGAGGAAATCCAGGCCCTTTTCCATATGAACGAAGTCCGCATCGCCCAGGATAAGCTGGTACTCGACCCTCGTTTTCCCTGATATATTTCTCATCTTCTCAGATCATCCGTCCTGCCTGCGCCATGTCCCGCCGCTATGCCCTCCTCGTTGCTACCCTACTTTGCGGTCTTGCCGCTGCTCAGCAGCCACCTGCTGCACCTGCTGCACCTCCAGCAGCAGTTCCGGCTGCTCCTGTGACGCCGCCTATGCCTGGGCAGGTGCAAGCTGCCCCAACAGCTTCTCCGGGGCGTATCCCTGATCTACCCCCAGCTGCCACTCCAGTGCCAGCGACGCCGCTGACTTCGAACAAAGCTCTGCCATCCACCAGCAATAGCGGGCAGTTCATTGTGCATGGCAACGATCTTCCTTTGCGCAGTGCTTTCTCCACCCGTTGCGAGGAGATCCACGAGGAGCTTCGCACGCTTCTAAAGGATCAACAGCCCTGGGTTTTGCCCATTGTTGTCCTGCTGAATTCCGGCGAGGCCGCACGCAAGGCCGATAAAGCGGTGACTATGAGCCTCTCACAGATCGATCAGGTAGGCTTTCACCTCCAGGTCACGGTCAATCTTCGTCCAGATCTACGCCCTGCGGAATTTCGCGCCGAACTGATCCGCACACTGCTATTTGAACGCATTTTACGTCAGCAAACGAAAGTCCCTGAAAAGCGCACCACCCTGTTGCCTGACTGGGTTTACACAGGGGTTATGGAGGCGCTGGACTATCGCAAACAAGTTCGCCCCAGCGCCCTCTTTGCGGCCATCTTCAAATCAGGCAAAATATTTGGCATCGAAGAGATCATTGAGGCCTCACCGACTCAGATGGACGCTCTTTCCAAGACCATCTACCAAACCTCCTGTTGCGCCCTTGTTCTAGCTTTGCTTGAGCAGCCCGAGGGCGGCACCCGGCTGAATCGCTTCTTGGCAAGTCTTGCCAGTGATCCACGCCCTGAGCGCGAGTTGCTGGATCAGGCTTTTCCCACTTTTGCCTCCAGCCCTGCCAGCTTGAACAAATGGTGGGCTCTCCAGCTAGCCAGCCTTTCCAGGCCGACTATCTCCGAACCGCTTAGCGCACAGGAAACCGTGAAAGCTCTCGAAGAGGCCCTCACCTTCCGCTACCAAGCGAAAGCCAGTGAAATCCCCAAGCCTCGGCCGATCGTCGCCAAAATCGTGGCACCACCTGCCGTCGTTCGTCCTGCAGCACCCCAGGCACCTGATAATCCGGCCCCCACCGTGGCCGAGACTGCACCCGAGACGGCGGTCTCCACAGACGAAGGCAAGCGTTCGTTCTTTAGTCGGCTCAACCCATTCTACCGACGTAAATCCGCCACCGACGAAGCCGTAATCGATGCAGCTATTGAAGAGGCTGCTTTGGAAGAGGCTAAAACTCGCGCTGAGGTGGAGGCCAAGGCGAATGAGGCCGCAGTCGTGACGGCCCCAGTCCTCGAGTTGCCTGAGCAGCCGGAGGCAGCGAGAATACAGATTCCTGCCGCTGAGGCACGGAAGCCCCTCTTCAATCGCTGGTTCGGAACAACTCAACCTGCGGCGGTTGAAGAAAAAGCTGAAGTGAAGCCAGCGGCATCCACTCAGAATACCGAGGCGACTGAACCTGCCTTGGAGCCTGCGAAGGAGATCCAGGAGAAAAAGCCAAGCGCACTTAATCCATTGAACTGGTTTCGGCGAAGCAAGACACAAGAGACCTCCCAACCTGACAGCCCGTCTCCTTTGCCAGAGCCTGAAAATGCAGCAGTTCCCAGTAAAAACCCAGCAAGACATCGTCGGCAAGTGCGTGCTGCCCCACTGCGGCCGCATGGTCACCGGTCTCCTGCTCCGCCAGTTGATCCGCGATGGCGCCCACGGCCCGCTGCACGGCGCCCAGCAGTGCGCCGGGAATGCTCTCGTAGCTTTGGTAGCTGGCCTGATCCTGGGCCCGGTTCAGCAC
>JAGKWZ010000451.1 GCA_021151605.1 Verrucomicrobiaceae bacterium
CCCATGCTCTGGATCACCGGGAGGAAGCATTGCTCGATGAACTCGAACGGCGGAGCCATGGGGTTGTGCGTGCCGCCTTCGATGCGCAGCGTGCTGGAGGACTCGGCATGCAGCAGTGCAGGCAAAAGCGTCTGCAAAACCAGCGTCGTGCTGCCGCCGGAGCCGATGGCGAAGGTGTAATCGCCCGCCGTGACCTTCCCAGGCTGGAAAAAGAGTTCCGTGGAGCCGAGATCGGACCCTTCGACCTCCGCGCCGCAGACTTCCGCCGCCGCTTTCACGCAGGTGAGGTGCTGACGCATCAGCCCCGGTTTCGGACGCTTTCCACGGATGTTCGTCATCCGAAACGCCCGCCCCGTGACCAGCGCCAGCGACAGCGAAGACCGCAGCAACTGCCCGCCGCCGGATTCGCCGGAGATGGAGAGGATGGAGGTGTTGGTTTTGCTCATTGCGAAAGAAATAGGGTTCAGATAGTCTCAGGGCATGTCAGCCGGACTTGCCAGCATTGAAGAGATTTGCCACGCCGACCACGAGCGTCTGGCGCGGATGGTTCGTGAGCAGCCTACGGTGACTCGCGAGGCTTGGGACGAGCAGGTGAAACTCTTTGAAAATGCGGGCCGAGTAAAACATGGCGTCGCTATCTCAAACGACGTGGCATCCAGTCTTTGATGGCCTTGTTACAAAATGCGCCGACTTCATCGGGCAAGTAGTGCTCAAGAAGAGCTTTGTAGAGTTCGAGTGCTGAGTTAGTGGCTAGAAAACAGACTGTTTCGAAGTCATGCCCGTCACGAATATTCGAAACGTCGATATGGCCGTCTCTTATGGCTATACTTGACAGCAAGTCCTGCCCGTGGGTGCCAGTGGAATAATCGGTGTAGTAGATTTGATATTCTGGAAGCCTGCCAATCTCTTCGGCAATTCGCCTCGCCGAGCCTTTGTGCTTATTCTGATCTCGATTCGAACAATATACCGCTGTCCAGGAAGGGTCGTAACCAACCTTTGCGGCCAACTTATCGAATGCAGAGTCAATCGCAGCTATGTCAGGCAGCTTAAGTCGAGCATTAATTGCCTGCGCCTTTTGCGCGGCTAGCCGTGGGATGTGTGTTTGAGCAAGCTGGTGTTTGAGTAATCCTAGGGCATCATTCTCTTTGTGCCCGGACAACGCTGCTCTGGATCTTTGGCGTTCGCTTCGAAGGCCTCCGACGAAAAGATGCTGCATCTTCTTTTCAAGATCTGCTGACAGCGACCAAAGACATAAATGATGCTTTTCAACCAACGATCTACAAACTGAAGCGGCCCCTGGAACACAACCATTGGCTAGTAGGATTTGTAGAGTGTCAATTTGGACAATCACTTCGCGAACGAGGTGATAAACCAGAAGCGCATCGGTGGGCGTCTCTGCCCCATCTGGGACTAACCTTGGCATCAGGCCTGATCCGAAATTCACCAAATCCTCCAGTAGCTCCAACTGTACGGAATACTTTTGAAGGGACGAGATGGCGGATTCGCGATCAAGCAATGGTAGGAAGGGTGCATCTGTCATAAGCTTTAGTTTAATGGTTCAATCATCCGCCTCCGCCGCGTCTTTGATGACGAAGCGGGCTTTGAGTTTGCAGACCTGCTGGGCGAGGCCGGCGGACTCGACGCTGTGGAGGACTTCTTTGAAGTCTTTGTAGGCGTTGGGGGCTTCGTCGATTGGGTATTGGCGGGCGTTGTAGAGGATGCTTCGCCACCATGACGACGGAGCCATCGCGCGGATTTCCGGGCAGCAGGATCGGGTGACCGGTGGCGGCGAAAGGCGTGTCTTTCAGCGCGTGGTGGCCGCCGGGGAAGGCTCGCGTGGCGCCTTTGCGGTGGACCCAAGCGAGTTGGTCGTTCACGACTTCCTGACGTGCGATGTTGTGGCTGATGAAATACACGAGCTGCCCTTTCGTGCCGGGAAGCACTTCTTGGAAGGCTTCAAGCACGAGTGCATTGATGAGCAGGTGGTTCACGGTGGCGAAGTTCGCCCCGAGCGCCATGTCATCGAGATAGGCGTCGGCCTCGGGTGTGCCGAGCGGGGCATAGACGAGCTGTTTGTCCTCGGCAGGAAACGGCAGGCCCCAGGTGCGGAAGAAGCCTTCCAGGGCCTTGAATTGGCGCTGCGCGAGGATGTTTCCAAACCCGCGAGATCCGCAGTGGCTGAGGAACGCGACGTGATTGTCCCGCAGGCCGAAGACCTCGGCGGTGCGGCGCATTTCGGCGTCGTCGGCGAGCTGCACGACCTCGCACTCACCGAAGTGGTTTCCGCCACCGTAGGAGCCGAGCTGGGTCATTTTGTTTTCAAAGCCGGGGAAGCCGTTGAAGGCACGCATTTTGTCGAGGCGCTCGTGGAGCGTGGAGACATTTCCATCGTGGCCGAGGTGGGCGCTGTCTTCGCAACGCTGCGCCCACTCGGGCGGGATGCCGAGGGCTTCGCACACGCTGCGGCTCGCGCCTTCGGTGCAAACCTGCACGCCGAGATCGGCGGAGACGCGGCGGGACTTTTTCGCCTCGCGCTGACCGCGGCCCGCGCCAGTCGGCGTGCGCTCGATGATGGCGTCGATGAGGCGACGGCGGATGGTTTTGTCGATGATTTCATCGGCGGGGATGTCCATCTGGAGCAGCGACATGGAGCATTTGATGTCCACGCCGACGGGTCCTGGATAAATGTGCGTCGGCGAGACCATCACGCAGCCCACCGGCGCTCCGTAACCGCTGTGCGCATCGGGATTGAGCACGAGATCGGTCACGCCCGGCGCGGAGCGCGAGTTGAGCGCCTGCTCAATGCAGGATGGGTCAAAGCCGGCACGGATCGCTTCCGTCCCGATGACGGTGATGGGCTTCCCCGCGTTGTTGCGGGCTGGGAGGATGGCTTCGGCTTCGCCGGTGATGTGGAAGGGGGAGTTCATGAATCTAAAAGCTTGTTGGAAGTGTAATGCCTGTCGAAAAATTCTGAGCGGGTAAGCGCCCGCAGTCTGATCTCATCTTGCTCATCAAGTTGGCAGTCTATTCTGAAGCGCTCGCGTGATTGCAGCCAGTCCGGGCGATTGATCCCAAGCCAGAGACGAAAGATGGTTTCTTCCACGCTGTGCCTGCGTCCCAGTTGACGAAGTCCTTTTGTCGAAAATAAGATGAAATCGATGACCAAGGTTGGGTCGAACTCCAGTGTGGCATTCGGGTCACGCTCGGCAGCTCTGTCTGCATGTTTGAAGAAGTTCCAGGCCTTCTTCAAACTATCCTGCCAATCACGATGAAAGTGTTTCTTGATGCTTGGACTGTCGAAAAGCAGCTCTTCCCCTCCCGCTGCTTTGTTTAGATCGTCAATGATCTGATGTCCTGAGGCAGCAAGCGTAAGGACCGCGACGTCGTCACGCTCTTCGAACCAAAGTCGAATTGCTTCGTTTATCTGCCGATGTGCTGCTTCAACTTTGGTGATGGTTTGTGTCTGTTCTTTCATGGTGAGTATCTTCAATGTTGGTTCAAAGTGGATGCGGAGCATTTAAGCTTTTCGGAATCAGTCAGCCCCAGCACCAGCGTGTTTCCCATGCCGGTTCCGACTTCCTGGAGGGTTTGCAGGTAGCGGAGTTGGAGGAGTTCGGGATTGTCGCGCATGAGTTTGGCGGCGTTGGCGAGGGTGCGGAGGGTGGCGGTTTCAGCGCGGGCTTTTTCGAGACCGGCCTGCGCTTCTTGACGCTGCTGGAGGGCAGACATGAAGCTGCGCTTCAGATCGGCAGGCAGCATGACATCGCGGATGTCGATGCGGTCCACTTTGAGGCCGAGAGACTGGGCGCGGTCGGCGATGAGGTCGAGCAGCTTGGCACCGTGTCCGGCTTTCTGCTGGAGGAAGGCTTCGGCGGCCTCCGCAGCCACGATCTGGCGCAGGTCGAGCTGGACTTCGCTGTAAAGCACGGCGGTGGCATCCTGCGTGGCGCGATGCATCGTGAGAGCATCGGCGACGCGGAAAGTCGCCACGGCGGAGACCTTTAGCACGACTTGGTCGGCGGTGAGGAGTTCCTGGCCCTGCACGAGGAGCATCTGCTCGCGGTTGTCGATGCGCTTCACCTCATGGCCGGAGGTCCACAGGCGATGCTTTCCCGCCTCGAGAGCGCGGAGGTAGCGGCCATGCTGGAAGAGCAGCGCGGTTTCGTGGTCCTGGATCACAAAGCTGAATCCAGCGGCAGGACGAAAGGTGGAGATGAAGGTGTTCATGGTGATTGGATGGTTGAAAATGTCCTTCCCGGATGGCTGGCGGCCCACTGACGGGAGCTAAAGGGCCCGCACGCGGCGGACATCGCCACGCTGCCAGACAGCTCGCAGAGTCATCAGGCCGTCGTGTCCATCTGCCGGAGCAGACTTTCACCCCGGCCATCCGGGAAGGTTTATGTCGATAGGGAATCGCACCCCAAGGTTGCCCTTTACTAGAGTTCGCCCTCCTCACCGATGGGCAGCTTCCTTGGGCGTATCGCTTCAGTCGCTGCATGGAGTCGGAGGACGGAGGGAGGTATTGCTAGCCGCGTGCCAAAAACCTGGCACGGAGGGGGCGGATGACGCTGGAAGCCTTGTAAATACAGGGGAAGAAAATTTTCCCACCGATGCCTTTGTTGTGGTGTCGCGAGTCAAAAACCATCAAAACATTAGCGCTTCGGATTCAGACTTATCCAACGCGCTAGCCAAAGATTGGGTTTATCAACCAATCCCAGATTTATCTAGTTCAATGTGTGATACAGGCTTCCAGGTCATCGATGAAAAGGTGATGTTGAGCCCATCGATCCTGAAAAAGCCTCCCTCTCGTGTTGGCAGCCATTTGTGATTCACTGGCCAGATAGATACATAGTCATCGCGTTCGCGAATTGTGTGAGGGAGTGAATCTTTCCAGGAGCATGTCTTGACCTAGCTCCAGGCCACCCTTATACGTTCAACGTCAATACTGACTGGGGGCGTCCTGGTTTCGACGGGTAGTCTGCGGTCGGGGTGGCATGCCGAGGATGATTCGTTGGCCTCGTAAAAAATCGAATCAAACAAACAACAGCAAACTCTTCTGAGCTAGCTCTCGCGGCCTAAGCCCCGCGACATCACCGAGGCAAAGTCTGGTAGCCTCGCTGATGACACTACCGGACTGGCTGGCTGATCGGGCGACCGGGTCGAAAGCGAGATTTAACAGGACGCTGGGTGAACGAGATTCTGCAGACGGAAGCTCCTCATCGAGATCAAATCATCTGATAAGCATGTAGAAGCTTCGGCTTATGGCCATTCGGACAG
>JAGKWZ010000094.1 GCA_021151605.1 Verrucomicrobiaceae bacterium
CGCGCCGATGAAAGCCCCGTGCTCTGGCACTTGCTGCCGAATCCGTCGAAGGCCCTGCCCGAAATGCGTGTGCAGGATGGCTTTCTGGTCGAGTTGATCGCCAAGGAGCCGGATGTGAAGCAGCCGATTGCGTTTTGCTTCGATGAGCGCGGGCGCATGTGGATTGCGGAAGCTTTTTCGTATCCGAATCGTCAGCCCGAAGGCCAGGGGAAAGACCGCATCATCATTTTGGAAGACGCGGACGGAAATGGCAGCTTCGAGACGCGGAAGGTGTTCTGTGAGGGGCTGAATCTCGTCAGCGGCATCGAAGTGGGCTTCGGCGGCGTTTGGGTGGGTGCCGCGCCGTATTTGATGTTCATTCCTGATCTTGATCACAATGACCGCGCGGACGCCTTGAATGGGACCCATGCGTCTCATGCGACCTATAAGACCTATGCGTCTTATCCCCAGGCGTCTGGCCTCAACTTCACCGCCTACGCGCTCCTCGACGGTTTCGGCTATCAAGACACGCACGAGACGCTGAACAGCTTCCTCTGGGGACCGGACGGCTGGCTTTACGGCAATCAAGGCGTCTTCAACACGAGCGCCATCGGCAAGCCGGGCGCGAAGCCCGAGGACCGCGTCACCATGCGTGCTGGTGTGTGGCGTTATCATCCCGTGCGGCATGTGTTTGAGGTCTTCTGCCACGGCGGATCGAATCAGTGGGGGCTCGACTACAACAGCAACGGCCATCTCTTCATGACGCACTGCCGCAGCTTCTTCGGCAAGGGCGGCACGACCAACGCCATCCGCAACGGCCACTTCTGGAATCAATCAAACTCAAACTACGCGCCCTTCATTTCCGCCACCGCGCCGGACTTCGCGCCGGAGTTGCAAAACTACCTGCCAGCTTCAGCGCGTTACGACAGTGGCGAAGGCGGTGCGGGCAAACCCGGCACCACCGCCGTGTATGGCGGCCACTCGCACGTCGGCACGATGATCTACAACGGCGACAACTGGCCCGCGATCTACCGCGACCATCTTTTCACGCACAACCTGCACGGTCATCAGCTCAATCATCAGCACATGGTCCGCAGTGGCAGCGGCTACGAGACCCTTCACGCCGGCTACGACCTGCTTTACAGCTCCGCGCCCGACTACATCCCCGTCGATCTCCAAACCGGCCCCGACGGCGCCGTCTATGTCATCGACTGGACCGACACCCAGCACTGCCACAACCCCGAAGACGAAAAATGGGACCGCAGCAATGGACGCATTTATCGCATCTCGTGGAAGGAGACGTACAAGCCGCGACGAGCCGGGTTCGACTCAGCAGACGAGTTTTCACTCTTGTTCGGATGTTTAAATTCAAACGGCTGGCACTCGAGAACTGCGATGAAGTTACTTGCCGAGACGGCGGCGACAAAAAGTCTTCGTCAGATCGATCCTGATGGTTCCATTGCGAGGTCCATCCAGAGCAAGTCCGAGAGATTAGCCTGGCCTCAAGATGACTTTTCGATCTTGAAGCTGATATGGGCCAGCCACGCCGCTGACCAACTCTCTTCAGCCCTCATTACGGCAGCGCTTAGTCGTGATAGCGACATCGTCCGCTCCTGGGCCATCCAGCTTGCCACGGAAGAAGCCGGGAAGTCGAAGCTCAGCTCCGAGACGCTCGTCAAGCTCTCGCAGACCGATCCCTCTCCAACCGTTCGTCTCGCCTTGGCCTCGGCGTTGCCGAATCTCGATGCGAAGACGGTTTGGGAAGTCGCCTCGGCGCTGGCGATGCATGGCGAGGACAAGGATGACCGCTTCCTGCCGAAGATGATCTGGTTCGGCCTTGCGAGAGTCATCGAGCAGGATTGGGCGCGGGGGCTGGCGCTGGCGGAGAAGACGCCGATGCCTTCGCTGGCTGATTCGATCCGCTGGTTCGCCGGAAAGAGCGCAGAAGGCCGAGAGGCGCTGGTGAAGACACTGAAAACGACGCGGGATCTGAAGCTGCTGGCGTTTTCGTTGAAGGATGAGGCCGTGGTGGAAATGCCGAAGGCGTGGCCGCAGATTCGGTCGGACTTGTCAGACCAGTCTGACGCGTCTGACCTTGTCCGACAGCTCTCGGCGGTCTTTGGAGACAAGACCGTGCTGGCTGAAATGCGTGCCGTGCTGGTGGATGCCGCCAAACCGCTCCCGCAGCGCCAAGCCGCCTTCAATCTTCTCAAACGCACTGGAGACACCGAGGCCACGCCCATCTTCATGAAGCTGCTCGACGAGCCCGCCTTCACGGCGGCGGTCATTCCGCTGCTTTCGCGCTCGAATGATCCGGGGACGGCATTGACGCTGATGGACCGGTTTGACGGTTTTGACGGTGCGATGCGCACGGCGGCACTCGGCGTGCTGACGAGCCGCGCGGAGCTCGCCAAGCCGCTTCTCGAAGCTGTGAAAAGCGGCGCATTCGACAAGAAGCACCTCAGCAGCCTGCAAATCCGCCAGATGCGCAATTTGAACCACGCGGAGATCAACACGCTGCTCGATGCGACCTGGGGCAAGGTGAACGAATCGAGCGCCGCAGCGAAGGCGAGCATCGCGAAGCTAAAGAAGGCCTACGAATCCGCGCCGCTGTGGGCCTTCAGTTCGAAATCGGGTGAGCAGACATTCCAGCAGCTCTGCGCCGTGTGTCATGCGATGGGCGGCGTGGGTGGCAAACTCGGCCCTGATCTCGCTGGATCGTGGCGCAACGGCCTCGACTACTTTTTGGAGAACATCATCGACCCGAACGCCGTCGTCGGGGACAACTTCCAGCTTCACGTTTTGACCAAAAATGACGGCAGTGTCGTGTCCGGCGTCATCGAGCAGGAAAACGACACCGCGATCACGGCGCGAACGGTCACTGAATCTGTCATCATCTCGAAGGCGGATCTCAAGGATCGCCAGAAACTTCCCGCATCGCTGATGCCGCCTGGCTTGCTCGAAGCTCTGCCGGAGCGCAAGGCGCTGGAGCTGCTGAAGTATCTGCTGAGCAAGCGGGAGTGATGTTTCGAGTTGCGGCGATGTGAGCTGCGGCTTTTCCTCCGGCATGAAAAGCATTCCATTCGTGATGATGTTGATGTGCCTGCTCCTGGCAGCTCCGGTGATGGCCCAGGTGGACGAGTTCATCCTGGACTCGTTGCGCGTGGTCGAAGATCCAGATGGAAACACCAATCTGCGTTCCGGGCCTTCGTTGAAGGCCAAGATCGTCGGCTAGGTGGCCTCGGGCAGCGTGGTGGCCGTCGAGCAGGAGCCGGAGGACGGCTGGGTGAGAATCCTCATGGAGGACATCGATGAAAAGCCTCGCTTCATCCACGGCAGCCGGTTGCGGCCGGTCAAAGCGTGGCGGCAGACCGCCATCGCCGACGCGAAAGACCGGAACCTCGGACAACTGAATCATGCGGGTTTCGAGGTGCGGGTGCTGGCGGTTCCGTTTGTGGCCGCGGATCACCAGATCACGCGAGATGAGCAGGGCGGGCATCGGGTGGATGGTGAATGGCCGTGGGGCAGGGACGGCGGGCTGCCGAGCTTTTCGCTCTCGCTGACGGTCACGCACAACGGTGAGCCGGTAGCGATCCCAAAAGCCGCCGTGCAGAACTTGTATGAGCCGAACATGGACTCCCTCACGCTGCTGAGGCCAGATGACGCTGCCGGTCCTGTGCTGGTGCTCATGCTGAACGGAGATGGCGCGGGTGGCTACTGTGTGGTGTGGGCATTCCAAGGCGGCACGTATCGCGGCAGGGTGGTGTTCAATCCCTTCTGAAGCCACACCGCCGCTGAAGGATCTGATGGGTAGGAGTGGGCCGTCATGCGTCAGAGATAAGTGAAGACGGCAGAGCGTATGCCTCTGGTCATGAACCAAGCTCTCCACATCATCGCGCTCACGGCAGTTTTGGCACTTCAAGCTGCGGCACAAACCTCTGAATGGAAAGCGGCAGCAGCCAAAGCCGTCATCACGCCGACGGAGCCGATGTATCTCGCGGGCTTCGCGAATCGCGAGGTGCCGGCGGAGGGCACGGCGATGGAGCTGTTCGCCAAATCGCTCGCCATTGAGGACAAGCAAGGCGCGCGCTTCGTCATGGTGACGCTGGATCTCGTGGAGGTGACTTATCAGCTACGCGATGCGGTTGCAGCGGCGGTGAAAGCGAAGTTTGGGCTACCAGAGAAGGCGCTGCTGCTCAACTGCTCGCACACGCACTGCGGGCCGGAGCTGCGCTACACGGAGTTGGAGTTCATGAGCTTCACCGATCCGCTGCGCAAGGAGCGCTGCCTGCGCTACAACGCGTTTTTGACGGACAAGATCGTGGGCATCATCGGCGAGGCTTTGCAGCATCTGGAACCAGCGACGGTGAGCTATGGTCATGCACGCTGCGGCTTCGCGATGAACCGACGGCTGAAGAGCGACAAGCCGACAGGCGATCCCTATTTGAACAGCCCGAATCCCGAGGGAGTGGTGGATCACGATGTGCCGGTGCTGACGGTGAACACGGCGGCGGGCAAGCTGAGCGCGATCGTCTTTGGCTACGCCTGCCACAACACGTCGATGAGCATCAAGCAGTGGCATGGAGACTACGCGGGCCATGCGCAGGCGATGATCGAGGAGGCGCATCCGGGCACCGTGGCGCTGTTCATGATGGGCTGCGGCGGTGATCAGAACGCGTATCCGCGCTTCAGTCCGATCTTCAGTCTGCGGCATGGGCAAAGTCTCGCTACAGCCGTGGAGGCGGCAATTGATGCGAAGCCGAAGCCGATCCGAGGGCCGCTGCGCATCGACTGGCAGACGACGCGGCTGGATTACGAGTCGATCCCGACGGCTGAGGTGATCGAGAAGCGTCTCAGCAGCGGCGAAGGTTATGATCCGGGCTACGAGAAGTATCTCCGCAAATGGGACGAGAAACGGCTGTATGCGATCAAGAACGGCGGCCTGCGCGATCACTACGATTACCCGATTCAAACTGTGCGCTTCGGTGACGATCTCACCTTCGTGGCGCTCAGTGGCGAGACGTGTGTGGATTACTCGCTGCGGCTGAAGCGCGAGTTCAGCGGTCCTGGCCGCTTGTGGGTCGCGGGTTACAGCAACGACATCCTAGCCTACATCCCGAGCAAGCGCGTGCTGCATGAAGGCGGCTACGAGGCGTTTCGCTCATTGATGTATTGGTCGAATCCGCTGCATCCCGACAAGTTCGCCGATACGCTGGAAGAGCGCATCATTGGGAAGGTCGGAGAGATGCTGAAGTAAGCGTCTCTGTATCGGGCCTGCCGTCGAAAGGCGATGCATAGAAAAAGGGAAACTCCGTCGGGGAGAGGCGCTTTTGGCTCACTTCTTCCCCTTTTTCTTCTTCTCTTTGCGTTTCTCGTCACCGTTCCAGCGCTGGTCTTCCCAGCGTGGGGGCTGCATGGAGGCGTCCCACTTTTCCCACAGCGTTTGCAGCTCGGCTTTCTTCGCGGGGTTTTCGGCGGAGAGGTCCTTTTGCTCACCGGGATCGGTGGCGAGGTTCACGAGCATGGGCTGCATGTCTTTGCTGGCTTTCACGAGCTTCCAGTCGCCCTGACGCACGGCGTGCTGGACGCCGAAGCGGAAGAAGAGTTCGCGTGGTGCGAGCTTGTCGGTTTTGCCTTCGAGCAGCGGCAGTAGGTTCACGCCATCGAGAGTTTTCACGAGCGATGCAGCATTGGCGGCGGCCAGCGCGGTGGGCAGGACATCGAGCTGGATGACGGGATCATTCACGACTCGTCCGCCGGGAATGTGGCCTTTCCACTGCGCCATCCAGGTCACGCGGATGCCGCCTTCCCAGACGAACCACTTATGACCGCGCAGGCCCATTTGCTCGGAGATGGGAGATGCGCCGCCGTTGTCGCTGATGCAGAAGATGAGGGTGTTTTCTTCCAGCTTCAGGTCGCGAAGCTTGGTCAAAACAGTGCCGATGGCTTCGTCCGCTTCGCCAATGAGGGCGGCGTAGGCTTGCTCGCGTTTGTCGAGGTGCTGGAACTTCTCCAGCCACTTCGGCGAGGCGACGATGGGCGCATGTACGGCGTTGAAGGAGAGGTAGAGAAAGAAGGGCTTGTCCTTGTTGCTATCGATGAAGCCGCAGGCCTCGCGTGCATAGACGGGTGAGGTGACGGGCTCACCTTCGAGTTCCTTCACAAGTTCGTTGCCACGATAAAACGACGGGCCTTTGCCCTCGCCGAGATTGCCGACGGTTCCCATGGCGAAGTCAAAGCCGCGTGAGAGTGGCATGAACTCGGCGCTCGTGTCACCGAGGTGCCATTTGCCGACGATGCCAGTGGTGTAGCCCGCAGGTTTCAAGTGCTGGGCCATGGTCTTTTCACTGAGCAGCAGTTCGCGGCCTTCGCGTGTCGGGTTGGCATCGTGTCCGGTGCGGGCCTGGTAGCGGCCAGTCATCAGGCCGACACGACCTGGCGAGCACACGCAGCCGCTGGAGTAGCCATTCGTGAAGAGCACGCCGTTCGTGGCGAGCGAGTCCATGTTCGGCGTGGGGGCGAGTTTGCCGCCGTAAGCGCCGGGTTGTGCCCAGCCCATGTCATCAAGGTAAAAGATGACGATGTTCGGCTTTTCAGCAGAGAGCAGCGGGCTGAGCGCGGAGAGGAAAATCGTGAAGAGAAGGCGTTTCATGCACAGCGAATGGATTGAGTTATTCAGCCGCAGCAGACTTCTTCTTTTTCTTGTTCATGCCTTTGCCGCCTTTGCCTTTGGCTCGCTTCTCTTTGCCACCCCAGAGCGGGGCGACGTTGCCCTGATTCCAAGTATCCCACTTGGCTTGCAGCTCTTTGACTTTGTCAGGCATCTCGGCGGCGAGGTCTTTGGCTTCGCCAATGTCGGTGCTGAGGTTGTAGAGCTTCGGGCCGAGGACAGTGCCCGAGCCACCCTCCGCAGCAGCGTCGTAGCGGACGAGCTTGAAGTCGCCCATGCGGATGGCGGTTTGATCACCGAAGCGCCAGTAGAGCGCGTCGTGCGGAGCGTCGGTGTTTTCACCGAGGAGATGCGGCAGGAGATTCACGCCATCGCCCGTGCTTTCATGGCCGGAGGCGATGAGCGCAGTGGCGGTGAGGTCGAGCTGGATGACGGGCTTTTCATAGACACCGGGCTTCAGTTTGGCAGGCCAGCTCATGAGGAAGGGCACACGGATGCCGCCTTCGAGCGTGGTGCGTTTGCTGCCGCGCAAAGGGGCGTTGTTCGAGCCATTGACGGTCACGCCTTCCATGGTCGGGCCGCCGTTGTCGCTGATGAAGGTGACGAGGGTGTTTTGCTCCTGACCGGTGGCGGCGAGCTTGGCGCGCACGACGCCGATGGCATCGTCCATGGCGAGCATCATCGCCGCGTAGGTACGGCGCTTCGTGTCGGTGATGGCGGCCATCTTCGCGAGTCGCTCGGGTGTGGCCTGCATGGGCGTGTGGACGGCATTGAAGGCGAGGTAAAGGAACCACGGCTTGCCCTGGTGACGCTCAATGAACGCCGCCGCCTCGCGGCCAAAGGCATCCGTGGTGTGATCGAGTTCCGTGACCTGCTCTTTGCCACGCACGATACCGTTTTTGGCGAAGTAATCATGCGCGCCACCGAGGAAGCCGAAGAACTCGCCGAAGCCGCGCTGCTGCGGCTGCATCGCAGGCTGAGACCCGAGATGCCATTTGCCGACGAGGCCGGTTTGATAACCGCTGTCCTGCAGACGCTTGGCGATCATCGTCTCGGTCAAAGGCAGACCGCTATCACTACCGCCCGGATTAAACTCATGGCCGAAGCGCGTCTGATAGCGCCCTGTCATCAGCCCTGCGCGAGTCGGCGAGCAATAGGGGCCGGTGACGTACCCATTCGTGAATCGCACGCCGGAGGCCGCAAGTGCGTCGAGATTCGGCGTGGGGATGTCTTTGCAGCCGTGAAAGCCGAGATCCGCGTAGCCCATGTCATCACCGACGATGAAGAGGACGTTCGGTTTGCCCTCCGCGAGAGCAAAGGTGGCGACGGCGAGGAAGCAGAGAAGTTTTTTCATGGGATGCCAGAGGCCGCGCCGAAACGAACGGGCTGAGTTCGGGCTTTCACCCATCATGACACCTCGGGTGAAAAGGACGCGGAACTCAAATGGCTTTCGTCAGTTCGATGACTGACTTGCCGGTCTCTAGGCGGAAATCAACGCGGTCGAAAATCTCTCTGATGACATGCAGGCCGAGACGTCCGATGCGCTCGCCTGTCGAGGGTGGTGTCACGAGCTTTTGAAAGTCTTCATTCGTGAGTCCTGCACCGTGGTGCTCGATCATAATGTGCACAGAGTCAGCAGATGAAGCGATACGGCAGTAGGCTGGGCGCTCGGCACTGGTGGAGCAGTAGGCGTATTTACAGATGTTGCTCATCACTTCATCACAGCCGAGCACGAGAAGCCCTGTGACGTCGTCGCGCAGTCCGTGATAATCTGCCCAGGTTTCGATGAATTCACGCACGAGTCTAAGTGTGTCGGGGTGGCAGGTGAGAGCGAGTTCGCAGGGCGGTGGTGTAGAATGATCGGTCACGCTCAGCACGGTGGCGTCATCCTGATAGGACGCCCCGAGAGAAAAGGTGCGCCATTGTTCGACGAGATGATTCAGGGTCATCCCGGCATCGCTCCCCGGCGGGACGTGGAGTGCGTTTGAGAAGGCTTTGTCCTCGAAATACTCACCCGAGCTGTTTTGCACTTCGAGGATGCCATCCGTGAAAATCATCCAGTGGCGGCCAGTGCTGAAAGGCAACTCAGCCTCCTCGTAACGAGCAGCGCAGGAGATGCCGAGCGGCGCATTCCCGCGTGCGGGGACTTCCTTCCACACGCTGCCATCAAACACATAGGCACCTGGCAGTCCCGCATAGCAGAGCCGCACACGGCGCGTCTTGGGGCAGATGAGCATGGCATTTATGGCGATGAAGCGACCCGCTTTCATCACACCGCAAAGGCGCTTGTTAAGGGTAGTCATCCATTCCGCCAAATTCATCGTGGTGCACAAGTGCGCAGTCGAGGCGATGAGGGTGGTACCACGCGCCATGTCGAGCGCGGCAGGCAATCCCTTGCCGCATACATCACCGACACCGAGAAGGATTTTGCCATCGTCGATCTGATGCCAGAAAAAGAAATCGCCCCCGACCTCGCTGGCGGGTTCATAAAAACTTTCCACCGCGACATCACCCAGGCGCACTTGTGGCGCGGGAAGAAAGGAGTTTTGAATTTCCGCCGCCAGCGAAAGTTGCTGGCGCGTCTCCGCCTCATGAATGGCCTGCTTTTGTGACTCAAGCCGCAGCAGTGTGACGGCGATCAGGCTGCCGAAGGTCTCAAAAATCTCCACGTCCTGCGCGGTGAAGGCGGCACTGTGATTCGGATTGATGGCCTGCATGACTCCAACGCAGTGCTCGCCATCGAGCAGAGGAATGGTGAGCATCGCGCGGGTGACGAGATCGGATTTGTCGGAAGCCGGTCTGAAGTGTCGGGGATCGTTCAGTGCATCCTCGATATTGACGATCTTCTTCGTCGCATAAACATCGCCAGCGATGCCTTTACCCTTGGGCACTCGGATCTCCATGGCATTGACCGGATCAAGCGTGGAGCGGATCAGCAGATCCTCGTCCGGGCCATCTGGGAGGAGGATGGAGCAAACTTCGCAATCCATCACTTCGCGTGAGCGCTGTAGGATGTGATCGATGAGTTCGACGAGATCGTGCGTGCTGCTCAGGCGCCGTGCCACATCAATCAGGACGGTTTGCCGTGATGGGTTGGATTGTGGATCACTCACGACGTTTGAGGAAGTTGATGCCAGCTTTTTTAGTCTCGTCAGTGCTGGCCGATGTGGGACCAGATTCGAGTTCCTTGATACGGACCGGGTACGGATTCTGACTGCTTCGCATGTGCTCGATGATTTGCTCCTTGCTCGGCACTTCGTTCTCTTTGCTGCCAAAGATCAGGCGGCTGGGTTTTTCAGCAAGTGTTCCAGTGATGTATTCGCCCCAGACGACAAGGGCGTTCATCTCTTCGACCAGCGTGTTGATCTTGCGCATGGTGGTATCCAGATGCTTCTCCAGGCCAGGGCCTGAGGCGTCTTTGCCGCCTGAAAGCAGATCATGCAGTTTGGTGGTGATTTCTTCGATGCGCACCCGCAGACCCGGCGTGCTGCCAGGAGTTCCAGCGATGGTTTGGTTCAGCTCTTTGGAGAATCCTTCCAAGTTTGCGAGGATGGCATCGGCACGATTCCCGAGCCCTTTGTCGGTGGAGCCTTTGGGGCCTTTGACGAGTTCCTGGATTCCAGTAGCGGTGTCCTCGAGTTTGTCGGCCACGCTGTTGAGCTTCTGGCCGAAGCCGGGCGTTTTGGCATCGCCCGCGAAAATCTTCTTCAAATCCTGTGTGAAGACTTCGACATTCACGAGCGAGTCCGTGATCTTCTTCGCGCCATCACTTTTGCCGAGAGGCTCGGTGATTTTTTTGAGATCGACGGTGATGTCCTTGATATTGGCAAAGATCGCATCACCACCCGGTAGCATCATCTCCAACATGCTGCCGAGACTGGAAGACGTGAGCTTCGTGCCATCAGCGAGCAGCCCGCCCTCATCATCCATGCGCACGATGGCGATGTGCTTTTCACCAAGGATGGACTCGGCGCTGATAATGATCTTCACATGCGCAGGGATGGCCGCCTTTTCAAAAATGGCGAGGTGCGCACGAACAGTGCGGCTGGCGATCAGGCGGTCAGCAGGAGCAAGATGCTCGATACTTTCGACGATGCCGATCGTGTCGCCTGAATAGAGGACGTTGGAATTCCGGCGGATGCCAGTCACATCCTCGAAGTCCACGGAGAACCGGAGGTGCGGCTTGCGCCAGGGATCACCGGAAATGGCGAACAGCAGCGCCCCAAGCAGCACCAGCGAACACAAGATGACCAGGGAGGCCACGAAGATGTCGTTCTTGTTTTTCATGTTGTGAGTGGAGTGCGGTCAGCTTTTTCCGAGCAGAATGTCACGATATAGCAGTTCGCCGGAGTCGTCGCTGCCGTCTCCTTCGGGATCGCCATTGATGAACTGCTGCACGGCGGGATTGGGGTGGGCTTTGATTTCTTCAGGTGTGCCTTCGGCGATGATCTTACCCTGATTCGGACCGGTGCCGAGCATGATGATGCGGGTGCCGATGCGGAAGACGCTGTTCATGTCATGGGTGACGACGACGACCGTGGCGCCGATCTTCTGCGTGAGGCGCTGAGTGAGTTCATCCACCACGGCGGTCATGATGGGATCGAGTCCTGCCGTCGGTTCGTCGCTGAATACAAGCGGTGGGTCCAAGGCAAGTGCGCGGGCAAGTGCGGCACGCTTTTTCATGCCGCCGCTGATCTCTGAGGGCTTCTTGTGTCCGTGACCCGTGAGGCCGACCTGTTCCAGCTTCATTTTGACCACGGTGTCGATCAATCCCGAGTCGAGTTGCGTGTGCTCGATCAATGGCAGCGCGACGTTCTCAGCCACAGTGAGTGATTGCAGCAGCGCGCCGGATTGAAACAACATGCCGTAGCGCCCACGCAGCTTTTGCAGCGCGCCGCCACGCATGGTGGTGATCTCTTCGCCAAAGATCTTGATGCTGCCGGAAGTCGGTTTCTCCGTGCCGATGAGATGACGTAGCAGCGTGCTTTTGCCGCAGCCGCTGCCGCCCATGATGATGAAGGTGTCACCCGCATGCACCCTGAAACTCACGCCATCGAGCACCTTCTGTTTGCCAAAATACCGCACCAGCGAATCGACCTCGATGATCGGCTCGGTGCTGGAGCTGGCGGCTGTTGGATTCATGATCAAAAGAAGAACAGCGCAGTGAGCACAGCATTGGCAATGAAGACGCTCAGCAGCGAAACCACAACGGAGCGTGTCGTGGCGAGGCCGACTCCTTCGGCGCCGCCTGTGACATTCAGCCCGATGCTGCACGCGATAGTCACCACCAACACGCCGAACACACCGCTTTTTAGCAGGCCGATGCCCACATCACTCAGCTCCACATATTGGAGGGCATGGCTCACATAAAACGCGGTGGACATGTGCAGTGAGAAGTGGCCAATCAACCAGCCTCCGGCGAGACCAACGTAGATCCCGAACACAGCCAGCAACGGCATCATGATCACCATCGCGAGGAAACGCGGCACGATGAGGTAGGACATCGGCGGGATCGCCATGACTTCGAGCGCCTCGATTTCCTCGGACACTTTCATCGTGCCCAGTTCCGCCGTGACGGACGAGCCACTGCGGCCGATGACGATTACTGCCGTCACCAGTGGTGCGAGTTCACGAATGAGGCTGGAAGCCACGAGCCCCGGGACATAAACAGTGGCTCCAAGCTTCGCGAGCTGCGCCGCAGACTGCATCGCCAACACAACGCCAATGGTTAAAGCTGTAAGTGCCGACATCGGCACCGCATGAACACCGATACGCACGATTTGCGCAAAGGTATGGCCGATGCGCCATGGTTTGCCACGAAACGGGGCCACGCACAGCCAATAAAGAAGACTGCCGCACAGCGCGAAGTATTGGCGGAAGGCTTCGATCATCTGAGGCGAAAGGGCGAGGGCTTAGCGCTTATTCTTCAAATCGGGAGCGTTTAATGCCTCTTCGACCGTCGGCAGATGCAGGATGAAATCACCGAGGCGGACAATCTTGAACGAGGCCTCCACGCGCCCCGTCATGCCGACCAGAGCAAACTCGCTTTCGACGCCGCTGGCGTGCTGAAAATACTCCACGACCACGGCCCAGACCGGCGTGTTGACGAAAGTCACCTTGGTGAAGTCGATGATCAGCCGACCCGTCTTCGCTTTCATCTGCTCTCGTACGAGCCTCTGAAACTCAGGCACCGTCGAGAGATCAGCATCGCCCTCCAGTTCGATGACAACAGCGTTCGGGTGTGTGCGGAGGATAGGTTTCATGCGATGGGCGAAAGTCTGACTTGCGTGGCTATACACTATTTCCGTCAGGTCTGAAACAAGCTGTCAGTCAGTTCCATCGGCTTTTTGTGTGTGAAGCAAGATGCGCCCAGACTTTCCCCTTGCCGCAGGGCCTCCGCTGCGAATCATCCGCGCTCCCCTACCTATGAGCAAAGCCCCCATCAGAGTCGCAGTCACCGGCGCCGCCGGCCAAATCGGATACGCCCTCCTTTTCCGCATCGCTTCTGGAGCCATGTTTGGCCCAGATCAGCCGGTGATCCTTCAGCTCATCGAAGCTCCTTTTGAGAAGCCGCTGGCCGCTCTGGCCGGTGTCGCCATGGAGCTGGATGACTGCGCCTTCCCGCTGCTGAAAGGGATCGTGCAGACCAGCGATCCAGCCGTCGGGTTCAAAGACGCCAACTGGTGCCTGCTCGTCGGTGCCAAGCCACGCGGCCCAGGCATGGAGCGCGCTGATTTGCTCAAAGACAACGGCAAGATCTTCATCGAGCAGGGCAAGATCATCGACGCCGTGGCTGCGGATGACGCCCGCATCGCCGTCGTGGGCAATCCTGCGAACACGAACTGCATGATCGCCGCCTCCCAGGCCAAGCGCCTGCCAGCCGAGCGCTTCACCGCCATGGTCCGCCTCGACCAAAACCGCGCCCAGACCCAGCTCGCGCAGAAGGCTGGTGTCGATCTCACCGAAGTGAAGGACATCTTCATCTACGGCAATCACAGCCCGACGATGTTCCCCTCCTTTGCCCACGCCACCATCGCTGGCAAAGCTGCCAAGGAAGTCATCAACGACCAGGCCTGGCTCGAAGGGCCATTCCTCGAAACCGTCGGCAAACGTGGTGCTGCCATCATCGCCGCCCGTGGCTCATCCTCCGCTGCTTCCGCCGCAAATGCGCTTGTCGATCACGTCCGCTCGCTCGTCACTCCTGGTGCGATTCATTCCATCGCGGTGAAGAGCAACGGCCTCTACGGCTTCGACGCCAATGTCTGGGCCGGTATGCCCGTCCGCACGACGACGGCTGGCAGCTACGAAGTCATCACCGATTACGAAATGGACGACTTCGCGAAGTCCAAGATCGCTGCAACGAACAAGGAGCTCGTCGATGAGCGCTCGTTCGTGGCTGAGATGCTGTAACCTGACCCTCGATCCCTGAGCCGCCCACGGATGTCGAACATTCGTGGGCGGTTTTTTTTCAGAACCTTCCTCCCCATGCCTGCCGCTCCGATTCAGTTCTTCAATCGCCTCACCCAATCGCTCGAAACCGAAGCCGTGTATGGCGAGGGGCCTCTGCGCTTCGTGTATGAAAATCCGCTCGGTCAGATCGCGCTTCATGCGCTGGTGAAGCGGGCTTTGTTCTCGCAGTGGTATAGCTCTCGCATGGACTCGCCGACGAGTGCGGCACGCATCGCGCCCTTCATCGAGCAGTTCGGAGTCGATGTCTCCGAGTTCGCGGAGCCGGTGGAGAGCTTCAAGAGCTTCAACGACTTCTTTTATCGCAAGCTCAAGCCAGCCGCACGGCCCATCGTCGAGGATGAAAAGGCCATCGCCCTGCCAGCGGACGGGCGTCATCTCGTGATCCCCGATGTCTCGCAGAGCCGCGACTTCCTCGTCAAAGGCATTCGCTTCGACATCGCCACACTGCTTGGCGACAGCGGCCTCGCCTCGCGCTTTGAGAAAGGCAGCGTGCTCATCTCCCGGCTCTGCCCCACCGACTATCACCGCTTTCATTTCCCCTGCGGCGGCATCGCTGAGTCGCCACGCATGATTCATGGACCACTCTTTTCCGTGAGCCCCATCGCGCTGATGAAGCGCCCGAGCATCCTTTGGGAAAACAAACGCTACGTCACTCGGATGCGCACACAGGGCTTGGGAGACATCGTCTTCCTCGAAGTCGGTGCCACCTGCGTCGGCAGCGTCGTCCACACCGCCACACCGGGACAAATCATCCGCAAGGGCGATGAAAAGGGCTATTTCCGCTTTGGCGGCTCCTGCGTGATCACACTCTTCGAGCCAGGGCGCATGCGCTTCTCCGATGACCTCATCGAGCACAGCGCCGCTGGCCGCGAAGTCTATGCTCGCATGGGCGATGAAGCCGGGCGCGTGCTCTGAGCTTTGATTTGACGATCCGGGCCGGAGCGAGTTTCACTGGCGACATGATTTCAAGTGTCGGGAGAATTCTTCTTTGTCTCGTCATCGCAGGCGGCATCACCTGCTGCGTCGCTCCCGTGTCACTGGGCTCGGGGAATCGCACCCAGGCGCAGTGGGAGTATCAGCACTACTTCGTCGCCTCCGGTGCTCATTTCCGATACCATCCGTATGGCGGCCAAGGTCGAGCATGGACCACGCAGATGGAACAGATGTATCAGGCGCATCGACGCGATCCGCGCGTGGGTTATGTCGTGAAAAATCTGCGCACTGGCAGCTACCTCGCCGAGTTTCAAGCCGACCGGCTCTTCATGGGCGGCTCCATGCCAAAGCCGATGATCTCCGCCATGCTCCTGGAGAAACGACGCGGCGCGCTGAGCTATGAGGAGTTCATGCACGTCGTGCAAGTCTGTGACAAAAGCATGAACAGCTCCTGGATGGCCCTGCAATCCCGGCTCAACTCCGCCGACGAGCAGGCCTTCTTCTGGAAGTATCATCTGCCCACCTCGCATGTGCTGGCGAACCAACTCACGCCGCGCTTCATCGCTGAGTTTTATGAGCGCTGCGTGAACTATCGCTTCGACCACGGCGGCGAGTTTCTGCTGGAGGCCATGCGCCGTGATCAGTATGGCTTTGGCCGCCTCTTCTTGCCGCGTCACGTCAGCTATGTCGGCGGGAAAACCGGCAACTACGGCGAGTGGGACCACGAGTCGCTCTTCTTTTACCACGGCAACACGCCCTACGCGATCGTCGTCTTCACTCGCGGCGACTTCTCACCCGGCAAAATGAACTGGCCACTCGGTGCCATGATCGGCGGACTCTTTCGCGAATACATCGAAGGCTCTGGAAGTCGCAGCCCACGAGTCACCGAGCAAGTGCTTCGAGCCATTCCGGCTTCGCGTTAAGCGGCTCCGGCAAACTGCCGCCAGAACATCACGACGGAGATCACCAAACCGATGGCCGTGATGACATGCCGCACGCGCTTCGGCTCAATGCGCTGGGAGAAATGCGCGCCGAAGTAATAACCCACCAGCGCCCCCGTCGTCAGCGCTAGCGCCTGCGGCCAGTTCACCATGCCAGCAGCGATGAACCACACGGCCGCCACCACGTTGATGAGGCTGCCAAGCAGGTTTTTCAGCGCGTTCATCTCATGGATGTGCGTCATGCCCATAAAGCCGAACGAGGCGAGCATCAGGATCCCGATCCCCGCACCAAAAAACGCGCCGTAGATCGCCACGGGCAGTTGCAGCGCCAAGGAGAACCAAAGTGTGTTTCTCCGCGAGGTCGCATGCGGCTTCTTCAGAAAGCCCTGGATAAAAAACAGCACCGTCGCGAACAAAACGAGGAACGGAATCAGCTTCGAGAACTGGTCGTCACTCGTCTGCGTCAGCAGCCAGCTCCCCATGGCCGCGCCGACGAGGCAGATCGGGATGAAGCGCCACATCAGCTCGCGGATCGCCTTCAAATGCCCGCGAAAGCTCACGATGCTACCCGCCGTGCCGATCACGAGGCCCACCGTGCTCGTCGCATTCGCCATGACCGGAGGCGTGCCGCACATGAGCAGCACCGGAAACGTCAAAAGCGTCCCTCCACCCGCCACCGCATTCACCGCCCCCGCCGTGCATCCGGCAGCGATGAGGGAAAGGAGTTCGAGGAGGGTCATGGTCGCACGTCTTTAACTGGGCAATTGCGTTGGTGCTAGTCTCAGTGCCAATATGCTACATGAAATGCATCTTTCTCTGCCTCTGCATTGTCTGCTTCGCAGCTGCTGAAACGCCGCCCGTGAAGAAACTAAACGTCAAAGGTACAGCTGAATGGATTTGCGGACTATTTGAAGTCAAAGCAGGTCAGATGTTTATCGCGTCACGCGACTTGGACCACCTCGAAAATATCCGATACCGCCTGCCCGCCAATTCAGAGATCAAACCGCTCGGCGGAGGATTTCCCCAAGACTACCGAGGTGTGATCATCGACCAAGCAGACCTGTATCCGATTGAGATTCACTGCACCAATCTAGGTTACGGCGAATACGAGCTTTGCATCAATTCGCCGTTCCATTACCTGATGGATTCACTGCCATCCGACATTGACCCAGATTCCAAGGACCATCCCAAAGCAGCGCTGATAACAGAAACTGACTTCAGGCCAATCGCTGAGCAAGTTCATGCACATTTCACGCGAATCACCCAAGTCAAACCTCACGCCTTTCGAATTCAGAGTGAAGATGGCTGGCCCTCGGAACACTATGTTTGGGTCAGCACCAATTTCACTGCGAGGCTCTCCATCTATCAGGCGAACGACCACTTGGGGCTGGACGTTTCGGTCAAAAAGCCTGGAGACGACCTCAAGAATTTACAGGCGAGTCGCAAAGGGCAGGAAGAACCATGTCGTGGTTGGGGAGGCTTAATCGGCGAGCCAGCAAAGCATTAAAGTCACTTTGCCTTCGGATTGCGCATGTAATACAGATGCCCGTCTTCGGCGCCGCCGACGAAGTCGGGTAGGCCATCCGCATTAAAATCGACGGTCGTGGGGCTGACGTCGTGGCCTTCGATGTTTGCATCGGAAAGCAGGCCCATGTCGGTGAAGAACCATTTGCCGTCGGCGGTGCTTTCCTGGCGGAGGAAGTTGGCGTTGGCGGAATTGAGGAGGATGTCGAGCTGGCCGTCTTGATCCCAATCCATGATGCAAAGTTTGCGTCGGCCGCTCTTGCCGGCGATGCCGCCGTTGAGGCGAAGAGGTTCGCCGGGCGTCATGGCGACCGGCGTCTTCACTTTGAGGTGTTCGAGAGCCTTATCGAGCAAACCGGGTTTCGCGGCGTCTTTGGAGGCACAAATCACGCGCTGCGGATGTTTGAGCACGAGCTTGTCACCCTGCTTCGCTCGCTCGAAGAAGGCGAGGTAGCCTTCTTGATCGAGCATGACGAGGTCGGTGAGGCCGTCCTTGTTCCAATCGACTCCGACAGGCGTGGTGCGCCATTGCGTGAGCAGGGCTTTGCCTTCGGGACGCAGCCAGCCGTAGGCGAGGTGGGGCTGTTCGCCGTTCCATTCGACCTCGATGGGCTGGGCGGCGGCGAGTTGCGGTTTTTGGCGTGTGCCGATGTTTTTGAACCACACGACTTTGCCGAGGATGGAGTTCAAAAGCAGGTCGGGAAGGCCGTCTTGATCCCAATCGGCCACGGTTTGCGTGGTGTAGCCCCATTTGGCCTCGCAGGGGCCTTGGATGCTGCCATTCGGGCCGGCCATTGGGCGGATGATTTTGCCTGCGGCGGTGAGTTTGACCGGCGCAGCCCATTTCGGCTGCTCCACGCCTTTGCCGCTGAGGTTTTCGATGAAGGCGACATAACCGGCGGTGTTACCGCAGATG
>JAGKWZ010000002.1 GCA_021151605.1 Verrucomicrobiaceae bacterium
GAGCTTTTGCTCATGGATGGCCGGTGGCGGCGTCAAGGCCGGCCTCACCTACGGCGACACCGACGACATGGGCTACCGCGCCATCAACGGCAAAGTCCACATCCACGATCTACACGCCACCATGCTGCACCTCCTCGGCATTGATCACCTCAAGCTCACATCGCGCCACCTCGGCCGCGATTTCCGACTGACAGATGTCTATGGTGAGGTGGTGAAAGAGATCCTCGCGTGATGATCTCAAGCCGTCAGCGACAAAAAGATGAGAGACAAAAAATCCATCTTTCTGTCTCCAATCTTTTTGTCGTCTCATGAAACACATCGTCTCGCACCTCATCGCGCTCGCCTGCTTTGTTGCCGTGGCTGTTTATGCGGCTGAGCCAGATGGTGCGGCGTTCTTTGAATCACGCATCCGGCCTGTGCTGGTGATGCACTGCTACGAATGCCACAGCGCGGAGAAGACCAAGGGCGGCCTGCGGCTGGATTATCGCGGGGGTTTTGAAAAGGGCGGCGAGAGTGGTGAATTGGTAAATGCGAGTGCACCTGACAATAGTCTGCTGTTGCAAGCCATCCGCCACGATTCAAAGGACCTGAGAATGCCGAAGGGGGCCGACAAGCTGCCCGATGGCGTGATCGCTGATCTCACGCGCTGGGTGCACATGGGCTTGCCAGGTTTGTCGGAGAATCCGCCGAGCGCCAAAGACGCTGCCAACGAAGAATGGCATGCAAAACTGGAGACGCGTCGTGCACACTGGGCCTGGCAGCCGGTGCACAAACCAACGGTGCCGACGCTGGCGGGCACCGATGCACCCCCGCACCCAGTGGACCGATTT
The DNA here is from genome assembly GCA_021151605.1 of Verrucomicrobiaceae bacterium. Lineage (GTDB taxonomy): Bacteria > Verrucomicrobiota > Verrucomicrobiia > Verrucomicrobiales > Verrucomicrobiaceae > Prosthecobacter. Next base: position 831 of record JAGKWZ010000002.1, read on the forward strand.
CTCATGGCCAAGATGCAGGAGAAAGGACTCGAACCTGCGGCTCCGGCATCGCCCGCCGCGTTGTTGCGCCGGCTGAATTTCGCCCTCGTGGGCCTGCCGCCGACGGAGGATGAGATGGAGGCGTTTGTGCAAGAAATGGCCGATCCCCGCCAGTCTCAAGCCTCCAGCCGAACGCCTGCAGAAGCCCTCATCGACCGCCTCCTCCAAAGCCCGCAGTTCGGTGAGCACTGGGCCGCGTATTGGCTGGATTTGATGCGCTTTGGTGAGACGGGCGGCTATGTGCGCGATTACCCGATCCCGCAGGCCTGGCGTTATCGCGACTATGTGATCCGCGCGTTCAATGCGGATGTGCCGTATGACCGTTTCGTGCAGGAGCATGTGGCGGGCGATCTGCTGTCGCCGCGACTCAATGCCGCGATGAAGATCAATGAGTCACCGCTCGGCACGGGCTTCATGCGACTGATGGAGGTTTCCTCCACGGCATCGGACGTGGCGTTGGAGGAGGCGCAGATTGTGGAAAACCAGATCGACACGCTGGCGAAGGCTTTTCAGGGCCTCACCGTTTCCTGCGCCCGCTGCCACGATCACAAGTTCGATGCGATCTCCACAGCGGATTACTATGCGCTCTTCGGGACACTCGCCAGCTCGCGGCAGAGCCAGGTGATCATCGATGCCCCGGAGGTGAAGGACAACGGGATGGTGGCCATGCAATCTGCCAAGCAGCAGATGAAAGGCCGCCTGCTCACGCTATGGAAAGATGATGTGAAAAATGAGGCAGCTGCCATGCAAAAGTGGCTGCAAGCCGGACTAGGCAACAAACCAGATAAGGCGACCTTTTGGGGGCGCGTGCTACTGCGGGAGAAAGTGGATCGTGCCGACCCGGGGCATCTTTTCACAAGCATCTCCCGAATGCCTGCGAACGAGCGTTTGGAAAAAGCGGCCTCTTCATGGCTCAACGAGCAACGGCGTGAGTCCGCCGCCCGCGAGGTGCGTAACCGGAACAAGTTCAAGACCACGGCGGATTTTCGCGAGAGCGATGCTGGCTGGTTCCTCTCGGGTGTGCAGCCGAGCACGGTCTGGAGCGGCGGCAGCGACTTCACACTGATGCCGGAGGGCAAGGAGTTGGTCGATCGCTTCGTGTCTCCGGGCCTCAGTTCGGATCGGTTGTCCCGCAAGCATGGAGCCATCGCACGCTCGGCGGATTTTTCGCTCGGCACGCAGTTCGTCAGCCTGCGAGTCGCGGGTGGTTCGTCGGCGCATGTGCGGCTGATTCAAAACAACTTCCAGCAGATGGAGAACATCGCTCACGCCAACAAAGTGCGACACTTTGATTCACGCTTTCCCACCTGGGTGACGGTGCCGGTCGGGCATCAGGCGAGCTGGCAGGGACGCCGCTCGTATTTGGAAATCCTGACCAAGGATGATGCGGCGCATTTCCGCCGTTCCGATGAGGGCAACAAACCTTACGAGTTGGTGGCGAAGGACGCGACTGGGCGCTCATGGTTCGGCGTGGATCAGATCGTGGAGCATCAGACTCCAGGAGCGCCCGAGAATGAGCTGCACCTGTCGCTGCGTCTCGCGCCTGCGAGTCCAGAGTGGAACGCGGAAACTCTCGCGGCTCACTGGCGCAAGGAATGCAATGCCGCGCTGGATCGCTGGGGCCACGATGCGGCGAACGCCGTCGATGTGGAGTTACTGAACTGGCTGCTGGAACACGGCGCTCTGCGCAATCAATTGGAACAACTGCCCGGCGACATGCAAAAGCTCGCGGAGCAGTATCGAGGCATCGAGTCCGGTGTGCCTCGTTTCCAGCGTGCCTCGGCCATCGTGGCGGAGGGGACAGGCTTTGATTCTCCCGTGCATCGCCGAGGCTCGCCGGATTCGCCCGGTGAAAAGGCTCCGCGCCGTTTCCTCGAAGTCATCCACGGCACCGAAGGTTACACCACGGGATCTCAGGCGCGGCTTGAGCTAGCGCACGACCTTACATCCCCGCAAAATCCGCTCACCGCCCGCGTCATGGCGAACCGCGTGTGGCGCTGGATCTTTGGTCAGGGACTCGTGGCCACCGTGGACAACTTCGGCGTGATGGGAGAAGCACCAAGCCATCCCGAGTTGCTCGATTACCTCGCCACCTATCTCGTCGAGCATGATTGGTCGGTGAAAGCCTTGATCCGTCATCTCGTCACGAGCCGGTCCTTCCAAGCCCAAAGCATCGCCTCCGCCAAGGCGCAGCAAGTGGACCCGGCCAACCGACTCCTCTCACACATGCCCGTGCAACGCTTGCGGGCCGAGGCGGTGCGCGATTCCATCCTCGCGGTCTCCGGCACGCTGGATCAAACGATGTTTGGCTACACCGGGCCAGCGAATCAGAGCGAGAGCGCTGCCGTGGCCAATCCGAAGCTGAGACGTGGTGTTTACCAATACATCCGACGCGAGGCGCTTGATCACATGATGATCATGTTTGATGCGCCGGAGCCATCCCGCACTCAGGGCGACCGCGAGACCAGCAGCGTGCCTGGGCAGTCGTTGCTCATGCTGAACAGCGCTCTGGTCCACGAGCAAGCCACCGCCTGGGCCGCGAAGGATATGAAGCTCCGCAAAGGATACTCGACCGAGCAGCGCATCGAGCATCTCTTTGCCACGGCGCTGGGCCGCCAGCCCTCCGCGCAGGAGGTGCAATCGCTCGTCGAGTTTATTGATGACCAGGCCGAAGCCTACGCTCTGCCACCCGCCGCGCGTGGCTCGGACCAGCGACTCTGGGCGGACCTTTGCCACGTCCTCATCAACGCCAAAGAGTTTCTCTACATCCCCTGATCTGCCATGCAGCCTTCACCACCTAGCCGCCGATCCTTCCTGCAAACCAGCGCCTCGGGCTTTGGCTGGCTCGCGCTGCAATCGCTCTGGGCCGACCGCTCCTTCGGCTCGCCCGTGCAGCTCACCACACCTCACCTCGCACCGAAAGCAAAACGCGTCGTGTGGTTCTTCCTGGACGGCGGCCTCTCGCATCTCGACAGCTTTGATCACAAGCCGCGCCTCACCCAAGATCACGGTAAGCCGCTGCAGATCGCTGGCAAAAAGGAGGACATCACCGGACGCACCACCAACGCCATTCTTGGCAGTCCCTTCGCCTTTCAGCGCTACGGGCAGTGCGGAAAGATGGTGAGCGATCTCTTTCCACACATCGGCTCCTGCGTGGACGATCTCACCTTTCTCCATGGAGTGCACGGCCCGTCACCCGATCACGAGAGCGCCATCGGCATGCTCCACGGCGGCTCGCTCTTGCAGGGCTTTCCCAGCGTCGGTTCGTGGGCGCACTACGGCCTCGGTTCGGAGAATCAGAACCTGCCCGGCTTCGTCGTCATGGGCTCGCGGAAGCGCATGTATCGCACCAATGGATTCCTGCCGCCGGTCCATCAGGGCTCACCTTTTTTCCAGGATCCCGCCCGGCCTCTGGCCGACCTCGTGATGGCGGAGAAAATCAAATCGCTCCAGCAAAACAAGATGAGGGCGGTGGGGCAGCTCGACCGCGATTTTCTGAAATCCTCCGCGCAGAATCAGATCATCGAGGCCGCCATCGCCAACCACGAAAAAGCCTACGTCATGCAGGATGCCGTGCCCGAGGCCACTGATCTCACCAAGGAGACCGCTACCACCCTCGCGCTCTACGGCGTGGGCACCGAGCACAAGGAAACCGATGAGTTTGGCCGGCAATGCCTCGTCGCTCGGAGGTTACTCGAGCGCGGCGTTCGCTTCATCGAGATCGTCAGCAACGGCTGGGACCAGCATGGCGACCTCCAGAGCCTGCACGCCAAAAACGCACATTCCATCGACCGGCCCATCGCTGGGCTGTTGAAGGATTTGAAAGGCCGCGGCCTGCTGGAAGACACGCTCGTCGTCTTCGCCACCGAGTTTGGCCGCACGCCCAACACCGAAGGCGGAGGCACCAAACCGGGCCGCGACCATCATCCCTGGGGCTTCACCATCTGGATGGCAGGCGCAGGTCTGCGTCCCGGCACCAGCCACGGTCAGCTCGACGAGTTCGGCTACTTCCCGGTCGAAGGAGCCGTCGGTATTCACGACATCCACGCCACCGTCCTGCACCTCCTCGGCATCGACCACGAGCGCCTCACCTACCGCTACTCCGGCCGTGATTTCCGCCTCACCGATGTGCATGGCAAGCTCGTGAAGGAGATCCTCGCGTGAAGATCTCAAGCCATCCACGACAAAAAGATGGGAGACAAAAACATCCATCTTTCTGTCTCCAATTTTTTTGTCGTCCCATGAAATACATCACCCTCTTTGCTCTGGCGTTTATCTGCTGCAAAGCCCACGCCGAGGAACGCTACCTGCTCGCGGCGGACACGCAGGTCATTGAAATCAATCGAGTAGGCAAAGTGCTCGCGGTTTGGAAGCATCCCGGCCACGGCGGCATTTACGATGCGGCTCGACTACCGGACGGTGGCATTGCTTATGCGCACAGAGGTGGTTTGGCAGTGTTTGATGCGGCGAAGAAGCTCGTCATGGAGCACAAGGCCGTCGCAGGCCCCAAAGGTGCGGAAGCGAACAGCGTGGCCGTGCTCGAAGGCGGGAAGAAGTTCGCGCTCATGGACAGTGGCGTGAATCAGATCCGCATCGTCGATCAAAGCGGCAAGGTGGTGAGCGAGACACCACTGCCGGATCTCAAGGATGATCCGCTGCACTTTCGCTATCGCATGATCCGCGAGGTGCCGGGCACGAACGCCTTCTGGGTCGGCCAATACGGTCGCAAAACGGTGCTGAAAGTCGAAACAGGCACGGGCCGCGTGTTGCAGAGCATTCCGCTCGAACCGCTGCTGAAGCCATCGCCCACCGTGAAGAAGGCATTTGCCACCTTGCAGGCGGCGGATGGGTCGCTGTGGATCGCCACGTCCACCGGATGCCAGTTGCTTCACCTAGATGCAGCGGGCCAAAAATCGGCTGCTGGACCACCGAAGACCTGGGCCTGCAATGCCGCTACACGCTTGGGATGTCACGTCTGGCCAATGGCAATGTGCTCATGGCCTGCGGGGATTATCACATGCAAAAAGCCGACGAAGGTCGCGATCTGCTCGCGGAGATTGATCCAGCCGGAAAAGTCGTTTGGAAGCTCACGCGAGATCAGTTGGTGGATCAGATCGACGGCTACATCGACAAGAAAAGCGGCCTCGAAGAACTGCACATCACGAATGTTCACGTCTTTGAATCACCCGCTCCAAAATCAGCCTCCACGAGCCCGATCCACAGCTTCATAGATCAGCACTGCATCGACTGCCATGACGACAGCACGGCAAAAGGCGACTTCGACATCACCGCTCTGACCTTTGATCTCAGCCACGCCGACACACGCGGACGATGGACGAGAGTGTTTGACCTCATCGAGAAAGGCGACATGCCGCCGTCAGAGAAGTCAAAGGTCAGCGTGGAGGAACGGCAAGTCGTCATCAAAAAACTCAGCGCCGACCTGATGGCGGCCACGCGGGCGGATGCAGCGAAGAATGGTCGCGGCCCGGTGCGTCGGCTTACTCGCGTGGAGTTTGAAAACAACCTCCGCATGCTGCTGAAGCTGCCGAACCTCGACATCCGCGACAAGTTGCCCGAGGATCGCGATGCGCACGGCTTCACGAAGGTCTCCGCGCTGCTCGACATGTCCCGCGTGCAGCTCGATGCCTATCTCGACGCCACCGAGAGCGCATTGCGCACCGCGATGGCAGGCCCAAAGCCACCCGCAGCACCCGTGACGCAGCGTTTCACCGGCACGGAGCTGTTTCCAGGTCTGAACACCTTCGGCGAACGCGAGGCGATGTTCTTCGCGCGGAACAATCGAATGGTGCCCATCACTGCGGCGGAGCTGAAAGCGATGACTCCTGAGCAGCGCCGAGATCCCAGCTTGGAGAACTGGATGCGAGCTTCCAACTGCGGATCGCCAGTGCGCGGTTGGCGGTGCAGCTCGTTAAGCTGCTGGACGTAGCCTAGTTGGCGGCGCTGCTGGCCGGGAAGGATGGCGGTGTTGCGCAGATTGGAAATGAGGTGATCGGCCTGAGTTTCTTTGGTGTCGATGTGGACGTCATGATAGATGCCGAGCAGGAAGGCACTGCGCCAGTTCGAGCTTTGGGCCACGGGCAATCCACCGGGACACATCACAACGAAACCGGGCAGGCTTTGATTCTCCGTGCCGAGGCCATAGAGGGTCCAGGAGCCGACACTAGGGCGCGGCAATGTCAGGTTGCCCGTGTTCATCATTATCAGCGCGGACTCATGATTGGGTACGTCGCTGAACATGGAGTGCACCACGGAGAGATCGTCGGCGTACTTGGCCACATGGGGAAATAGCTCGCTGATCTCGATGCCGCTCTGGCCCCCACCGCGCAAATGCCGCTCACGCCCAAAGTGGGCCGCGATCACCACAACGACGGCTTCAGCATTTGGATGGCCGGCGGCGGAGTCAAAGGCGGGCACATCCACGGAGTCACCGACGACATCGGCCTGAGCATCGTCGAGGGAAAAGTCCACGTCCACGAACTCCACGCCACCATCCTGTATCTGCTAGGCTTCAACCACGAAACCCTCACCTACCGCTACGCCGGCCGCGACTTCCGCCTAACCGATGTGGAAGGCGAAGTGGTGAAGGCGCTCCTCGCGTAACCGCCGCAACTACACCTTGAGCTTCGCAGCGCACAGTGTTCAGGGTCCCCCTCCTAACTTCACACGCAGATGCGACAAAAAATTTGAGACAAAAGATGAATCGAAACACGGCCTAACACGCACCTGCTAGGTGAGCTCGGTGCTGCGATCCGGGAACGGCGGCGGCCAAAGCTATGAACATTGATCCTACCCCTGATGCCGTATCCGAAACTGCTTCGGCGTTAGGTCGATGCGCTTGCGGAAGTGTTGGGTGAAGGCGCTTTGGTCGCAGATGGCGTGGGCTTGGTCGATGTCGATGACTTTGTCGGTGGTTTGGATCAGGGCTTCGGCGGCGGATTCGATGCGGATGCGGAGCATGAGTCCAGAGGGCGTGACGCCGAGGGCTTGGCGGATCTTGCGATACAGCGTGCGCTCGGAGAGGCCGCATTCGGGCGAGTTCGGCGGTGCTGAGGATGCGGCTGCTTTGCATGGTGGGGCCGCTCAAAGAGCGGCTCAATAAAATGGTGCCCTGAAACTGGGCGGCAGACCTCCAGCAGGATTGGACATGGTGCTCGATGCGCTGTTCTGCCGGCTGAGGAATGCAGGACCTTGGCGAGACCTTCTGGATGTCTTCGGCCCCTGGCGCACGATCTATGGCTGGTATCAGCGGCTGGCTCGGCAAGGCATCTGGGAGCGGCTGCTGCGCCGATTGGTGGCTGGTGCCAAAAGCGGGATCCGACTGGTCGATGGGCCGCACGCGTGGCGGACGCAATACCAAGATCATGGCGCTGACCGACGGTCGTGGTCTGCCAGTGAAGCTGTTGCTCATACTAGGCCAGGCTTACGAGGGTAAACACGTCATCCCGTTGCTCGAAGCGCCTGAGGGACTGCTGGTAGTGGGCGACAAGGGCTTCGACAGCGATCCTCTCCGTCAACAACTTGAGCAGCTTGGCGCCTCTCATTGCATTCCCAGCAGGTCGAACCGTAGAAAGAAGCGCAGGCTCAACAAGAAGCTCTATCGTCAGCGCTACAAGGTGGAGAACTACTTCTGCCGCCTGAAGCGGTGGGCCTCAGCAAGCACGCGCCGCGATAAACTTGCCTCCCACTTCCTCGCTTTCATTCAATTTGCGTCCGTCATCGATTGGCTTCGCTATGGCTGTTGAGGGGTTTTCAAACACGGCCTAGACATGCTACAAAGGTTGGGGAGGCCGTCGAAATGGCGGTGGGCACTGACGGCGGATGTGCTGGCACTTCTGCTTAACTCTACCTTTCCGAGGGGGCAAAAGCTCACGTCGCCCGGTCAGGCTGCCCTTCGACAAGCCAACTTGCCTTCCGAGAAGCGTGAAGCTGCTGTGGATGCAGAACGGCGGCGAGAAAGGGATCGAGATTGATGATGTTTATGTGACCGCTACAGCTTCGAATCCTTGATGAAACGACTTGGCGCACTCCTCTCGCTGCTGGCACGCTCGCCACAGTGTACCTGCCCGCAAAACCGAAATCCTCAAATCCTGGCCGATGACGTGGGCTATGACGATGCGGGATGTTTTGACGGCGAGATGGTGCAGACGCTGAGCATGGATCGGTTGGCCGCCGGTGGCGTGCGTTGAACGGATATCTATGTTGCGAAGCCGAGTCGTTCGGGGCTGCACTCCGGGTTATATCAGCAGCGGCACGGGCCTCGGCTCAGGTATGAAGGGTAAATCACGCTGGCATCAAAAACCCCATTCTACCCTTCTCGTGCTCTCCGGTCGCCACGCAAATAAAAGGCCAGTTGACGCGGGACGGTCTTTCATGAGGCCTATTCCATATTGTTCACTCGGTTCATGGATGCGGCGAAGCACTCATGCACATAGGCCATGGCCTTTTTCACCTTGGCCTGTGCGGCGGGATAATCGGCGTCGATGACGAAAAGGGTCTCCGCCATCTTCTCGACAGGCGTTTCGTCCATTTCAAGTAGCCATTCTGGCAGACCGATGTCTTTGAACATCCAACACTTCGGCGAATGAAATTCGGAGTAGGTGTGGATGATCGGTGTGCCGTTCGCGAGGGCAATGATGGGCGAATGCGGCTCGTGGCAGACGACGGTGTGCGCACGGGCGAAAATCGAGGCGGCCTCGTCGGCATTCCAGAAGTACTCGAGATTCACGATATGCTTCTGGACCTCCGGCGGCAGTGGATCGTGGATGAGGCGCTTGTTGTGGCCCATCTCTTTGATGGTTTCTGGCGCAATGAGAACTTTGTGGCCGGTCTTTTTGACCCAAAGCGTGACGAGTTCCCGGAACTTCGCCGCGCGGCGTTCGTCATCGGCGATCTGCTTCGGCGTGGGATGCAGGGGGTTGAGCTTCTCCGGCCGAGGATCGTCAACACCGGGGTATTTTGGCGTGTTGGTGCGGATCATCACAGTGATGAATTTCTTCTCCTCCAAACCGAGCTTCGTCATTGTTGCGAGCGCTCGCTCGTCATCACGTACGTCGATGCCGAAGCAGCCATCCGGGCCGAATGCCGCTTTCACTCCGGCGCCTTGCAAGATGCTCAGCGTTTTGGTTTCACGCGTGTAAATGAAAGCGGCGGCGTTCAGCAGATCAATGCGCTCCGCCGCGCCATCGCCCTGCACCATCGTGGGGAAGAAGGACTGGCCAAACAGACCGTAATGCCGGACGTGCTGGCGGCAGAACTTCATGTAGCTGAGGTCCTGGCCCATGCCGGAATTGCGGATGAAGAGATCGCAGCTTTTGACAGCCTCTTGGAGCTTGAGGTCCTTCTCGCCTTTGCCATCGAGCTTGCCTTGCAGGAACTCGACCTTTGGAAAGCGGCGTTGGAGCATCGCGAGGATGCGTTCGTCTAACTTCATCGCCCACACGATCACTTTTACGTCCGGCAGGTGCTGCTCCAGGACGCGTAGCGTGCCAGGTGTGTGGCCGATGTCGCCGATGTTGATCGTGTCCCACGCAGATTGCAGCAGGATGGTCTTTGGTTTGCCATCTGCAGCAAAAACAGAGCCGCCAAACGCGGCGGTGAAGGCGGAGATAAAGTGGCGGCGCGTGGGCATGATATGTGGGTGAGAACTTCAGAGGTGTCTCGAAGGAAGGTTTGGACGCGTTTCTTTGACTGTCAGGTCAGCTCACGCGTGACGGGGCGCACCGCTCGGACCGCTTCAGAGTATTTCACACCGCTGGCTAGGCCGCGATAGCGCGCGAGGACGGTCTTGGTTTCCACAGCGGCGTCCTTTTGTGGATCAAAGGGGCCATTGCGCACGAAGGCCATGAGACCACCGAGCCAGTCGACGACGGCGGGCCATTCGTCGCTGACATCGAAGTAGGTGTCGGGTGTGAAGTCGATGGTGTGGCCGGGGCCGTTGTCATACCAATAGACTTCGCTGGGGCCACGGACCTGATCTTTGCCAAGAAGGCGAGCGGGCTGATACAAGGCTGCATGGCATATGGCACTGGCGGCTTCATGATCGGGATGGCGGTCACGGGGCCAGAGCATGAAAGCGATGTCTGGCTGCACTTCGGCAATGACTTGAGCGACGGCACGCTTGGCGTCCATCGTGGCCTCAAAGCTCATGGAAGCAAAATTGAGGAAGCGCATTTCGATCCCGCGCTCCCGCGCCATTTCGATGGTCTGTTGCCGCAGGGCTTCTTCACGACCCTTTACGGGCGGCCAGTTCGAGTAATCGCCGATCAGACTGAGGATCACGACGCGGTGATGCTGCTTCACGGCTTTCAAAAGTGTGCCTGGAAGGCCGAACGGGCAGTCATCATAATGAGCGCCAAGGGCGAGGATGGTTTTGGGCATGGCTGGAATACGAAACCAGGTGATCAGACCTTCCTCACGGTGACAAGCGCTCAGTTCTTCGCCCGCACCTTGATCTCCACACGACGGTTCATTCCTTGTTCTTCAACGGTGCCGCTGGTGCTGACGATGGGTTTGCTTTTGCCCATGCCGGCGGCCTGGATGCGGTCGGTGCCGAGGCGGAGAGACTGCCGTAGCCACTCGACGACGGCATTTGCACGACGAAGGGAGAGATCGAGATTGAAGTCTTCACCGCCGAAGCTGTCGGTGTGGCCCTCGACGATGAAGAGGCTATTGGGGTTCTTTTGAATGAGGAAGCCGAGTTTCATGAGGCTGAGTCGTGCCCCTTCGGCGAGCTGATCGCTGCCATACTCGAAGAGCAAATCTGTGGGCATGAGGATGGGGGCTGTGCTGCCACCAAGACGGCCGCCTCCCCCGAGCAAATCATCGAGATTGCTGAAGCCCTTCACGCGAGTCGCGGCGGCATCGCCTGCGCCCTGGCCCTGCTTTTTGACCTCCCCGATGAGGTCGGCATCCATCGCCTGTCCGTCTTTCGGCTCAAGAGCCCCTGCATCGAGCAGCATCTGTTTTTCTGAGACGGGCTTGGAGAGGATGTCACGGCGTACGCTGGCCATAGCGCTGGCGAGATCTGGAGCTGCCATGGCGGCCTGAGGGGCTAGAAGCGCGGCCATGTCATTCATCCGGCTGCCGCCAGGTGTGCGACCATCGCCCGGATCAGTCTCTCGGAGGAAATTGGTCACTTCCTTCACATTGGGCGTGAGATCAATCTCCTGATTTTCAGGAATCATTTGGGCTTTGTCGAAGTCGTCGAGATTGGCTTCAAAGGCCTTAATGTCCGGCTGCGTTCCTGGCGCGATCATTTCCGGGATTTCCTGGATGGCCTTTTGTTCCTGAAGAAGACGAGGGTCGATCTTGATGCGGTCGGGTATCTTTTTTTCCGGGACAACTCGGGCGGTGCTGCCGAAAACAGTGCTTATCTTGTCGAAGCTTACATAGAGCAGTCCGTGAAAACCAAAGGATAGAATCACGGCGAACATTACCCACCATTTTAGACTCCAGTCGTCACGAGCGCGGAATGAGGCACGTGGAGTGCTGCTCCAGCCGGTGGATGAGGTGATCTGTGACATCTGAGGAAAGGGTTGGACAGAAACATAGCACGCCATGAGCTGTAAACATCTTCCATTCGGGCAAAACTGACATATCAGGGTGATCAGCGGGTTTCATGGCGTCCATGAGGAAAATCCCCTTTGCCAAGCCGGAGGTGGCGGGTATGGACTCGGCCCCTAAATATGAGCAAAAAAAGTGACTTCGGATTGATCGGCCTCGCTGTGATGGGCCAAAACCTCGTTCTCAACGTGGAGAGCCGCGGCTTCCAGGTGAGCGTCTATAACCGCACAACCAGCGTGACGGATGAATTCATCGCCAAACACCCCGGCAAAGCCCTCGTCGGTGCCCACACCCTGGAAGAATTCGTCCAGAGCCTGGCCACCCCGCGCAAAATCCACATCATGGTGAAGTCCACCGCCGTGAAGGACACCGACCGCGATGCCGTGGACGCCGTCATCGAGCAACTCATCCCGCTTTTGGACAAGGACGACATCGTCATCGACGGCGGCAACAGCTTCTACCAGACCACCGAGCGTCGCGACGCCTACCTCGCCGAAAAAGGCCTCCGCTTCATCGGCGCTGGCGTCTCCGGCGGTGAAGAAGGTGCCCGCAAAGGCCCCTCCATCATGCCCGGCGGCCCGGCTTCCACTTGGGAAGTGATGAAGCCCATCTTTGAATCCATCGCCGCGAAGGTCGATGGCGAGCCCTGCGTCATCCACATCGGTCCCGGCGGTGCCGGTCACTACGTGAAGATGATCCACAACGGCATCGAATACGGCGACATGCAGCTCATCTGCGAAGCCTACAACATCTTCAAGCACGCCGGCTTCACCACCGACGAGATGGCCGCCATCTTCAACGAGTGGAACGAGGGCGACCTCCTCAGCTACCTCATCCAGATCTCCGGCAAGGCTTTGGAGCAAAAAGACCCCGAAACCGGCAAGCCCGTCGTCGAACTCATCGTCGATAAAGCCGGCCAGAAAGGCACCGGCCAGTGGACCCTGCTCAACGCCGCCGAAAACGCCGTCGTCATCAGCACCATCAACGCCGCCGTCGAGGCCCGCATCCTCTCCAGCCAGAAGAAGCAGCGCGTCGCCGCCAGCACCCAGCTCACCGGCCCGACCGTCAACATCACCACCGACAAGAAGGAACTCGTCAAGAAGGTCCACGACGCCCTCTACGCCTCCAAGATCATCAGCTACGCCCAGGGTCTCGACCTCATCCAGACCATGGGGGCCAAGAAAGACTGGAAGCTCGACCTCGGTCGCATCGCCGCCATCTGGCGCGGCGGTTGCATCATCCGTGCCCGCTTCCTCAACCGCATCACCGACGCCTACCGCACCAACGCCAATCTGGCCAACCTTATGCTCGATCCGTTCTTTAAAGACGTGCTCAGCAAGACCCAGCAAAACTGGCGTGAAGTCGTCAGCATCGCCACCCTCAACGGCATCCCGGTTCCAGCCTTCAGCGCCTCCCTCGGCTACTACGACAGCTACCGCGCCGCCCGCCTCCCCGCCAACCTTCTCCAGGCTCAACGCGACTTCTTCGGTGCCCACACCTACGAACGCACCGACAAGCCCGAAGGCCAGATGTTCCATACGGAGTGGCCTGAGGTCATTGGCTAAACGCGCTAATCTCTACTGCAAATATATTTAAGGGTTCGATGCCTCTATTGGCATCGAACCTTTTGCGTTTGGAAAACTTTGAAGTGTCTACCAAACGAAGGATTATCTGGTCACTAGATTCGCCTGCACTGATCCACTCAGAAAGATGAGCCTGTTCGGGAATTTACAGTCAAAACTTGTTTTTCTTTCAAAGAATAAACAGAGCTTTGTATAAAGAAGCGTGGTCAATAAAGAGTTCCACCACTCGATTCTTCCAACGTTAGTGAGATGTGACGCGAACATCGAAAACTCAGATAGTTTATGCATATACGGCATAAAGTATTTTTAATCTCCTTGGGGTAACCTAAAAAGTGAGTTGAATTGACAGGAGCGCTCACTCTTTGATTAAATACCAATTATGAGAGCCTGTATCCCTTTTTTTGCGACGTGCTTCGCGGTATCGATGAATATCTTAAGTCATGCTGCAGAAGAAGATGCAGGAAAGGCGTTAGAGTTTAACCTTTCCAATTTGGAGGCACCTGTGGGCACCCTTGAGTTTGCTTCCATGCACGAAGCTGGGCACGTGATCGCAGCTAAAAGCGTTGGTTTCACAGTCAGTGGGGCGACTGTATTCCAGCTCTCAAAGCCAGGTGTTGGACTTTTCTGGAAAGGAACAACTAGAATAAAGGGAAGAGGACGTGGAATGGCCGTAACTAAACTCGGAGGAAATTTTGCAGGGTTCTTTTTGGATCCCTATAATCGCTTTCAGATTCCTAGCTTTTTAGATATCGTCGGAAGTCGAAGCGCGATCAGCAGAACAGACTCTATCACCGACTTTGACTTAGGCGGTGAAAGTTTAACAGAAGCTCAGTATCGTGCGTATAGGGCGCTAACAAGGTAACTCAGCAATGTTAAATAGAGTGTACAATTTGTTGAGGACAAAAAAATCATACCCCTAGCAATTAAAGAAGCGCATTAAGAAAATATAACGCAACAGATTTTCACAAAAAGACTGTATCTAGCAGAGGCTAGCTTGTGTAATCTTAAAACACGAGTTCGTTGACCAAACACTCCAAAATGGCTTCGAATGTACTACTACTCGGGGACAATAATTTGGTCGTCTGGCTGAACTTGGATGTCTACGGAGGGGTCACCTGCGTTATTTGATAAATTATGAACACTGGGGGCTTTCCCGGAACGAATAAGTTTGACCTTTTTCATATTTCCAAAAGGCGTTGGCCCACCCGCTGTCATAATTGCCTGCGAGATTGTCATTCCCTGACGATATGCAACGGAACCTGGTTTGTTCACCCCCGCGACTACAACACTTCTTTTTGTCGGGTCATTTTCTCCACCGTCAATAGAGACGAGCACGGATGGGCGTGTATAAATTTCCTGATTTATATAAGTTTGCTCGATTGTTTTTTGGAGTGACGAAGGCTTTAAGCCAACTGCACGTACACTACCAATATACAGCAAGGGGATAGTGCCATCATCTGATATCGTGTAGACATTTCGAATTTGGGCTATCTCATTATCAGGTATTCCGCCAATAGAAATAGTAATACGGTCACCCTTCTTCAATGGTAACTCACCTGTCTGAGCAAATGATGAACACAAACTTAAAAAGAGGACAAATAAAATTAAGTTAGAGTTGGTCATGATATAATTAAATTCTGATTACGACTAGCTCAAAAAATATCAGCTGGCGGTGGGCTCAAAGACTCTGCAGAACCAATCAGGGCATCATTACTGGATGATTGGCGGAGACGCTTCTTTATTGGCTGCACACTATTAGCTGCAGGGTGATTGTTTGGTGAGTAATAGGTATAGTAACTCGTATAATACTGATATTGGGAATCGCTCCGGATATCGACATTATTTAAAACCACGCCAATTACCCTACCACCTACATTTTCAACAGTTTGCTTAACACGCAAAAGCATGTGGCGTGGTAGTTTTCTGTGCTGGACAACGATAAGTGTTAGATCTGCTTCGTTACACAAAACGGATGCGTCGCTAACGCCGAGAATTGGCGGTGAGTCTATAAGAACGAGATCAAAACGACTCTTAACTTCAGAAATCAATTCACTCATGCGCTGGGAATTAAGTATTCCAGCACTATCGGCTGGAAGTAGTCCGCTAGGAAGAAAGTAAAGGTTCTCAATCGGCGTGCGGACGACTACATCTTCCAAGCGTGAATTTGTTGTCAGATAATTCGTGAGACCGGTTGAATTATTAACATCAAATAAGCGATGAAGACTAGGTCTTCGCAAGTCAGCATCAATTAATAGCACGCTATATCCTCCTTGTGCACATACCGTTGCAAGGTTACACAAGGTCGTGGATTTACCCTCACCGGCTCCGCCACTTGTAACCGTAATGCAATTTGCTTCTGGATTGCGCCTATTGAATTCAAGGTTGGTGCGCAAAATACGATATGCTTCTGCATCAGGATTAAACCCACTACTACGATGCAGAACAGCTATATTTTTGGGAACGACAGCCAGAACAGGAACACCGAGAAACTTTTCAACGTCGTCCAGACTCTTTACGGAAGTATCCATATACTCAAGGAAAAAAGCCAGACCTAAACCAAACATTAATCCGAGGGCGGCGCCCAAGCTTAAGTTAATTACTACATTAGGTTTTGCTGGGCTTGTTTCCTGTTCTGCTTTTGCATAAATTGTTGCAGGAGTTTTAACGAGTTCGAGACCAGCTTTGGCTTCTGAATAAGCTTCCTTGAACCTTACCAAGAGTGATTCAATGTACGTGACCTCATCTTTAGCAATTTTGTATTCGTTATATGTGTCTCCTTTATCTAACTGTTCCTTATCAGCTAGTTCACTGTAAGCCTTGAGCGCTTCTCGACGTTTCTTTGCTGCTTCCTGACGATTTTGTAAGCCTTGAATGTGAGATTTTGTTTCTGTCAAAATTAACTCCCTTGATTTCGCTAACTGACTATCAGCGCCGAGCATGAGTGGGTGTTTCTTTCCAAGACCCTTTTCGATTAAACCCTCTCTGCTAATTTGCAGTTTTTGATATTCAACGGTCATTCCAGCCAGATTTGGATTATCCAACCTCAGACCAGAGGCTCGAGCTACAAGTTCATCAGGCGAAAGTTTCAACAACTGTTCAATTTCTGCGCTCAAAGTCTGCACTTCCAGATCAGCTTGGAGTAATGCTTGTTCACGGGAGATGGACATTGAGTCCTGACTTGTCTGAATTGTTGCGCCTGGAGTTAGTGATGACCCTCCTCCCAATACCCAATCACCAACTATACCGGCTTTCTTTTTGGCCTCCTGCATTTTAAACCTAGCCTGGTCACGTAGCCGCTCCTGTTCAGTGATTTGTTTCGCAATACGTTCAAGTTCTTCCTGCTTCTGCTTAGAATCTAGATCTGTCCGTTGCTGCATGTAGCTAGAAGCTATGGCATTTGCAATTTCTGCAGCAGTTTTCGAATCTTGATCAAAGTATTCAATAACGACGAAGTCGGATCTGACACTGTATTGAGTGTCTAAGTTATTCATTAACCTAGCCAATGTTGCCTGCCTAGTAGGTAAAGCCCAGCGGGCTTGGAGATCTAACTTATTAACTACGATATATAAAGTCTCTGGTTTCTTGATGGTTTCGAATTCGTTTTTGATCGCAATATCACTGGGCCCCAAAAGTTCGCCCCCGCTACGGTTGAAGACTTCGACTTTTGTGGGAAGTCGTTCAATTTTCATGTCGACTCGACCTCTGTATTTGCGTGGCATGATATATGTAATCATCGCCGCAGTCGTAAATACGAGGAGGAAGCACAGGCATATCAACCCAAATCGATTCCGAACAACTTGCCAGGAATCAATTGTCTGTGAGTGTATTTGGTTATCAACCTCGTTCATGGTTGATTGAATCTATTGAATGGCAGAAAACTTAACCCTGTAATCGCCATCTGATAATATTCGAGCTTCAGATTATCAGAAGGACGCAGTTACTCCTAATGAGATATTGTTGCGCTGAAATTCACGAGCAACGTTATCAGAATTTAGAATTGAATATGTGTACGCAGCATCTAGCGCTAGGTTATCGGTGAAACTATAGCTTACGCCAGCAGACATCAATAATGAATGCTCTGTAACATCTTGCAGCACAGACCCGCCATCAAAGTTGCTGTAGGCATACTGGACTCCTGAATTGATACCAAGCTTTTTGTTGATTCTATGGTTTATATTTAGACCTGTCCTGAGAGAGTACCGACTTTGGTAGGAACCCAATTCGGCACCATCAAACCCAAGAGCTCCGAACCAACGCACCTGAGTTTGTTTCGCAAGAGCATAGTTCAGGGCAACTTCGGAGTATGGTGCTGTATTGTTCGATCGAGCAGAACGGAAAAACTCAGCGCCTGCGCGGAAGGAACCTGTGAATCTTTGACTCCAAGCGTAATCAACGCCGGCTAGAGCAAAGTGAGACTGGAAGTCTTTGAGGCTGGCCGATGCAAACTTAGTGTTTCGATAACGATACTCGGCTGCCAAACTCATCTGTTTATTCAAGGCATAAGAGAATTGTTGGGCTACCAAGTGCGTCAGTCTATCCTCTGCATCTGAGACGATATCATCTTCATAACGAACTCCATCGACCGTATAAGAGGTAGTGGTCGAAAATCGTTGCGACCACGCATAGCTCATATTAAAGTTATTAAAACCATACAAATATTGGCCATTGAAGAGAGATGTGGTTCCACCCATCGCAATATTTGGCTGAGCCTCGTAGGTCAAAAAGAAGTTGTTACTAATCTTGAGACGCTGTGAGATTTGATGAGAGATGTTGAACGCAACACGAGCGTTATAAAATGTGTCGTTGTAGCGAGCAATATTGTCGAGGTAGTGCACCGTTCCAATATCGACAGCAACGCTCCAAGGTGTAGTTTGGTCGGCGTCTTTGTAAGTGGCACCTAAGCCACCCTGGACGTAATACGATTCGAAATTATCGAATCCAGGCGATGAAAGACCATAATCCAGAACGTCATATCCAGTGCGAGTAGACAAACTCCAAGTTAATGGCTCATCTGCTTCGAAATCTCCTGAATAATTTTGAATTCCTACGAGGCCTTGCGCCTTTGAGACAATAGGATTCAGTACAGATAAAATTGCAATAACCAACAAGGGTGCATGTTTGCTCATAGCGGATGTGAACAGTTAGTTATTTAATCCTTAGCAATTAATTAAGGATAAATAGGAGTGGATTGCGTCGCTGAGATGCCATCCTTGTCGGTTGTTCGCGGCAGAAATCCCCCTGCAGGTGCCTGCATCAAATAAACTCCTCTAACTGGGACAATAGGTTCAGGACTTTCTAATTCTGTCTCTGGTTCAGGGCTTTCCAGGTTTACGTTTTTTGAGTCTTTTCCAGAAGCAGTGGCGGTCACTTGTGTGTTTATAATGCCGGACCCAGCCATTTTTGCGCAATCGATAATGGTAGCAGACTGCTTTGGGACAACAGAAATGGCCGTTTGAACGATTTGGGTAACGAGTTGCTGGTCAGCCTTGGAGGCAGTAATAGCGGCCGCGATGATTTCGCAAACACAGCTTTCATTGATCACAAGGGCATCTTCAACAATCATCAGCACTTTACCAGGCTCCTTAAGAACTGCAGCAGTCACGTTTGCTGCGATGCCAGTGCAATCTTTCAATGAATCAGCCTGTACGCTAACTCCCATCACACTAAGGCCGAACGCGATAGAAACAAAAGGAGATAGAATTTGTCGTGATAAGGCATTCATGGCGGATGAAGAACGATAAAATTAATGGAGCGGGTAGTGGGAATCGAACCCACATGGCTAGCTTGGAAGGCTAGAACTTTACCACTAAGCTATACCCGCGATCAATTAATCATACGCGCAGATGAAATGATTGCACGAAAAAAATCAAAAAAATACAACTACTCGCATATCAATAATTTTCACAAACAAAGAAATGTAAGCAGATCTATATCTGATATTTGAGGAAAAAAAGCAAGTGCAAGTTAAAGAAACAGTTTTGTTTAGCGGCCTGAATTGAGGAAAAATTCAAAAAATAACAAAACATTTGAAACAAAATTCGAACCATTCACCAACTTGGATTAATGTGAAGGTAGCCTAAAAATATACTGGTTCGCTGCTGAAAAAAACGTATTCGATTAATTTTTTTGGCTACTAGTCTTTAATTTCGCTGCGGCAGAAAATTCAGAACTCGGGAGTACAATCTCAAATTCATATCAACAGCTTGATGTCAGTTTGAAAAAGGTACTCGAGATTCCTGAAGAAGAGGAGAGACACTAACAACTGAAAAAGCTTGGATATCAATTTGCGGACAATGCCCCAAAAAAGGGTGGGCTTTGCCTGCTACAGAATTTGATATAGCAGCAGATAAAGAAACGTTTGCAATGGCACTTCTGCGGCGATGGGGGAGTGCCAAACCTGAGGACGCTTTAAAGGCGTGCAATAACTTGCCTGAGGGAGAGGAGCGTCTTTTAGCTTACACGTCCGCTCTAATTGGGTGGACAAAGGTAGACCCAAGAGCAGCCTCCGAATGGGTGACTGCAAATTTGAATTCAATTTATCGAATAACGGCAGCTGGTGCAGTGGGTAGAACTTGGGTGAAAAAAGATACAGAAGATGCTGCAAGGTGGGCATCTGCGTGGCCGGATGAAATTGAGAAATTATTTATATTAGGGGAAGTATTGGAAGATTGGGGGGTAGAGTATGGTCAAGAAGCGGCCGAGTGGCTAGGAATAATGGCTGATGAGAAAATGAAGGATCTCATGATGTCGAAAATGATACTGAAATGGGGAGGAAATTATCCAAAATACGCTTCAGATTGATGCTAAACAATTAAGCCCATAGTTGGCTGTTACCACGAGTAATTGCGGAATGGTCAAAATATGTCCACAAAATTGCTTCTATTTGGAGTGCAAGGTTGCTTTGTAACAGAATGGGTGGATTACGACCCGCGTAGGTCTTATGCTTGTATTAAGGCAGAGTTATAAGGCAATCACCAGTCGATGGCGTGCTTCAAATTTGGGCTCAGGAATACCCGAAAGATGCGCTAAACTTGATTACTGAAATGTTGCCTATCCCAGAACGAGCGCAAGCCCTTGAGATCATCATACAAACTTGGAGCATCTCAGATACTGGGCGTTTTAGTTGATGGTTGAGCGATCAAAGACCGGGCCTTGAGAAGGATTTGGGTTTGGAACAGTTGGCACGAATATTGATCACTGCAGATCCTCACTCCGCAATGAAGGCCGCACTCTCAATTGGAAACCCGATCAGGCAAGGGGAGGTCAGCAATCAGTTGCTGGAGCAATGGAAGACGGCAGCCCAAGCTGAAGCGGCGAAATGGAAACCTGAAAAATTTTGATAATGCCCAAGGTCGTGAGGCGTGGGTTTACAGATGGTGAGGAGATCCAAGCGGAAGGCGGACGGTGACAAGGAGGTTACGGCTACCGCGCTGAAGCACTGACGGCATCGCTGGCCTCATCTCGTTACGTTTGATGCGTCCTGCGCTGTACCTTAAGAGAGCTTCAGCGCGGGGTGTATGTGTGCCTGATCTTGAATCAGATAGGTGAGCTTATCAGGTGTCCAATCGGAGAAGGGTAAGGAGCAGGGCAAACAGCATTAAACTAGTTAAACGTGGGCTACAACAAGGCTGGCAGTGAAAGAACGAATTCATTCCATTGGCCATCGGACCGCACTAGGATGAGGTCGCCACCGTGGGAGCGGGCGAGTGCGAGAGCGATGTTGAGCCCGAGACCATGGCCGCTTTGGTTTTCACCCACCTTTGAACCGCGACGGAAGCGCTCGAAGATGCCTTCACGGTCTTCCTCAGGCAAGGCGGGGCCGGTGTTGGCGACAGAGAAGCGGGCTTGATTCCCATCACGCTTCACCGTTAGCCGGACGCGACCTCCATCCGGGGTGTATTTGGCAGCGTTCTCGACGAGGTTTTGCACGATGATCGCCAGATGGCGGCGGTCGGCACAGACGGTGATGCCGGTTTCGATCTCGCTCTCCACTTCGAGCCGCCCGTAAGTGAGCGTCTCCAAGTCATCAAGCGCTGAAGCAGCGAGATCGGCGAGATCAAAGGGCTGGCTCTCCAGACTGAGGCGACGCGCGTCCGTGCGCGCAAGCAGGAGCAGATCCTGAATGAGTCCCGTGAGCCGGCGCACCTGCCGCAGCAGAGTTTCCACCTCCGTCTTGCCATCACCATCCAGATGCTCACCATCACGCAGAGACTCCAATCCAGCGCGCAGCACGGCCACGGGTGTTTTTAGCTGATGCGAGGCATCGGCGGAGAAACGAGTCGCGGCCTCATACGAGGCATTCAGCCGCGCGAAGGCATCATTCAAAACCACGGTCAGTCGCGCGATCTCGTCATCTGCCTCCGGCATAGGCAGTCGCTCGGCAAGGTTCTCCACCGAGATGCTCTCCGCTGCTGCTGACAGCGCCGCCACAGGAGCCACGGCTTTTTTCCCCAGCCACAGGCCGCCGGCAAAAACCATGAGCCCAACCAACGGTAGCGTCGTCAGCAGGCCGATGGCCACGTCTTGGAGAAAGTCCTCCACAGGCTCGAGACTCACGGCAACGTGGATGGTGTAGTTCGGCTCGCGAAAACTGCCCGCACGGCAAGCCTGCCCGGCGATCTGGATGGTGCGAAAGCCGAGCGCGCCTTCGATGCTAAGGCCACGCAGATTCGCCGAATGATACACGGTCTGCCCCTCCGGTCCCTGGATCATGAGGAAGTGCTCGCGCATGTCCACGGGCACAAATTTCATGCTCAGCGCGTGGCGCGGATTCACCGGTGCACCACGAAAGTTTTGCAGGTCGCGCACCAACTCGGAGGAGCTTTCGCGCAGGCTGTCATCCACCTCATGGATCTGGCGGAAGTAGATGAAGGTCATCAGCGCCACCGCACCGACGACGAGCGTCAGCATCGTGAGCGCTGCGGAGTAAACGCCGACCTTGATCTTGAGCGGCCAGCGTTTCATTCCGGTTTGATCATTTGGTAGCCGACACCGCGCACCGTCTGTATTAGCGCAGGCCGACCATCAACCTCCAACTTTTTGCGCAGACGCATGATGAATATCTCCACCGTGCGCGTGTCATACTGGTGCTCGCGCTGCCAGATGCGTTCGCAGATTTCATCGCGGGTGAAAACACGACCCGGCTCGCGCATGAAGATCTGCAGCACCTCAAACTCGCGCGGGGACAGCTCGATCTTCTCGCCATGACGAGTCACTTTGCGATGCGGCACATCCATGACGACATCGTCAACTTCCAGCACATCGGACTCTTTGAGCGCCCCACCACGACGACCGAGTACACTCACGCGTGCCACCAGCTCATCCATGGAGAAAGGCTTCGCCAGATAGTCATCGGCACCGGAGGTGAGACCCTTCACGCGACTCTCTACATCACCACGAGCCGTGAGGATGATGACGCGTGAGTCGATGTGTTGCTTTCTCAAGCGCTCCAGCACGGAGAAGCCATCCAACGAGGGTAGATTCAGATCCAGCACGATGAGGTCCGGCTTCGTATCGAGCGCTGCGTTCAAGCCCTGAAGACCATCCTGCTTCACCGCCGTCGTGTGGCCTCGGCGTGTCAAAGCCCCCGCGATGTGGCGGGCGAGATCGGGTTCATCTTCGATAACTAAAATGCGCATGGGACAGGATGGGAATGTGGAGTGCAGTTAGAACTGCTGCAAACGCACAACCTAGGACCATCATCATTCGCGATGAACTGACAAACCGTAACAGAGTGGTTGGAATTGAAATCAACCCTCTGAATAAGCCTATTTTGCGCTATGAACATGATCTTTTGGCAATCTTGGATCGAATGCATTGCATATCTTTCAACTGCCCACACCTTTGCCGCCCTTCACTCGCAATGCACCTCGCCCGCCGTTTCATCGCCACTCTGCTTCTGCTGACCTATGTCAGCTCGGGCACGTCGTTGGTGCCTGCGGTGATGGCCATGGCGGCTGAGTTGGAAGGTAGCCACGAAAGCCGTGTGCGACTCGGTGATAGCGGTGCGCAGGTCGTGCTGCATCATCGACAGAGCGAGTTCACACCTGCCGTGAATGATCACGTTCGTGGTCTCGCGCGAGTGTTGGTCAGCCTCTGCCAATCTGACCGCGAGGGCGACCATCAGATGACCACTGCGCAGCTTGGTGGTCTAACTGGCGTGGAGCGCGAGGAGATCTCGAAGGCACGCTCGGGCGATGCTTTATTCAACGCCCAGGCCACCTCCGAATGGCTGTTTTTGCAGCAACGATCCAAGCCGCTCGTGACTCGCGAGCAGCCGTCGTTTCCACTACCGTTTCTGATTTCCCACAAGCCCCCCTCACTGCTGACTACGATTCAGCTTTTGATCTGAGGTAGAGACTGAGTGCCATGAGCGTGCGGCTTTTGATCCGACGCGGCACAACTCTGGGATGACGCAGCCCTTATCCGTGGCCGCGCTCGCATCTCACGGCGCATCTAACTGCGCATGGCATCACGGCGCCTTTCGCCCACGCCAGGAAATCCAACCACTTAGTTACGCTCGAGAAATTCCCATCTCGAAACCATCGGCGAAGAATACTGCCGAATTACGGATTCAAAACACCCGCTTAGTTTATGAAAAACATCCTTCACCTTTTCACCACCTTCAGGGCGCAGCGCTCGTGGTCCGCTGCCTTTGCGGCAGTCATGCTAGCGCTGAGTCAAGCCGTCTCGCAGGCCAGCATTGCGTATGGCAGCATCAACAACTTCGACACGGTGAACGACACCGGGCATGAATGCCATGGCTTCGAAATAGAGATCGAAGACTGCCACAGCACCGACATCACCTACACCTACAATTACAATCACTACGGCGCTCCGCGCATTGAGCAGGATGACACGGACCCGGCGCATCCGAAGTGCCGCATTCGTTGGGAAAGTAAGAAGAATGCGAATGGCACTTGGGCAGCTTACACGGCGATTCCAAGCGGCGCTATCGCGCCAACGAATGGTCACATGTTCACCAATCCGAATGTAAATTTTGGCGGCGAGCATTTCGGCGTTGGCTACAACAAGGCTGTCGGGCCAGTGCATTACAACTGGCTCATCGACAATGGCGCTGGCGTGCTCATTCATGGTGGTGTGGTGCAGGTTTCCACGCCGGTCTTTACCTATTATCCGCCAGTCGTGGGGAATCCGGCACCACCGCAGGTGCAGGCCGTGATTGCTCCACCTCCGCCTCCAGCACCTGAGCCAAAGGAGTTTGGCAAAGCGGTGTGGATGAAAGAGATCAAGACCACCACCCACAATAACAAAGAGGTGAAGCTGCGTGACCTTGTGTCCGACGATCCAGTGAATCCAAACGACAAGAACTGGAAGAACGGTGAGCCGGATGAAGTCGAAGTGGAATGGCGCATCCTGCAAAAGCGCAACAGCCAGCCAGATGGTGGACCAAACAATGAAGTGCCTGCAGCGCCTGAAGATCTGCCGGATGGAGATGAAGTCGTCACACGCCGCTACGAGTTCTTCAAATACACGGGTCCTCTCGACGCGGAGAGCGGCGAAGCGATGGCCGATGCTGTCGATCCAGATGGTCTGCATGGCGAAGGCATGAGAACCTACAATCATCACATGGTAGGCGGTGAATGGGTGACGGTCACCGAAGACATGGCGGACTACGAGGTCATCGGTGAGTTCACCGGTTCGCAAATGGCGGCGGTGGATGTGGATGCGCCCGTCGGTCTGATCGACCATGTCGGTGAAGGCAAGGTGAACGCTGATTTTGCTGACCGCACGGTCGTGGTGGAAGGTGCCGTGCCGCTGCTGAACATCACCAAAGAAGGCGCACTGCCTGCGGGCATGACTTTCGATCTGGACACAGGCGTGCTTGCTGGCACACCAACGGTCAGCGGTGAATTCAATTTCAAAATCACGGCCTCCGATGGAGCGAGTCCTGATGTCTCGAAGAACTACACACTCGTGGTGGCTCCAGCGAATGCACCAGCGCCACCTTCGAGTCTTTTGGACACCATCGCCTCGCCTCTCGGCAGCGGAACGACGACCGGTGATGGTGCGTATGCCGTCGATGCGAATGCGACGGTCACGGCAGTAGCTGAGGCAGGCTTTGCTTTTGTGAACTGGACGGACAACGGGGTCGTCGTCAGCACGAACAGCAGTCACACGCTGGTGATGAATGTGAACCATTCGCTCGTCGCGAACTTTGTGCCGACTTACACGGTGACAGCGGGTGCGCTGCCAGTCGAAGGCGGAACCACGACGGGTGGCGGCACTTTCAATGAAGGCACGAGTGTCACGGTGACGGCGACGCCGAATGCGGGCTACACTTTTACGAACTGGACCGAAGATGGATTCGTGGTGAGCAATGCCGCCAGCCTCACATTCAATGTGGCTTCGGATCGCACGCTGGTGGCCAACTTCACGCAAGGCACGAGCTACACGATCAGCACCAGCGCCACGCCATCCATCGGTGGCAGCACAAGCGGTGGCGGCGTCTTCGCCAGTGGCACGAGTGTCACGGTCATTGCTTCACCAAGCGTGGGTTATGCTTTCGCCAACTGGACACAGGGCGGCAACGTGGTCAGCAGCAGCCCGAGCTACACTTTTAATGCCACAGCGGATCGCATCCTGGTGGCAAACTTCACCGTCACGGGCGCTGGTAATCGCATCATCGCGACAAGTGCGCTGCCCATCGCGGGTGGCACGACAAGCGGTGGCGGTACGGTGGCTGATGGCACGAGCGTGACCGTCGTTGCCACGCCGAATGCAGGCTACAACTTCGTGAACTGGACCGAAGCCAGCGTGCAGGTCAGCGCCTCGGCGAGCTACACCTTCAACGCGACGGCTAACCGCACGCTGGTGGCGAACTTCATTGCCATCGCGGGTGGCAATCGCACGATCACCACGGCTTCCAGTCCTGCGGCTGGTGGCACCACCTCAGGCGGTGGTGTGTTTGCCGATGGCACGAGCATCACCGTCTCTGCGGTGCCAAATGCAGGCTACATTTTCAAACGCTGGAGAGTTGGCGGCACCAACGTGAGCAGTTCTGCCAACTACACTTTCACAGTGACAGCAGACCGCGCGCTCACAGCGACGTTTGCCCCTGCGGCCACGATCAATACCGCGTCGGCACCTGCGAATGCGGGCACCACCAGTGGTGGCGGTCAGTTTGAAGACGGTAACAATGTGACCGTCGAGGCCTTCGCGAATGATGGCTACACCTTCGCCAACTGGACGGAGAACGGCAACGTGGTGAGCGTGGATGAAGCCTTCACCTTCAAGGCACGTCCTGACACAGCTCCTGTTCGCAATCTCGTGGCGAACTTCAGCGGCGGCGTCAACTACACCATCAACGCCAGCGCGGCACCCGCAGCAGGCGGCAGCGTGACCGGCGGAGGCACCGTGGCTGGCGACAGCAATGTCACCCTCACTGCCACAGCCAACGCGGGCTACACATTCGTCAATTGGACGGAGGCAGGCGTGCCGGTCAGCGCTTCGGCGAGCTACTCATTCACAGCGACCGCGAATCGCACTCTCGTAGCGAATTTCATCGCAGGTTACAGCATCACCACCTCCGCCTTCCCCTCCATCGGTGGCACAACCAGTGGCGGTGGCTCGATCAATGCTGGCGCTAGTGTCACCCTCGTCGCGACAGCCAGCCTGGGCTACACCTTCACGAACTGGACCGACGCCGTCGGCACCGAAGTCAGCACTTCCGCGACCTACACCTTCACACCGACAGCGAGCTGCAGTTATGTGGCCAACTTCAGCGCGCCGCCTCTCGGCATCCACTTTGACTTCGACACCGCCACACCGGTCCTGGCACTCGATCAGACGCTGCCTTTGACTCAAACCAATGTCGGTTATGGAGCGACCTTTGATTCGCCTGTGGTCGATACCTTCAAGATCACCACGGAAGCAGTGAGCGGCCGAGTCTTGTCCAAGTTCAGTGGCAACTATCTCGAACCCACCGCCGACGCGGGCACGCTGACGATCCAGTTGGATCAACCTGTGACCGGCATCAGCATCGACTTCGCCACGGTGGAGTCCATCGCTGTGCCTGTGGCCTCGAACATCCAGATCACCGCCATCGACAACTCCAGCGGCGCACCTGTGCAGGTCGGCACTGGCATCGCACACGGCAGCGTGACGGCTGGCGACACGCTCCCTGTCGGCACGATCAATTTCAACAGCGACTCGCCGTTCGACCAAATCACACTGCAACTGCCTGACGCACCTGTCGGCGCGGTGCGCTTCCTCGTCGATAACATCACCGTCAGTCCTGCGGCCAGCACTGGCGGCTCCATGCAGCTCGATAATCCGAACTGGAACATCACGCTGACCGACTTCGGTTACTCCGACTTCCTGCTCGACAACACGCCTGGCTTCGAAGGTCGTGAGTATCTCTCCGGTGAATGGGGCAGTGCCGTGGCTTATCAACGCACCGGCCACACGCAGACACCGACTTGGTTCGAGCCAAACTTTATGTTCCCCGACTGGAAGACGAACTCCGACTTCACCGTGGTCGAGGGTATCCATCTCATCGGCAGCAATCTTGACGGACTGCCCATCGCTCAATCCGTGATCTCCAATGGCGATCTCGAAATCACCCTGCGCTTCGAAATGGTCGATACCGTGACCGGCACACCGATGGGCGTGAAACCAGCCTCGGCAGCGGGCACTCCCATCTCGGTGAACAGCAACCGCTATGTGATGAATCAGACCTTCACCGTGAAGAACATCAGCGGCGTGCAGATCACCAACGTGCAGCTATTCCATCTGCTCCACGGCTTCATCTCCCAGCGCGGTCAGTTCGATAACCGCAGCTATGTCGGCAAGCTGCCCGAGTATCAGTATGACATGACCATGTCAGGCGTGGATGCCAGTGCCGCTGGCGATCAGAGCTCCTCGATTGGTTTGGAGGATCTCATCGGCTTCCATTCCAATGTGGCTCCGAGTGCCTTCGAGATTGGTCACTATGGCATCGAGAACAATAGCGTCGACGATCACTCAGTCGGCAAACCAAGCGACGGCGTGCATCTCTCCATTGAGGACAACTGGACAAACGGTCCTTTTCTCGCCCGCAAAAATCGCGACAGCTTTGCTCCTGCTGATCGCTGGATCTCCGGCGCGCAACGTTGGGAGCTCGGCACCATCGCCCCAGGTCAGAGTGTGAGCCTCGATATCATGCTCAGCCTGCTCACTGGCACCAAAGTCATCGTCGATGGCGGCGGCACAGGTGGCACTGGCGGTCATGGCAGTTGCAATGGCGGCTCCACTCACACGGGCGGCGTTGATTTCGAGTTCGAAGACATCGACCAGGAAGGCACCTTCTACGGCGAACACTCCGAAGCGGATGATGACGAGATCGGCGAGCGCGAACTGGAAGGCGAGTTTGAGCTCCCAACCTTTGAAACACCCAGTGGCACCAAAAAACAGCGCTGGAACCTCAAGTACAGCGGCACTCACACGGGCAACATCAAACTCAAGTTCGCCTACAACCCCGCGCTACTGCCCGCTGGCTATGATGAGAACCAGCTCTCCATCTACCACTTCAATAATGGCGTGTGGGAGAAGCTGCCTTGCAAAGTCAATCCAACGACCAACGTCATCGAAGCCATCACCCCCAGCCTCTCGCCCTTCATGCTCGGCGTGAATGACGTGGTCGTGAAGCCTGATGTCGGACTCTCCGTGGACACACCTGGAGCACTCAGTGTGTCCTGGCCCGAGTCCTTCACTGGCTGGACACTCCAGGAAAGCCCTGATCTCAATCCTACAAGCTGGTTCAACTCTTCACGCGTCATCACGACTGTAAACGGCACGAGCGCCGTGACCGTGCCGATGAGCTCCGGCAGCCGCTTCTTCCGCCTCGTGAAGCCCTGACGGCAGCCGGAGTTTCAAACTCTTCATCCACCACCATGAAAGCCACTCTCGATGACACATCCTTCGGCCAGCTGGCAGATGCCTGCTCCGAATGGTTCGAGAGTGCGCTGCGTGGTGATGAAGCTGCGGCCACACGTCTTTATCAGCATTGCGTTCCCTTGCTGCGCGGATGGCTGGCCACTCGGTTGTCAGAGACACAGGCGGCGGATCTCGCGCATGATGCGATGGTTCATGCTTTTAGAAAGCACGCCCAGTTTCGTGCAGGAACTGTGTTCACGCCCTGGCTGAGAACTCTGGCATGGCACATGGCTCTCAATCAGATCCGAGATGATGCGCGTGAGCAAAGCCGCATCATCGCCTGGGTCGATCAGCAGCGGCTCCAGGAGGTCCAGACAGATAATGAAAGTGAAACGCGCTTTGCTGCCATGGATCGCTGTCTCTTCACTCTTCCAGAAGCACAGCGGCAGTTGCTCCATCTCCACTATGCAGAAAAACAAACCAGCCAGGCCATCGCCGAATCTCAGGGCCGCACCCGTAGCGCGGTCGCCGTCAGCATCCATCGCATCTGCCAGAGACTGCGACACGATCTCAGCTCCATGGAGGCAGATGATGACCATTTGGTAACAAACGAACATTCACTGGCAAAGTCCGCTCTATAACGCGTTAGAGACACCTCACAAAACATGCGGCATTCCCTGAAACAGCGCTTCATCGCACTCACGCTCCTGATGGCTTACACCATCACTGGCACGTCGGTGATGCCTGCTGCCATGGCGCTGGCCGCTTGGATTGATGGCAGTCACAGCTTGGTAGTGGCTCAGTCCGAAAGCGGCATGAGGCTCACGCTGCATCATCGCAGTAATGCCTATACCCCTGAGGTAGATGATCATCATAATGTGCTGGCCCGCGTTCTCGTTCGCCTTTGCAAAGCATCTGATGAAGGTGATCACCAGCTCGTCTCTTCCCAGTTTGACTCAAGAGCCAGCAGTGAGCGTGAAGACATTGCTCGTGCCACCAAGGAAGCTCCGCAGGTCAATCACGCAGCGACCTTCCAGCTCACGCTCATCGCCATCAATCCCGCTCGCGACACAACTCGCGCCAGCGGTTTCAAGGAAGTGCAAATGCCACGGCACCGCATCCGACCGATGCTCGCTACCGTGCAGCTTCTGATCTGAGAGAGAGGCGGCATACAGCCGTCAGCCGACGCTCCAGCTATCGTGCAGGGTTCATTCTGCATTGGCCCGGGCACCCCAGGGATCACGTCATCTGCGTGATCCAAAGTTCGACTCATTCCCTCATAGCTCTCTCATGAAATTTTGCTCATCTCTTCTCCTGTCAGCTGCTCTGCTTTCTAGCAGCGCCTCCCTCCTTTCAGCGCGTGATTCCACCGCTGTCACCAGTGGCGACCTCGTCGCCGAAGCTCTCCAAAAAAACCCCGAAGTGCGCTTCTATGAAGCCGAGATCGCCGCCGCGCGCGGTGGTCGCCAGTCTGCCGGTCAACTCGCCAATCCTGAACTCAACACCGAGCTCGGTGGCATGGGCATCAATGGCCAGAAAGACGGTCTTGTCTGGCGCGCGCAGATCCTCCAGACCTTCGATTTTCCTGGGCGCATGTCTTTGCGCAAAGCCATCGCTGATCGTGACATTACGCTGGCTGAGCTTGGACTCCAGCAGTTCAAATCTCAGCTCTCCAACGAAGTCCGTGCTCGTGCGGGTGACGTCATCTTGCTGAAGCGCAAGGAAGACGCCGCACGTAGTGTCCGCGAGCGTTTGGAAGCACTCATCGACGTGCTCGTGCAGCGCGACACTGGCTCTGTCAGCGCCTTGCTAGAACGCCGCATCCTAGAAGCCACGCTGCTCACCAGCGACCGCACTTTGACGGATGCCTCGAAGCAAGTCCGCGAGGCCATGGCGACGCTCGCTGTGCTTTGTGGTCGGGGGCCTGATCAGGCCATTCAGCTCAGCGGTGCCGTCACCGCCTTCCCCGATGCGCCGCAGATGGAAACTCTGAAGCAACAGGCAGCTCGCACGAACTTCGACCTTCAGCAAAAGCGTCTGAACGTTGCCAAGCAAGGTCTCAAGATCGACCTCACCAAATCCGAGCGCTGGGGTAACATCACCTTTGGTCCCTACATGGCCGGACAACATGCCGGCGGCACACAAATCGAAGGAGGATTCGCCTTCTCCATCCCTCTGCCGCTTTGGAATAAGAACAAAGGCAACGTCGCTGCTGAAGAAGCGCGCACGCAACAAGCCGAAGCTCTGCTCCTCGCCACACTGCGCGATCTTGAGCGTGATCTCTCTGTCGAGCGCTCCGCCTATCTCGCTGAACTCGACGCACTGTCCCGCTGGCGTCCCGAGAGCGAGAAACAGTTCGCCGATGCCGCTGCTGAAGCCGACCGCCACTACCGCCTCGGTGCCGTGCCTGCGGCGACCTATGTCGAAATGCAGCGCGGTTATCTCGACGCCATGGATTCGCTCATCGAGTCCCGCCGCAACGCTTGGAAGCACCGCATGGAGATCGAGCGCCTCACCGGCACTGCACTCACCGGTGAATCCATCACACCCAAGCTGACGAACAACTAGGCCATGATCTCATCCATCATCGACTTTTCGCTGAAGAACCGCTTCCTCGTCATCATGGGGTCGCTGCTCTTGCTCGCGGCTGGGATATTCTCCGCCATGCACCTGCCTGTGGACGCGGTGCCTGACATCACGAACACCCAGGTTCAAATCAACACCGCTGTGCCAGGGCTCGCGCCGGAGGAGACGGAGAAGCTCGTCACCTACCCGCTGGAACTCGCGCTCGCGGGCATTCAAGGCGTGGAAGAATTCCGCTCACTCACGAAGTCCGGCCTCTCGCAGGTCACGCTCGTGTTTCGTGATGGCTTTGATCTCTTCCGCGCACGCCAACTTGTGAGCGAACGTCTCGTGCAGGTGGAACTGCCCGTAGGCCTCAGCCCGCAGATGTCACCCATCAGCACCGGCCTTGGCGAGATCGTTTATTACACGCTCGACTACAGAAAGGACGCCCCCCAGCGCAAACAAACGCGCGAGCGCCAGCTCATGGATTTGCGTGAAGCACATGACTACATCGTGAAGCCGTTTTTGCGCACCGTTCCCGGCGTGGCTGAGGTGAATAGCAGCGGCGGTTATGAGCGCCAGCTCGTCATTTTGCCAAAACCAGAGTCGCTCACGAATGCGGGCATGACCTTCAGCGAACTCGCCGTGATCATTGGCCAAAACGTGGACAATGCAGGCGGTGGTGTCATCGAGCGAGGTAATGATCGCGTGCTGATTCGAGGCGTGAGCAAAGTGGCCAGTGCGGAGGACATTGCCAACCTGCCCGTGAAGTTTGCTGCAGGCATTGAGCCGTTGCGCGTGAAGGATCTCGCCGAGGTCAGTATCGGCAGCAATGTCCGCACCGGATGCGCGGTCGAGAATGGCGAAGAAGCCGTGCTCGGCACTGTGATGATGCTCGTCGGCGAAAACAGCCGCATCATCAGCAAACGCGTCGAAGAGAAACTCAGCGAGCTAGGCAAGAAGCTGCCCGCTGATCTAGAAATTCGCATCCAGTATGCCCGCAGCGAGGTCGTGGACCGCACGATCAACACCGTGAAGCACAACCTCTTCGAAGGGGCTGTGCTGGTCGTGGTGGTTCTGCTCTTGCTGTTGGGCAACTGGCGTGCGGCTCTCATCGTCGCACTCGCCATTCCGCTCTCGTTCCTCTTTGCCCTCATCGGCATGACCTTCGGTGGTGTGTCAGGAAACCTCATGTCACTCGGCGCGGTGGACTTCGGTCTCATCATCGACGGTGCCGTCGTGATGGTGGAAAACATCGTCCGTGTGCTCGGCGAGCGTCAGCATGAACTCGGCCGCAAACTCACCGCCAAAGAGCGACTCCAGGCCGTGCATGAAGCCGGCGAGCAAGTCGGCAGCCCCATGTTCTTCGGCGTGCTCATCATCACGCTCGTCTATTTGCCCATCCTCGCGCTGACAGGCATCGAAGGGAAAATGTTCCACCCCATGGCGATCACCGTCATGCTCGCGCTCGGTGGTGCGCTGGTGCTCGCGCTCACGCTCATGCCAGCGCTATGCTCGCTGCTACTGACGGGGAACATCAGTGAGAAGGATAACTTCCTCATGCGCTGGTCGAAGGCGGCCTATGCCCCATCACTACGCATCGCATGGACGTCACGCTGGGGCGTGGTCGGCGGAGTCGTGGCGCTGCTGGTGGTCACCGTGATTGTGTTCACGAATCTCAAGCAGGAATTCGTGCCCACCCTGAACGAAGGTTCCTGGACCGCGATGGTGTATCAGCCAGCGAACACGAGCCTCAAGACCTCGCTGGATCGCTGCATCAAGACGCAGAAGTATCTGATCGAGAAAGTGCCGGAAGTGACACGAACCTTCGCCCGCGTTGGCACCAGCGAAGTGGCAACTGATCCCATGTCACCCGGCGAATACGACCTCTACGTTTTCTATAAGCCCCAGTCCGAGTGGCGCAAAGAAAACGGCAAGCCCGTCAGCCGCGACCGTCTCGCAGAACTCGTCCGCGATGAACTCGCCAAAGAAGTGCCTGAGCAGGACTACGACTTCGCGCAGCCGATCCAGATGCGCTTTAACGAGATGCTCGAAGGCTCGCGTGCCGACCTCGCCGTGCGCATCTTTGGCGACGACTACGACACGATGGAAAAGGTGGCCGGTCAGGTGAAGGAGATTCTCGAAGGCATCGCCGGAACCGACAATGCCGAGTTTGAAAGCCAGGGCCGCGTGCCAGTGCTCGAGATCCGCGTGGACCGCGCCTCCATGCTCAAGTACAACGTGGAAGCCTCTGAAGTAAACGCCGCCATCACCACCGCGATGGCTGGACACACCGCAGGCATGTTGGTCGAGAACAACCGCCGCCGCGCCATCGTCGTGCGTTTGCCTGAGAACCTGCGCAACAACTCCGAAATCATGAAAGCACTGCCCGTGCGCACGCAGGATGGCGGGCTCATCGCTCTAGGTCGCCTCGCTGACTTCGTCGAAGTGCCGCAAGTCGATGCAATTGGTCGTGAGGACGGACATCGTCGAGTCGGTTTGAATGTCGATCTCGCGGGTGGCACCGACTCTGAAGCCTACGTCAATGCGGCTCGCGCCAAGATCGCCACCAGCGTGAAGTTGCCGGAAGGCTACCGCGTTGATTTCGGTGGGCAGTTCGAGCATCTCCAGGAAGCCCGCGCCCGACTCATGGTCGTGGTGCCGCTCGCATTGGTGCTCATCTTTGTGCTCATCCACGCCACCTTCAAAAGCGTGATGCAGACGCTCATTATTTACACCGGCATCCCACTCGCCATCACCGGCGGCGTGCTCGCCCTATGGATGCGCGGCCTACCTTTCAGTATCAGCGCCGCCATCGGCTTCATCGCCCTCTGTGGTGTGGCCGTGCTAAACGGTGTGGTGCTCATCAGTTGCTTCAATCAACTACGGAATGAAGGCCGCAATGCCGAGCAAGCCGTCACCGAAGGCAGCCTGCAACGTCTGCGCCCAGTGCTCATGACCGCCCTCGTCGCCAGCCTTGGGTTCATCCCCATGGCCATCAGCGAAGGAGCCGGAGCCGAAGTCCAGCGCCCGCTCGCCACCGTCGTCATCGGCGGGATCGTCAGCAGTACCTTCCTCACGCTGTTCCTACTGCCGGTACTTTATCGCTGGCTCGTCTGCAAACCAACTCGTGCTCGTGTGCATCATGAAGAGCACTCAGTCGTCGCCCAAGTCGCCCTCTGAACCTCAGCCCCAATAAGATTATGAAATCAACATACAAACCTCTGTTACAGTCCCTCTCTGCAGTCACATTTGTCCTCGTGTTGGCCCTCGGCATCTCGACTTCTTTTGCCTCGAACAGCATCTATCTCAGTGTGGACATGAAAGGGAGTCACTCGCCGCATTCCGGAAAGGAAAGCGCGGAAGCGCACACTCGCTGGCTGGAGATTAGCGCCTCCTCCATGTCACTCACAGGACCTGCAAAGGTCACCTTTGAATGGCATTTCTTTGCGGATGATTTGCAAGCAGATCACGTCGTAGAACATGCCAAGGGCAGCGAGGTCATCGAGATGCAGCCGGGGAAAACGGTCGAACTCAAAACCAAGCAGGCGGTGTTTTCATACGTGCGTCAGCACGCGGAGCGAGTGAGCAGCGGACGACGCGCTAGCTACAAGCGAGTCGAGGCCACCGGCAGCCGTTACCATGGCTGGGCAGTCCGAGCCTTGCTGGATGGCAAGGTGGTTGCTGAAGCCTTTAGCAGCCGAGATATTGCCAAGCTCATCGAGTCCCGGTAAAACAAACGTTTTTCCACGAACATGCTCTCTCCCTGCCCACCGAAAGCCAAATCATCTCATGCAAACGTCTTTCAGATGCCAGGAATGACCAACCCATGGGCGATCACGCCGTTTCTAGTTCCTGCCGCCTGCTTGCCTGCGGCAGAGGCCTTCCGCTTCGACTCTAGCTACCAAGTCTATGATGAGTCGAACGGGCGCATGTTTGTGGAGTCCTACTACTACCGGGGAGAGATGTTCCTGTCTGAAGAGACCAGCTTCCGTTTCCAGATGCTCCGGGATGCCATCACAGGCTCCACGCCGATTGGCGCGCAGCCCGGCGGTACGCAGCCATTTTTGGTAGAAATCGATGATGTAAGGCAGGGTGTGCTAGCTGCGCTGTCCCAACAGATCGGTGATCATCGGGTGGAGGTAGAGCTGTCACACTCCCGTGAAAGCGACTATCTATCCCAAGGCGTGTCTTTGAGTGATAAACTAGAGCTCAACCAAAAGAATACGACGCTGAGTTTTGGCCTGAACTACCTGAACGACACCATCGTTGTGCGCGGCACTGATGATCAAAATAAAAAGAGCTACGATCTCTTTCTCGGCCTATCCCAGCTTCTGGACAAGAATACGGTCGTCTCCGCCAACCTGACTTTGGGCTATGCTGAGGGCTATCTGAACGATCAGTACAAAGTTATTCAGCGGGATGAACTTTTCGGGGGCATCCCGGTCACCAATATCTACCGGGAAAATCGTCCATCCAGTCGCCTCCGTGGGGTCCTTCAGTTTCAGGGCACGCACTACTTCGACAAAGCGAACGCAGCTCTGGATGCCGTCGTGCGACTCTCTCAGGATGACTACGGGGTCTTCTCCCAAAGCCTTCAGTTCGAGTGGCGGCAGGGTCTTTTTGGCAAGTTGGAGATCACGCCATTCTTCCGCTACTACCAGCAGAGCGCGGCGGATTTCTACCACCCTAGCCTGAACGATGTGAACATCACCACACCCCAGGCCTTTCCGGATGGCAGCGGCCCGAACTACTCTGCAGACTATCGTTTGTCTTCAATGTCTACGATGAGCGTTGGATTGAAAACTCGCTATCGCTTTACCGAAAACATCGCCGCATCCATCACCTATGAGCACTATGAAATGGCGGGTGTGGGTGGAGATCAGGCCCCGGCTGCCGCTTACCCGATAGCCAGCATGTGGACTTTTGGTTTGAACTTCACTTTCTGATCCAGCACGATGTCAAAAGCAGTCCCCCAGATATCTATCGAGCCTGACGCACGCGGTGTGCGGAGCGTGGGCTTTAGGGCATTGGGGACGAACTGCGCCATCCAGTTCCGCTGCGTGGATCAAAAATCTGCCCTCCAGTTCGTGGCGGATGCACTCGGTTGGCTGAGTGCCTTTGAAGCCAAGTTTTCCCGCTTTAAGCCGGATTCGATGCTCTCCAAGATCAACCAAGCCGCTGGCAAATCCTGGATCGAGATCGACCCCGAGATGGGTGGCATGCTCGACATGGCGGATGCCATGCATCGACTCACAAAAGGCATCCTGGATGCCGCCATGCTGCCGCTAATCAAAGTCTGGGACTGGAAGGTCGTGCATGAGCGCCTGCCGAGTGAGGATGAGATCTCGCGGGCGCTGAACCTCTCTAATTGGAAAGACGTGCAGCGGAGACCAGGGAAGGTCTTCCTCCCGCGTGAGGGCATGGGGCTGGACTTCGGCGGCTTTGGTAAAGAGCACGCGGTGGATCAGATCATCGTCATTGCGAAAAAGTTTGGCATCCAGGACATCCTCGTGGACCTCGGGCGGGACATCTTTGCCCTCGGCGGCAATGGTGTACATCCTTTTTGGCATGTCGGTATTCAGGATGGCGTCCAGACCGAGCGCTGTATCGGTGGGCTGGCCGTCTCCGGTTTTGCCGTTTGTGCTTCAGGGGATTATGCGCGTCGCTTTGAGCACAAAGGCGTGCGCTATGGTCACATCCTCGACGTGCGCACTGGCTGGCCCGTGCGTCACGGAATGCGTGCAGTCACCGTCCTCGCGCCGAGTTGCCTCATGGCAGGGATCTACTCCACCTGCGTGTTCGTGCTCGGTTTGAGCGAAGGTCTCCGTCTGGCAGATAACGCTCCCGGAATCGAAGCCTGCCTGCAGGACGATCAGGCCACCCATGTCACCCGCGAGTTCCGCAGATTCCAAGTCCAGGCCGCTTAGCTCTTTTAACTCTACCCCAACCTCTATGAAATCCATCCTCACTCTCGTCATCACCATCCTCAGTCTTTCCATGGCCCCTGCCGCAGAACCCAAAGTCGGCGCTGCCCTCCCAGCTCTCAGCGGCTTGCTGCCAGGAGCCTCGCTGCCAAAAACATCTGGCAAAGTCGTCCTCGTCGATTTTTGGGCCTCGTGGTGCGCCCCTTGTAAAGCCTCATTCTCTGCCATGGCCCGTCTCCAGCAAAAGTATGCTAGTAAGGGCCTGGTGATCATTGGTATCGGAGTCGATGACGAAGCGGAGGCTTATCAAAGTTTTGTCTCGAAGAACAAAGCCGCCTTCACTCTGGCGCATGACACACAGCACAATGCAGCGGCATTCTTCAATCCACCCACAATGCCCAGCAGTTATCTCGTGGACCGGAAAGGCGTGATCCGTCACATCCACAAAGGATTTAAAGTCGGCAAGACAGAGGCTGAATACACCGCCGAGATCGAGGCGCTGCTCGCCGAGTAAACATTTTACCGCTCTTACCCTCATGAAAAGAATCCTCCTCTCCACAGCCGCCGTGACGGTGATGATGCTCAGCAGTTGCTCCCAGCAGCTTGTGCGAGTGAAGCCCTATGAACGCGGCCATCTGGCGAACCCGCTGATGGATGCAGGTCGTGATCCACTGCTGCTGGCCATGACCCAGCATGCCTACTTCTCCCGAGAAGCCGCCTTTGGTGGCGGAGGTGTGGGCGGAGGAGGCTGCGGCTGTAACTGACAATCCTTTTCTAAACAAACCATGAACCCTTCACCCAAGCTTACTGATATGAACACCTCCACTTTTTTCCCCAAACTGAAAAGGCTTATCAAACGCGCCAGTTCCCTGCTGATGCTCTTTCAGCGCACTCCAGCGGCGCAGATCCTGGTGCCTGCGGAGTTTAATCTTGCCTCCTCAGCAGGTTTTCTTGGAACAGCAGAGTTCGCCATCGCTACTGTCGTTGGCCTTGGTGCGTATGACAGCGTCGCAGGAGCGACGACTCTCAACCAGATATCTCCAACAAACGGCTCTGCGACGATATCAATCCAGGCTGGCACACAACTGCCAACAACCGGAAACCAGGCAATTGTCTTCCAAGTCACCGGAAGTCCAAGTACGCCGCAGTCATGGCGCGTGTTGCCCACTACGCCACTTCCTAACGGCATCTCCCTGTTTACTAACGGCGGAGGCAGCACAAACAAGCTTATTGGCACAACCAATCAGGTGGGGACTAGTTTGGTAACAGTGCAAGCTTGGGAGGGCGGCATAGGTAGTGGCGGTGTCGTTCAGAGGACCTTCACCGTCAACGTCATCGCCAGTGATGCCACAATCACCACCTCTCCAAGCAACGTCACTATCAACAGTGGTCAATCCACCACTCTCACCGTCGTAGCAGCCGGCGGTGCCCCACTGACTTACCAGTGGTATCAGGGAAGTAGCCCTGATACAAGTAACCCTGTGGGCACCGATTCGGCATCCTTCACCACTCCGGTGCTGACTGCGACAACAGCCTATTGGGTCAAAGTGACGAATGCTTCCAATCTCACGGGGGCTAACTCTACCACTGCTACCGTCACCGTGCGCCAGCCTGCCGCGATCACGACTCAGCCTGTTTCCACCTCCATCAACACCGGCCAGACAGCTTCATTGTCTGTGATCGCTAGCGGCACCGGCCCGCTGACCTACCAGTGGTATCAGGGCAACAGCCCTAGCGAGACAATACCCGTCGGCACGAACTCCCCAAATTTCACCACGCCTACTTTGCTCGCCACCACCAGCTATTGGGTGAAGGTCACCAATGCCGCCAACACTAGTGGAGCCAAGTCTGACACGGCCACCATCACCGTCACGGAGGCATCTGATCCTGGCATTTTCACAGCGTCGTCACTGCCTGCCGCGCGGACAAACATAGTGTACACAACTACGCTAACAGCTTTTGGTGGTAGGCAGCCCTACACCTGGACCGTCTCGGACGGAAACCTGCCAGACGGACTGATTTTGAGTGAAACAGGTGTCATCTCCGGCACCACCGGAGCTGTCGGCACTGGGAGCTTCACCGTGCAAGTCACCGACCAAGACATGAAAACCGACACGCGGGTCTTCGAGTTGCTCGTCAGTGATCTCGACATCGCCACCGCGACACTGCCGACGGCAGTGAAGGGCACCCCCTACACCGCCACACTCGCCGCCAGTGGTGGCGCTGAGCCCTTCACCTGGACGCTCCAAGGTGGAACATTGCCAGCGGGCATCACGCTCAGCAGCGCAGGCGTGCTCTCCGGCACACCCACCGCAGCAGGAGATGCCGCCATTACTGTACGAGTGACCGATTCCACATCCTTTGGGATCTCTAAAAGCTTGTTGTTACCCGTTTCCGCGACCTTCATCAGACCGGTCTTGAATCCCATTACCTTCCCTGTTGTCACGGTGGGCACGGACTTTAATCACACCGTCACGGCTTTGAATTACCCGAGGACGTTCACGATCACGGGGCTGCCGAAAGGGTTGAAGGCTACGCCAAGTGGGGTGATCTCAGGCAGACCTGACGTATCCGGCGTGTTTAACGTCCAAGTGAAAGCCACCAATCCCGGAGGTTCCAGCCTGGTCGTGACGTCACGTCTCACGGTCAAAGCGCTACCAAAAAACCTCGTTGGCACCTTTGGCGGTATTTTGACAAGAACTGGCACCAACCGCTCACTGGGCGGACAGATCGGTCTGACCACTACCTCAAACGGCAGCTACACTCTGAAGATCACTGGTGCTCTGCCAAGCACCACGCTGGCTTTAGGTGGCTCTGCCAGCAGTTCTGCCACAGGCAGGCTGGCGGCTACGGCACCACAAATCACCGCTACTGTCGCGGGTGCGCTAGTGAGCCTGAGCATCGATCCAGTCTCTGGAGATCTCAGTGGCAGCGTCGGGGCGGCGACCATTAGCGGCCACCGCTCCGCCTGGAATGCCATCAGCCAGCCAGCGGAAGATCTCGCGGGCTATTACAGCATGGCTCTGGACCTCGCAGATGTGGGAGATGATGGATTAGTCGGTATTCCTCAAGGTAGCGGCTATGCCACCTTTACCGTCACCCCTGGTGGTACGCTTACCGTCGCTGGTAGAACCGCTGATGGAGAAACCATCACTACGGCCACCTTTCTCAGCACTGACGCTGACTTCTGGGTTTACACACCCCTTTATAAGAATGCAGGTACCATCCAAGGCAGTCTGAAAATCACCCCGGATGCACAGTCGGTATTCGTCGGCAATGTCATCAGCGGGCCGCTGACTTGGTTCAAACCCACGATTCCGTCTCGCAGCTACGACACCACTTTTGGCCCGATCAATCTGAAAGCGGAAGGCGGTTATCTGGCACCGGCCAGCACAGGCAATGTCGTTCTTGGCCTCCCAAATGCCGGCATTGTGCAGCTCCGCTTCACGGATGGCGGTCTTGCTGCTTCAGCCACCGATCCAGACATGGACTTCACCTACACTGACGATAACAAAGTGCTGCTGCCCACAGCCGTAAACTCAAACCCTGGGAAAGTCAGCCTGACGATTAATCCCACGACTGGAGCTGTGTCCGG
Organism: Verrucomicrobiaceae bacterium; assembly: GCA_021151605.1. Taxonomy (GTDB): domain Bacteria; phylum Verrucomicrobiota; class Verrucomicrobiia; order Verrucomicrobiales; family Verrucomicrobiaceae; genus Prosthecobacter. The sequence continues at coordinate 41,999 of JAGKWZ010000002.1, forward strand.
CAATTTCACTCTGACGGAAGCCACGCCTTCCCTCACCCGATCTAAAGTGGCCTTCCAAGGACAGGTCGTCCGACTGGCGAATGGGCAAGTCAAAGGCGTCGGCTACTTCCTACTGCCGCAGATACCAACCAATGGTCAGACCGTCGCAACTTCGGCTCTGCTTTCTGGAGGATGGAGGCTTAACCAGATAGCTCCATAAGCAACGATGTCCGAGTTGTGGAAACAGCGTCTCATTAACATCATCTCATATCGTCAACTTTTCTTGAGCAAACGCTAACTCTCTGGGTCAATTACGCCCCTGATTAACTCAAGCAATTCTGATTGTGCGCTTCGCCCGACTGCTCTTTCTCATTTTGACCGTACTCGCCGTGACTGGTGAGGCGTTCACACTGGAGCACAGTCTAAGCGAAGTGGATCAGGTTCACGCTAACTTCGAATATTCAATCGAGAGCGAGGATCTAGCTGAAGACCAGGAAACCTGGGGCAAAGACCTTCTGGCACCCTGGCTTGCATGGGAGAACAGACGAGCGATGCAGACCGTTCTTTGTCGGACATGGCTTTGGAATTCCCAACAGAGATTCACTGTTCGGGAAAGTGGCATGAAGCAGCGTCGGCATCGGTGGCTGGCGGTGGAGCAGATTTAAAGGGGCTTTCAAGCCCCCTTAATCCCCAAGACAAAGATCTCTTGGGCATAATCTGCCGTCAGAAGACGGCCTCTACCCCCTCTCACCCATTCCGATTTTCATGACCCCACTGATTTCCACGATTTGTATTCAGCCAGAACCACAGCCCGTCCACTATTGGCCGACACGAGACCTGATCCGCCTCTGGCCATGGCTTCTTCCGGCCTTTCTCATCTTCAGCCTCACCTGCCATCGTTTTGGTGACGTCTTGGCAGCAATGACCTCAGCCCTCACCGCTATAGGCTGTGTTTGGATGACCTTTCTCATAGCTCGGCGACTTTGGGGCTACCATAAAGCTCATACTACAGCCACGGCACTGATGTTGGCTCTCGGGGCTTTCTCATTGGTCATCACGCCGATGCCAGACTTGTCCCTGAGTTTCATCGTTTTTGCTGCGACAGCCGCTCTTGTTCATCACCGCAGTTGGCTCTTCATCAGCATTATGATTTTGGCGTTCCTCTGGCAAGGTTTGAGTGCACTTCTCATGCCCTTGTCCGGTTTGCTAGGGTGGTGGCTCGCAAATGGCCTGAAGCATGACCTGCTGCGAGCACGTCATGGACTGCTTTTGGGCTGGTCGCTTCCCTTGCCATTCTTAATGATACACCATGCATCCACCTTGGAGCCATTGGTGCTATCAGTGTTTTCGGCTCTGATACTCGCTTTAAGGCCCTCTATGGCGTTCTCTCGTCGTCTTTGGAAGTTGGGCTCAAGGATCCCTGCAACAGAATAGGAAGCTTCGCCGGAATGCCCGACAAGTCGCGCTGTATCCGCTAAAGAACACGAACCCCATCCAGTCCCCCGCAATCACTGATCAAAACGGCTACGCTCTTGCTCTCACTGGCTAAAAGACTCTTACCATGACCATCACCTCCTCTACTGATTACACACCCACCATCGACGGTGCTGCCTCGCATTATGATGACCTCGACTCCTTTTATCGCGAAATCTGGGGCGAGCATGTGCACCACGGCATGTGGCTGACCGGCAAAGAAACAGACACCGAAGCGGCGGAGAATCTGGTGACACTCGTCGCCAAGCTGGGCGGTACCGGCAAAGACACGGATGTCTGTGATGTCGGCTGCGGCTACGGTGCCACGGCAAAAATCCTGGCTGAGCGCTATGGAGCCAATGTCACCGGCATGACCATCTCCAAGATGCAGTGGCGTTATGCCCAAGAACACAACGACGTGCCAGGCAAGACGACGTTCCTGCTGCGCGACTGGTATCAGAATCAACTGCCGGACAATCGCTTCGACGTGGTGGAAACGGTGGAAAGCCTCGAGCACATGCCTGACCTGCCCACCTTCTTCCGCGAGTGCTATCGCGTGATGAAACCCGGTGGCCGGCTCGTCGCCGTCGCGTGGATGTCTTGTGAGAATCCCAGCGCGTTGTCGAAGCGGCACCTCATTGATGCCATCACCCGCGAATCTCAGATCGCTGGCGTGCGCCCCGAAAGTGAGTTCCGCGCGGCAGCTTTGGCAGCAGGCTTTACGAACTACCAATTCAACGACTATGCCCAGCAGGTGAAAAAAACCTGGCCGCTCTGTGCCTGGCGCACCGTGAAGGGGTTCTTCACCAAACCACACTACCGGAGCTTCTTATTCAGCTCGAAGAACCCCAATCGCATCTTCGCACTGACGCTTTTCCGAATCTGGCTGGCTTATGAACTGGGTGTTCAGCGCTACGGAGTCTTCAGCGCAGATAAACCGGCGGTCTGAAACATCACAAATCCTCACCCGATCCGATGAAAGCTCTTATTTGCCTTAGCTTCGCTATTCTAGCCTCAATGGTCCATGCCGACACCACGGCGATCTGGGCTGGCAGGGCTGATATCACCTTCTCCGGCACCTCCACCCTTCACGACTGGGGTGGAAAAGTGTCTGCCAAGCCTTTCAGCACAACCGTCATCTTGGACGCCACGGGCAAGCCCATTCGCATTCAGGCTGAAGTCCGGATCGAAGCGGCCAAGATGGACACAGCCGAGGCGAAGCGGGATGAAAACATGCGCAAGGCCATGAAGGTCACCGACCATCCGCTCATCTCCGGCCTCATAGACGTTCCTGCGAGTCAAATTGCCGCTGATGGCAAGACGCCAACGAAGTTGCCCATGACCCTGACCTTGCTTGGCAAACCACAAAAGGTCACCGCCACCATCACGAACTGGAAGCTCGTTGGCGGTAAGGCCACCTTCGATCTCGACTTCCCGGTCTCCATGAAAGACAGCGGGATTAGCGTCCCCACGGTGCTGTTATTCATCCGCGTAGGCGATGGAGTGAAGGTTCATGCCTCGGTTACCTTGACTCAATCTTGATCCTCTGACTCACATGTCTGCCTACCTTCATCACATCTCCACGAGCACACCAGCCTACACCTACGCGCAAAGCTACACGCGCGACCGACTCAAAGGCTGGGCCAAAGACGCGAAAACGAAACGTCTTATCCACGCCATCTACAACCGCAGCGGCATTGAGACGCGTCACAGCGTTACAGGTGATTTCGTTACCGGCACCGAGGCCACACTTTATCGCAGCGATGCCGATGGCACGCTCATACCGCCGGGCACGGAGGAAAGAAACCGCGTCTATACCCACTGTGCTCGCGAGCTTGCCGTTGAGCTGGCCCGCCGCACCATCACGAATGCGACTGGCTTTGAGAAAGAGGACATCACGCACATCATCTACACCTCATGCACCGGCTTCGCGAACCCAGGCCCCGACTTCCACATCATCAAGGAACTAGGCCTGCGCCCAAATGTGGAACGCTACACGCTCGGGTTCATGGGCTGCTACGCCGCCTTCCCGGCGCTGCGCATGGCGGCTCAGTTTTGTGAGGCAAATGCTGACGCGGTGGTGCTCGTGATCTGTCTGGAACTTTGCACGTTGCACATGCAGATCAATGACCAGCCGGACAGCATCCTGGCCAACTCATTGTTCGCTGATGGCGCCAGCGCCGCAATCGTCAGCGCTCGCGAGCCGGTCGAAGGCAAGCCTGCCTATCGTCTCGATGGCTTCGAGTCTGCCGTCGTTCCCTCCAGCGAGGCGGACATGGCTTGGGAGATCGGCAATGAAGGATTCAACATCGTCCTCTCCAGCTACGTGCCGGACATCATCGGCGGGAACATCCGTCAGCTTCTCAATGGCGTGCTGAAGCGGCATGACACCAACGTCGATGAGATCGACGAATGGGCCGTGCATCCAGGAGGTCGTGCCATCCTCGATAAAGTGGAGGAGAGCTTGCATCTGAAACCCGACGCGCTCGAAGCCGCACGCACCACTCTGCGCGACTATGGCAACATGAGCAGCGCCACCATTCTCTTCGTGCTCAAAGAAATGCTCGACTCGGCAGAAACCGACCGAGCCACTCTCTGCGCCATGGCTTTTGGACCCGGACTCACCGTCGAAACCGCTGTCATGGTGCGCATTGGCAGCACGTCGATGAAAACACATGAGACAAGTTCAGCAGGCCACGCTTGATGGATAGCTCCGGCAAACTCTACTCAGCAGCCCAGCGCTATGTCGCTCTGGGCTATGGCACCGTCAGTCTCGGACTCTTCTTTGCGTCCGTCTCCGTGATGTTTTGGAGTCTCTACAATGGTCTGTATGGCAGCCTGCTGCATTTGCATGGCGGTGCGGCCCTGGCGATGAATGTCTTCCTCATCCTGCAGTTCGCCATCGGTCACACTTGGCTTCTTTCGGATCGTGGTCGCCGCTTCATGGCACGCTTGGCACCGCTGGGGCTCGGCTCGGTCCTTTCCACAACGGTCTTTGCAGGTCTGGCCTCCTTTCAATTGCTGCTTACCTTCCTTCTTTGGTCGTCCACGGATACCGTCTGGTGGATGCCCACAGGTGGGATCAAAACGACGCTTAGCGTGCTCTACGGCATCTCCTGGATCTTGCTCGCGAAGTCGATGTCTGATGCTGGTATCGACATTCAGATGGGCACGCTCGGCTGGCGCTCCGTGTGGCGTGGTGAGCGGCCAGTGTATCGGCCATTCACACGCACCGGCATGTTTCGTCACAGCCGTCAGCCGATCTATTCTTCCTTTACCCTCATTTTGTGGACTGGGCCAGTCTGGACGCCTGACCATCTCGTCATCGCCGTGCTTTGGAGTGCCTACTGCGTGCTTGCGCCGATGATCAAAGAGAAGCGCTATCGTCAGTGGTATGGTGCAGCTTTTGAGCGTTATCGTCAGCGCGTGCCGTATTGGTTTCCGGCGAAAGTGCGCTCCATCAAATCTCCCACCATGAAACCCACGGATCACGACATCGCCATCGTCGGAGCGGGACCAGTGGGTTTGTTGCTCGCAGGCTTGCTCGGACAAAAGGGCCTGCGTGTGCTCATCGTGGACAAGCGTACGGAACCGCTGCCGAACTCGCAAGCCATCGGCATCACGCCTCCATCACTAGAGATCCTTTCGCAGCTCGGACTGGAAGATGAATTCGTCCGCCATGGCGTGCCGATTCGTGACTGCCATGTGCATGGGCAAAACGGTCGGCTGGGCTGCGTCTCCTTTCGCGAGATTCCAGGCACGCATCGCTACATACTTTCGCTCCCCCAGCAGCAGACGCTGACCTTGCTGGAGGCAAAACTCGCCACTATGCCGAACGTGACCTTGCATCGCGGCATCGAGATCACGCAGATCGATCAAGATGCCGAGACCGTGACAGTTCAGGGCGATGGCTTCACCAGCACCGCCCGCTGGCTCATCGGCTGCGATGGCAACAAAAGCCGCGTACGTGAGCTGATCAAGATGCGCAGCAATGGTGCGAACTACGGCTGCCATTTCCTCATGGGTGATTTCGTGGATCACACCGACATGAAGGAAGAAGCGCATCTCTGGTTCACAGCCGATGGTGCTGTCGAGGCCTTCCCGCTGCCAGATGGCAAGCGCCGCTGGATCGTGCAGACAAAGCAGCCTGTCACCGAGTCGAAGTACGGCATCATCAGCGAAACGGTGCGCAAGCGCGCCGGTCTGAATCTCGCCATCGAAGATCAATTGAACCAAAGCCCCTTCTCTCCGCGTTGGATGCAGGCGGAGCAATACCACGACGGGCGCGTCATTCTCTGTGGCGATGCCGCCCATCTCATGAGCCCCATCGGCGGTCAGGGCATGAATACTGGCTGGGCAGATGCCGAGTTCCTCGCTGAAGCGTTGCTCGCTATCGAACAGCGCGCACAGCCTGCTTTGCCCTTGCTGGAGGCCTACGACCGCTGCCGCCATCGCGCGTCAAATGCCGCCATTCATCGTGCTGCCCGCGGCATGTGGCTCGGCACCCGCACAGGCATTGTTCAGTCGTGGCTGCGTGATGTTTTTATGAGCGAGTGCCTGCTTAAAGGGCCCCTCTCACACCGAACCGGGCCCTACTTTGCCATGCTCACAATCCCCTTCAATACGGTGCGGCAAGTCCCTGCAAAGGTTTGGAGGAAGGCCTTGCTTTAATTAAGTGTGCCGCTGGATGACTGGACCGACAAACATGCGAACACGAGTCGTTGAGCCCGAGCTATTGGAGACCTATCCAGATGACCACCCTGATGCAATCGTAGGGCGGGAGGATCTGCTACTCGTGAATGCTGTGATGGGAAACCATCGCTGGATGGAACGCACACTGCGGCGCCTATACCAGCCTGGATGGCATATCACAGAACTTGGGGCTGGGGATGGGGCTCTCTCACTGCGCTTTCTAGAGAGTGGCATCTGTGATGCCAGTGCACTTCATGGCTTTGACCTCGCCCAGCGTCCTGTGCTCTGGCCAAAGATGGCAGCATGGACTCAGGGAGATTTTTTCCATCATCCACTGCCTGAAAGTGAGGTGCTGGTGGCAAATCTGATCCTGCATCACTTCAAAGACGATCAGCTCCGTGTGCTCGGCAGCCGGATCTCGTCAAAGACGTGCCTGATCCTGGCAGCGGAGCCCGAGCGCCAGCGGCGGCACACGTTCATGGGACGGTTTTTTTCATGGTTGGCGGAGCTGCATGCCATCACCTGTCATGACATGCAGGTCAGCATTCGTGCCGGATTCCGTGGAGATGAGGTGCGTGAAGCTCTCGGTCTCGGACCCGAGTGGCAGGGGGAAGTCCGTAGCACGATCTTCGGGGCTCTGCGCGTCTGTTTGTGGCGGTGAAGGAAGGCATTGAGGAATGGCTTCGACAATCGGCCTGGCGAGCGCAGCATGAACTGGCCTGCCGTGCGTGCGGAGTTGTCCAAGATCGACTTCACCGGCCGGGCCGCCGCTGAGGTAAAGGCGGGCGATTGGGACTACCTGGCCGATGTGGCGAAGCGGATGGTCCGAGTGCTGGATTTGTAGTGCACCGAGGTCGTCTGAAAGTTCCCGCCGCTCGTACCGTCTCCTCCGTCCCATTCAACAAACCTATGAAACACCTTCTTCTTTCCCTCCTCCTCGCTGCCGGCATCGCTGGTGCTGCAGAAAAGTCCGTGCTCGATATTCCGCTGAAGGACATCGATGGCAAAGACACCTCCCTCAAAGCCTATGAAGGCAAAGTCCTCCTCGTCGTGAACGTGGCCTCCCGCTGCGGCCTGACGAAGCAGTACAAGGAACTCCAGGCGCTGCACGAGAAGTTCAAGGATCAGGGCTTCAGCGTGGTCGGCTTCCCCTGCAATGACTTCGGCGCTCAGGAGCCCGGCACGAACGAGGAAATCAAAATCTTCTGCACTGAGAAGTACAAGGTGAGCTTCCCCATGTTCGACAAACTGCACGTCAAAGGCGCGGAACAGCATCCCCTCTACACCGCCCTCACCGGCAAAGAAGGTGCCTTCCCCGGCGATGTGAAATGGAACTTCGGCAAGTTCCTCATCGGCAAAGACGGCAAGCCCCTCCAGCGCTTCGAGCCAAAGACCACGCCTGATGATGTCACCGTCGTGTCCGCCATCGAGAAGGCGATTGCTGCGAAGTAATTAGAGATTCATTTGAACCGACAAAGCCGTGCTCTTCGGATCACGGCTTTGCTTTTATGAGGCTACTGCCATGCATTCCAAAAACGAACCAATGAAGTGCTTCCAAGTCGTTACATCTCCTGGTTTCAAGGTGATCAACCTGGCCGAAGGCTCGCTGTACGAAGATTTCTACGGTATCTCTGAACCTGGGAAGCCTCATAATCTTGGTGTTCCCAAAGTGATGTGGGTGGATCCCGATCATAGGAAAAAATGCATCAAGGGAAGTGCTTCCTGGTTTAGCGGGGGAGGAATCGTTTTGACCGTCCAAGCAGTGCGAGCTTTGAAGCCTGTCTTGATCGATTTGGAGCTTGTTCGCCTTGATGCAGCAGGGGAGCCACTCTTCTTCGTCAATCCTCCAAAACTTAAAGGCGTGGACGTAAACGCTTCGGAGTTTATTCCATGTCCAATTTCAGGAGAGCCACTTGATTTCACGAAGGTGGTGATGCGTTCTTCTTTCATCCCTGACTACACGATTTTCAAAATGCCAGGACGCCGCTCAAGCTCTGTTTTCGTCACATCAGCATTTGTGGATTGCTTCTCAAATAGCGGACTCGCAGGAATCGGATTTGAAGAGTTCTTCCTTTACTGACTGAATGATTTCCGACCGAGCTATTCGGCGCTGACCTCGGGAATACATGGTTCACCCCCCAATCGCGATCATCTTCCGGTTCGGCTGGTAGTTGTCGCGGAAGTCGTGCTCCTTCGGCTTTCTGGCGACGACGTTGTGGATGAGAGTGGCGAGTTCCTCGTCACTGCATCCGGCGCGGAGGGCTTCGCGGAGGTCGAACTCGAGGTAGCTGCCGAGGCAGGGGCGGAGTTTGCCGTCGCTGGTGAGGCGGAGTTTGTTGCAGTTCTCGCAGAAGTGCAGGTTCGTCATCGCACCGATGAAGCCGATCTTCTGGCCGGTGGCCGGGATGGCGTAGTAGGTGGCGGGGCCGTTGGTTTTAAAGTCGGGCAGTGGCGTGAGAGGGCCGTAGTGCTGCTCCACCATCTGTTTCGCATGAGAGGTGGAGAGGAAGTTGGCCTCGCTCAGCACGTCCTGGGTGCTCACGGGCATGAGTTCAATGAAACGAAGCAGCGCGTCCTTGCTGCGGGCGTAGTCGATGAGTGGCACAAACTCGCGCTCGGTCTGATTTTTCATCAGCACGCAGTTCAGGCGGATGGAGCGGAATCCGGCGTCGATGGCGGCATCAATGCCATCGAGCACCTTGGGTAGGAGATCGCGGCTCGTGCTGCGCTGGTAGGCGGCGCGGTCGAGCGAGTCGAGCGAGACATTGGCGCTCTGCACGCCAGCTTTGACCAGACGTGCAGCGATGGTCTCTCCCTGCTCTTCTTTGCTCAAAAGCGTGCCGTTCGTGGAGATGCCGATCTGCTCGATGCCCGGAATGGCGGCGATCTGTGCGCAGAAATCAGCCACACCTGGACGCGTGAGCGGCTCGCCACCGGTGACGCGGACCTTTTTGATGCCTAGCCCGGCGCCGACACGCAGGACGCGCAGCATTTCCTCATAGCTAAGCACTTCTTCCTTCGGAAACCAGGCCTGCTCCTCCTCGGGCATGCAGTAGCGGCAGCGTTCGTTGCACCGGTCGGTGACTGACACTCGCAGGTAGGAGATCTGATGGCCGAAGGCGTCTTCCACGGTGGGGGGATGGGATACGCAGTGCGGATCAGTCGAGGACCGGACCTTTGACTGACCAGCGCTTGATGACAAAGCCGGTGGCGGCCTTTTCCTTCCAAAGGGCAAAATGCGGCGTCTTGGTGTGTGCTTCCAGCGCGGCTTCGTCCACATACTGTTCGCTGAGGGCGAAGAGATTCGGCTGCTCAAACTGGCGGTTCACCTCGAAGCGGGTGCAGCCCGGCTCCTTCACGGACTCGGCTGCATTGAAGGAGCTAACTTCGAGAAACTCATCGACACGGGCGGGGTCGATTTCGAGGATGACAATAACATTGATCATGGTGACGCCGACAGAGCCGATTTTGCGATAACATGCAACCTCACGCTGCCGTATCATTCCCCTCACTACCCCGACCTACCAGACATGAAGTCCATCCCAGCCCTGATCCTCCTCCTGTCTGCCGCCGCGCTGTCCGCGCAGGATGCGAAGCCTGCCGCACCCGCCCCGGCCAAACCCGCTGAAGTTCCGAAGCCCGCGGCTGCTCCCACTCCAGCCCCTACCGCTGCCAAGCCGGCTCCGGCGACGCCACCTACTGCCGCCCCAGCGAAGCCTGTGACGCCAGCTCCAGCCAAGCCCGCTGAGACTAAACCGGCCCCAGCGACCGCAGCGAAGCCTGCTCCAGCGCCTGCGAAGCCCGCCGCTCCAGCCACGGCGAAAACCGAACCCGCCAAACCTGCGACACCACCTCCACCGCCGAAGCCCTTCGCTGTCTTTAAGGACAAAGCCCTCGAAGCCGCCGTGCGGAAGCAGGTCTTCGCCAAGCGCGACAACCAGGAAGTCATCACCGCTGAGGATGTCGCCACTGTTTCCATCATTGAGGGCAAAGGCGCAGGCATCACCGATCTGACCGGCTTGGAAAAATGCGTCGCGCTGGCATCACTGACCTTGCCAGACAACAAGCTCACCAGCCTCGCCGCCATCAAAGGCTTGGAGCGGCTCCAGTTCCTTGATGTGGCAAACAACCAAATCGCCGACATCTCCCCACTGGCCAACTGCAAGGCGCTGCAATACGTCGAACTCACCAACAACAAAGTCACCGATGTCACCGCCCTCGGCGGCATCACCGCGCTGAACTCGCTCTACCTCGCCGGGAACCAGATCGCCGATGTCTCCGCGCTCTTCAAACTGCCCAAAGTCTGGACGCTCTACCTCGACGGAAACAAAATCACCAAGCTCGACGGCATCGGCCAGTTGAAGTGGCTGTCCATGCTCTCGCTGAAGGGCAATCAAGTCGCCGATCTCGCCCCGCTGGAAGCTTTGACCGACCTTCAGTTCCTCTTCCTCGACAAGAACCCCGTCGCCGACATCGCCCCGCTGCATCGCGCCTGGAAAAAGGACAACGATGGCCCCCGCGAGTGGGCTCCTTATTGCCAGATCTACCTCACTGAATGCCCGCTGAACGATGCCTCCAAAGCACTCGTCGATGAGATGAAGAAGGCTGGCGCGCGCATCACTCCTTGAGCAAGAAAACAGAAATAGGCTGCCCGCGACTCTCGGGCAGCCTTTTTTATGCCCAGGCATGGCGATTCAAATGTGCCATAATTGGCAATTCGGAGGCTCTTTCCATGTTTCCATTTGAGTCTCTTTGGCGCAAATGGAGATGAGTGGCTTTGGGTGGATGATCCCATAAATCATTGATTGATAATCGTTTAATGATCCAGCTCACAAGCTGGCACCGAGTTTGCAATAGGTGGAGAGGTCCTGAAAAGACAACCCAAACTCAAACTATCATCCCATGAAACTCATCCGTTCTAATCCTGCTCTGAATCTTGGTCGTGCCGCGGACTTTGGTCCTTGGCTGCGTCACCCCTTTGCCGGTATTCCGGCGGTGGCTCAGCTCTTGGAGGACTTTTTCCCCGCAGCACCTGCTTCACCCGCCGCTGGCCGACTCGCCACGGACCTCCACGAAGACGCGGGCAACTTCTACGCCCGCTTTGAACTGCCTGGCGTGAAGAAAGACGCCGTGAAGGTCGAGCTCCGCGAAGGTGTTCTGACCGTCTCGGCCGAGCGCCGCGTCAAATCAGGCGAAAACGAGTCCGCCTACACCCTCAGCCGCTCGCTCAGCCTTCCTGAGACGGTCAATGCCGAGGGCATCAGCGCCAAGCTCGAAGACGGCCTGCTCACCGTGACCCTGCCGAAGCAGGAACAGCGCAAGCCCAAGCTCATCGCCATCAACTAAACCTATTCACAAAACTCATCCCCTTATCCTCCTATGAGTGCTACCTGCTGCACCCCAGCCCCCCAAACAAGCACACAGACCGCTCCAACTGCGGGCGTGACGGAAAGCCTGCAAAAACCACGCTTCAGCATCGAACGCCTGGACGACGCCTTCGTCATCCGCGTAGAGATGCCCGGCGTGCCGAAGTCCGGCGTGAACATCGAATACCACGAAGATGTTCTCAGCATCCGTGGTGAGCGCTCCGTGTCGGTGCCTGCCGACTGGAAACCGCTCCACCAGGAGATCTCCACGCTGAACTACCAGCTCCGCCTGAACGTGAACACCCCCGTCGATGACGAGAAGCTCACCGCCAGCCTCGAAGACGGCGTGCTCACCCTCACGCTTCCTGTGAAAGCCACGGCCCTACCACGCCAAATCGCGGTGAACTAAGCCACCCCAACCATGCTACGGCGGCGGGGAACCTCGTGTTCCCCGCCGCTTTTTCATGCCTTCACGCGATCCGGGTGCGTGTACACATTCATCGTCTCCCCACGCAGGAAGCCGACGAGTGTCTGGCCGCTGTCATCGGCAAATTGCACCGCCAGACTGCTCGGAGCCGAGATGGCCGCCACGATGGGCACCCCGGCGGCCAGCGCCTTTTGCATGAGCTCAAAGGACACGCGTCCGCTGACGAGAAGGATGTGTCTTTGAAAAGGCAACAACCGGCGCTGCAAAGCCCAGCCGAGCACCTTATCCAGCGCGTTGTGACGTCCCACATCCTCCCGCAGCACCAGCATCTCGCCGTGTTCATCAAAGATCGCGCTCGCATGAAGTCCGCCGGTCTGGGTAAAGGTCGCCTGCGAGGCGCGGAGCTTCGCGGGAAGGCTAGCGAGCAGGGCAGGGGAGACGCGGAAATCGTGCTCAGCGGCCGACTCAGCACCAATCACTGAGCATTGAGCACTTGCTTTGAGCACCGGGAACCGCTGAAACACACTCTCAATGCTCGTCTTCCCGCAGATGCCGCAGCTCGAGGCGCTGAAGACATGGCGCGTGAGGCTGTCCCAATTCACCACGGCACTGCCGGCGAGCAGCACGTCCACCACATTGCCGTATTTGTTTCCCGTGCTCGGGCACTGGCTGATCTCCAGCACATCTCGGGCACGGGTGATCACGCCTTCGCTGACCAGAAATCCCGCGACGAGTTCCTCATCATGTCCCGGCGTGCGCATCACCACGGCCACGCTGCGGCCTTCCACGCGGATCTCCAGCGGCTCTTCGCGTGCGGTCACGTCTTCCGTCGTCACGGCTGAGCCCGGCAAAGTGATGCGCTGCACGGTCACGGGAAACGTCGCGTCATCACTCATGAGTTGGGTTCAGAAAAGGATCACGCCCTGCGTGTGCGCGGCGCCAGCAGGCCCACGAGCAGACGCTCAAGAACAACCTTGGTATCGAGCTGCGTCGTCACCAGCTTCGAGTTTGCCGCGAGACAGGCGGCGAAGCCCTCGTGCAGCTCTTCGAGGGTGAATTTCCTCGCCTCGGCCACGGCGAGGAAGAGCGGATAGACATTGAAACCCGAGCCATCCTTCTTGCGCGGCAGATGCGCCGTGGCGTTCGTGGGCAGCGCATCCAGGCTGGAATTGAAGCTGTTGTAGCTCATCGTGTTCACCTTGTTCTTCGTGGTGAGTTCCTTCACGATCAGCAGGTTACGAACTTTGGGGACGATGGCCGCCAGCAGGATGCCGATGGCGTTTTGGCCCTGATACATGAGCACGCCCAGCAGCTCCAGCGCACGCTGGAGATCGCGCGCACCAATGGCATTGCCGATCTCCCAGATCACGCCAGCACGGCTCATGGAGACCATGCCACGAACCGTGTTCAGGCCGCAGCGACGGCGCTCGCCTAGATAGAGGTCGATTTTCTCGATCTCATTTTCGAGCTGCCGAGTGTCGTCACCAGCCATCTGCACCAGTAGCTCGAGAGCGCCACTTTCAAACGTGAGCCCGAGTTCTCGCGCCTTCACCATCGCCTGTGCCATCACCGCGTCCTCCCAGCCCGCGCGGCTGGTGTCCGGCTTGTCATAGACCTCCATGGTGGCGATCTTTGAGAGGCGTTTGAAGGAAGTGCGACGCTTGTCGATCGACGTCGTGCTCAGCACAAACTTGATGTCAGGTGGCAGGTCCGACTCCAGCACATCGAGGATGTTTTCAAAGCCCTGCACCGAGGCCTGAGCCTTGCCTGTCTGACTCTCGCCGAGGAAATTTGCCCCTTTCAGCCACACCACCTTGCCACCGCCGAAGAAAGGTAGGGTTTGCAGTGCCATCACCACATTACTGCAAATCTGTCCTGCATGTTCAGCATTGTCCGCCTGACCCTCGATGATCTCATTGCCGAAATCGCCAGAGTCCGGAGGCGAGATGCGTTGGACGATCTTCATCGCTGCCTCCTTAACCCGCGCCTCGTCCGTGCCGATGACGGCATGGAACTGGCTGCTGCTGGAGGCGGATTTCTTGGGCGGAGGCATGGGCGGCCCGATGTGTGGACCAGAACCCCGCTGGCGGCAAGTCGCGGTGGCTTGCTCGGTGGAATCTCAGCTGCCGTGTGTTTGAGGCTGGATCGTTTTCTTCCGCTTTGGTAAAACCTAGGTCGCGTCACCGAAATGAAAGCCCTCACCATCGCCCTCGCCGCCTCCTTACTCGCCAGCATCGTCGCGCTTGCGTGGGTGCTCGCCACGCCCCCGCCGCCAGATCCCCGAGTGGCCCGACTGGAGGCGGATTTAAAAGAAGCCCGCCAGACCATCTCACAGCTCCGGCGTGACCTCGCGAACCGCCCCGTCACAACGCCTCCAGCTCCGTCCCGTGTGAGCGGAGCCACGTCGCCAGACATCGCCGGGCTGCCAGCCGGAGGCCCCGGAACCCCGGCTGCGGCGAGTGGCACAGGCCCCGCTGGCTCCCTGCAGGACATGATGAAAAACCCCGCCATGCGTGATCTCATCATGCAGCAGCAGGCGGTGCAGATCGAGACCAGCTATGCGCGCCTTTTTGAATACCTCCAGCTCAATGATCAGGAGAAAGCCCACTTCAAAAATCTCCTCGTCGAGCGTGGCAAACTGGAGACGGAGCTTGGTCTGAAAATGCTGGACCCAAACGTCACCCCGGAACAGCGGCAGAAGCTCATCGCCGAAGCCGAGAAGAACAAGGCGGCCTACGATCAGACCATCAAAGGCTTTCTGAACAACGACAGCGACTGGAGCACCTTCCAGCGCTGGGAAGGCACGAAACCCGAGCGAACCTCCTTTGAGTCCATGGGACGCAGTCTTTTCAATGCCAGCGGCGAGCCCCTCTCCACCCAGCAGGAGGACCAGCTTATCACCCTCATGGCGCAGGTCCGCCAGAGCCCCACGCCCGAGCAGGCCGCACTCTCGCGAATGATCCAGGACCCGAGCCAGCTGAACGACGCCAATTTCCAAAAGATGCTCGACTACCAGAAAACCACCAACCAACGAACCTTTCAGGAGGCTGCAGCCTTCCTGTCTCCGACTCAGCTGAAGTCACTGCAAACTTATCAGGATCAGCTCCTGGAAACCTTCAAGACGAGCTGGCAGATGAGTTCGATGTTCACACAAGGAAAGAAGTGAACCACCAGACCTTGGAAAGCTATCAGCGCTGAGATTGAGAAATGCGAGATGGAGTAGGGTGACGTGCCTAAATTGAAGTTGAGGTCGCTAGCATCAAATTTTGCATCGGCAACTACAGAGCGGAACGACGAAATCGTTGCTCGCCAGATAAAAGATCTTGGCATAGCTGAGAGGAAAGCTATTTTTCCCATCACTGGGTGAACACCGCCCTAGCAGGAAGCAGCCAAACACAAACCATGAAAACAACCATTGCTCTATTGTCCTTAGTTGTCGCCACCTGCAGCTTTGCGGGTTCAGAAAACGCCCTCACCGCCTCCAGCGCGCCACCACCTGACTTGGTTCATGCTGGAGCAAAGCCCATCCGTTCCTTCTTGGGCGGTTACCCTGTGCTCACACGCAGCATCAGAAACGGTCATACCTCCATCGATCTGGACAGTATCAGATCCTACGGCAACCCAACGCCAGAGATCTTTCAGGGTCAAATTTACTGGTCGGTGCCTGTGACATACACCAGACGCACCCATTTGAACGGCTATCATGTCGTGGACGCCCGTGCCTTGGTGAAAGATGATCAAGTCATCCACTGGCTTTACAGTGCAAAAGATCCAACACGCTCCAGCGTGCCTGTGAACTAAATCTCGAAAAGTTCATACAGAAAACCCCGCCATCGAAGGATGCCGGGGTTTTTCTTTGGTTGCGTCTGATAGGGGTGAACCAGCCTGAGGTTGTAGCTAGTTGCAGGTTTCTTCTGAACGCATGCGGCGGTCTAAGGGCTGCAAACCTTAGCCAACGGTGGACATGCCGAAAACACTCCTCAGTCGCCGGAGTGCTCTGAGGGCAACCTCTGGTGGACGTCTGTCAGGGAGGTAATTCGGTATCGAAATTTACAGTTTTCCCTTGCGCAGTATGTGTACACCTAGCATCCCAAATGCGACCATTGATGGCACGGCGAGAAAGTGCAGCCAGACAATGAGAGTGTTTGCGTAGTCGAGCCCGGCAAAGTTAGAACGCGTCCATTGCAGCACGAGCCAGCCAATGACGAGGCTGATGCTACTCAGAAGTGCGACGAGCAGGAAGAAAAGGCTGCCTTCATCCATCTCAATAAGTTTGCGCGTGATGGTGCGGGGCTGCTCGCTTTTCTGAAGGAACATGGCGGCGGAGAGCATATAAATCTGTGTCCCGACGAGGGCAGCGAGGAGAAGAAGCACCTGGCTGTGAACCCCGAAGATATTCAGGCCACCAACATTCACCAGCCCGGTCGTGCCTGCGATACCCTGAAGCACGCTAGCGAGGATAATGAGTAGCAGCCCACCGAGTTCAAACATGCGGGGGCGCTCGGAAAGGATGAATAGCAAGTGCCTCATTCCGTCGCGCCAAGTGCGCAGATGCGGGGTGCGCTCGACGGGTGGCGGACGCAAGCCAGATAGGATCTCCACTGTGCTGGCCTTTTTTTTCAGAGCCTTAATGAGTAACTCTGAGGCGAATTCCATGCCGCTGGCGCGTATGTCCCAGGTCTGGTAGGCGGTCTTTTTCAGGCAGCGGAAGCCAGAGTTACAGTCGCTGAGCTTGCCTTTAAAAAGCAGATTGATCAGGCCAGTGAGAACGGGCGTTCCTAGGATGCGGTGTAGCGTGGGCATGGCCCCAGGCTCGATGACTCCCTTCATGCGGGAGGCGATGCCCATATCCGCATCAGCTTTCGAGGTGGTCTTGTAGAGTTCGAGCGAGTTCTCGTAGAAGTAAGTGCCATCTGCGTCGGCAAACATGACGTACTTTCCTTCCGCTGCCTCAATGCCGCCACGCAGGGCTGCACCGTAGCCGCGTGTTGGGACAGGCACGACGCGTGCTCCACGATCTTTGGCGATCTGGCGTGAGTCATCCGTGCTGCCATTGTCAGCCACGACAATCTCATATTTCAACGAACTGTCTGCATCGAGCGATTTACGCACGGCATCTATACAGAGTGCGATGGTACGGCTTTCATTGAGGCAGGGGAAGACGAAGGTGAGATCCATGAGATGAAAGTGGGTCAGATGAGCTGAGATGCCGGGCGCGTTTAGCAGTGAGAAGGACTAATGTCGAAGTAAAAAAGGCGAAGAAGCAATCAACCCAATTTCGAGAGTTATCGTGGTCGTTTGTCTTTCGGGGTATTACCGAAAGATCACGCATTCCGTGTTCAGTGGGCCAACAGCTCCTTCGCTGCCTTCTCAATGGCTGGAAGAAGCTCGGCTGGGAGATCGGTGAGCAACGGCAATGCTGGGCCGGTTTTCGCGATGCCCGCCAGCTCCACGGCGTGATGCAGGACGAGGATGGGGCTGTGAGCGTTGCGGAGGTCTTCGAGCGGGCGGAAGATGGCGCGGATCTGCTCGGCTTTCTCGTAATCGCCGGCATGGATGGCGTGCATCATGTCGGTGCTGAGTTGGGGCTTCACGCAGACGCAGCCAGCGGTGAAACCAGTGATGCCAAAATCGCGCAGGTGGATGATGGCGGGTTGCTCGCCGATGCCGGAGACGATGAGGTCGGTATTCACCAGCGTGACAAGTTTGCTCAGGTAGGCGTCCTGCGCGGGGTCAGGCTTCACGACTGCGTATTTGATCCAGGAGATGAGACCGTCATTCACAAGTTCGGCGGCGAGCTCGGGGGTGATGTACGACTCGTCTTTGATGTAGAGCACGGCTTTCAAACCGGAACGCTCGACGAAGTGGCGGATGGCGGTGGCCACACCAGCGGGCTTCGAGGGGAAGAGCGTGGGCAGAAGCATTGCGGTGGGGAATTCGTGATCTTTGAGCATCGCGGCCTGATCCATCGCTGTGCCATACATGGGGCCGACGCTGGGGACCATCCAGAGATCCTCGGGGGCGATCTCGCGCAGCATGGTGAGCAGGGCGGGATACTCCGACGGGGCGATGTTGTAGAGGTTCGCATTGCCCCCGTAGAGCAACGTGCGAATGCCGCCGGCATACATGTGCTTCACGAGCTTTTCATTTTCAGCACGGCTGAGGCTGAGATCGGCGTTCCGGCACAGCGGCGGGACGGCGATGACGGAGCTGCGGAGATCGGCGGGAGCGTTGACGGGCGTGGTCTTCATGCGAGCGCCCATACAACGGAGCGTGGGCTTTTCGGCAAATGGAAACCTTAGGGAAGAAACGGTGCTTTCAGTCCACAAACAGGAACTCGTTCGAGTTCAGCAGAGCGAGGCAGTAATCTGCCAAGGCACCTTGGAAGCTGCTGGCGAGTTGGGTTTGCTGTTCGATGAAGGTGCTGCCGGTGGTGATTTCGGCCTCGGTGGCTTTTCGGGAAAGGCAGCGCTGCGTCGCCGCAGAAACTAGGGCGCGGGTACCTGAGCCGTGCTTTTGCGTGAGCGTGG
Source organism: Verrucomicrobiaceae bacterium (assembly GCA_021151605.1). Taxonomy (GTDB): domain Bacteria; phylum Verrucomicrobiota; class Verrucomicrobiia; order Verrucomicrobiales; family Verrucomicrobiaceae; genus Prosthecobacter. The sequence goes on from JAGKWZ010000002.1 coordinate 60,466, forward strand.
TGGCGAGCTTCGCGGCAGTTTCGTGGGCGATGTCGGAGTTGAGCAAGGTCAGGGCCTGCGGGGCAGTGGTGGACTCGTTTCGGCGGGCACAGCTGATTTGCGCATCGGGTCGGTCAAAGAGGTCGAAGAGCGGGTGGCGGACGTTTCGGCGGGCGAAGATGTAAACGCTGCGGCGAGTGTGCTCGGTAACATCCTCCGTGACTTTGTATTGGCCTTTGAGAAGCGTGTCGCTGACCTCCTTGGGCATGGGCAGACGCACGCCGGGGCCGCCGGATTTGAGATTGAGCTGGCCGGAGACGCTGAGCATGGCATCTCGCAGCATCTCGCCTGTGAGTCGGCGTGGAGTTTGTAGTTCGGCCTTCAGGCCGTCAGGAACTCCAGAACGGCCTGAAGGCCGAACTACGAGCGAAGACTGCCGATACGTCGGCGACATGACGATGAGCTTGTGGAGCTTTTTGAGGCTCCAGTTTTGCCGGGGAAGCTCGGCAGCTAGCCAGTCGAGCAACGCAGGATGACTCGGAGCCTCTCCCTGATGACCGAGATCGCCCGGCACAGCGGCGAGCGGTTTGCCAAAGTGCTGCTGCCAGATCCGATTCGCCATCGCTCGGAGGAAAAGCGCGTTGTCCTTGCTGGCGAGCCACTGGGCAAAAGCGGCGCGGTCGGTTTTCTCCAAGCTGCCGAAAAGGCGTGGGATGGCGGGTGTGATCTCGGGGCCGGGGCGTTTGAAGTCACCGCGCACGAAGACCGTGCTGGCGGGCACGCCTTCGGTAAAGACTCGCACGCTGGGACCGAGAGGCTTGCGCTCTTTGGGCAGCACCGTGTTATCGAAGAAGGCACGCAGCCGGTAGAAATCGGCCTGGCTGATGGGGTCGTAAGGGTGGTCGTGGCACTGAGCGCAGCCGACCGTGAGCCCCAGCCCGACCGCGCCGACGGTGCTGGTGATGTCGTTGAGCAAGACATGGCGGCGCTCAGACTGGTTGTTCAGGTCCGGCATGTCCGGCACCGTGAAAAGGAAAGCCGTGGCGTTTTCGTCGCCATCTGGAAGCAGGTCGCCGGCGATCTGCTGCTGCACGAATTGATCGAAGGGCATGTCGTCATTCAGCGCCTTGATGACCCAGTCCCGATACTGCCAAGCTCGGCTGCGCTCCGCGTCATATTCAAAGCCATCCGTCTCCGCGAAACGCGCCAGATCCAGCCACCACTGCGCCCAGTGCTCGCCGTATTCTTTCGAGGCGAGCAAGTCATCGACGAGCGTCTCATAGTCTTTCTGCGCGTCTAAGCTCGGTGGCAGTCCAGTGAGATCAAAAGTGACCCGCCGGATGAGCGTCGCCGTATCCGCTGGCGGCGACTGAGGCGGCGAGAGCTTTTCGAGCGTGGCCTCTGCGCCTGCCTTCGCCAACGGCCGAAAGGCCCAATGCTCACGGTCTTTGTCCGTGATCGGCCGCTCATCCTTCACCGGGTCCGCCGATGCCCGAATAGCGACGGCGTGGGATGGAGTCACGCCGAGCAGCATGACCCAAAGTGCCATCGTGATTGGGAGAGGCTTCGTCATTCGATCATTCGGGTTTCGGCATTCCTCACGCCAGCACGCCCCTCACCACATTCCCCTCCACGCCGGTTAGGCGCTGGTCGAGGCCGTTGAGGCGGTAGGTGAGGCGTTCGTGATCGAGGCCGAGCAGGTGCAGCAGCGTGGCGTGCAGATCGTGGACATGCACTTTGTCCTGAGCGGCGCGGAGGCCGAACTCGTCGGTGGCTCCGTGGACGTGACCGTGCTTCACCCCGGCACCAAAGAGCATGGTGGTGTAGCCCCAGGGGTTGTGATCGCGACCGACGCCTTTTTCACTCATGGGCATACGGCCAAACTCGCCGCCCCAGATGACGAGCGTGTCATCGAGCAGGCCGCGCTGCTTCAGGTCGCGGATCAAACCGGCGACGGGCAGGTCGGTGCGGGCGCTGTAGTCGCTGTGATTCTTCAGGACGTTTTCGTGGGCATCCCAGCCATTGGTATCGCCGGAGTAAATCTGCACGAAACGCACACCGCGCTCAATCATGCGACGGGCGAGCAGGCAACGGGTGCCGAACTCCTTCGTCGTCGGATGGTCGATGCCGTAGAGATGCTTTGTGGCTTCGGTTTCGCGGGAGATGTCCACGGCCTCGGGAGCGGCGGTTTGCATGCGGAAGGCCAGCTCGTAGGCACGGATGCGGGCATCGAGCACGCTGTCGCCCTCATGCCGGGCGAGATGGGCGGCATTCATCTGCTGGATGAGGTCCAGCGTGGCACGCTGACGAGGGCTGCTGTGCGGGCTTTTCAGATCCAGGATGGGATGCTCGCCAGCACGCATGGTGGTGCCTTGATAAGTCGCAGGTAAAAAGCCGTTGCCCCAGGCTGGCGGGCCGCCTTTCAGCCCACCACTGGGATCAGGCATGACGACAAAGGCGGGCATGTCCGTGTTCTCCGTGCCGAGGCCATACGAGACCCAACTGCCCATGCTCGGCTTGCCCATCTGGATGGAGCCCGTGTTCATCTGATAGACCGACTGCGGATGGTTCACGCTATCGCCATGGCAACTGCGGATCACACACATCTCGTCCGCTAGCTCCGCCATGTTCGGCAGGAAGTCGCTGATCTCGATCCCGCTCTGGCCGTGCTTCCGAAACGGCTTCACCGGCGCGAGCAGCGGGTTTTGCGCCACTTTCCGCCGAGTCTCGACGGCTCCGTAGCTATCAGGCAAAGGCTTGCCCGCATGGCGAATGAGGTCGGGCTTCGGATCAAAGAGGTCCACATGGCTCGGCCCGCCGTGCATAAAGAGCCAAATGACGCGCCTCGCCTTCGCCGGGAAGTGGGAGCGCCCTTCACCACCCAGCGCGTCGGTTTGCAAAAGATGCGAAGCGGCGATGCCTGACAAGCCAACGCCCGTGCTGCCGAGAAATCGGCGGCGAGAGAAGGTAGGCAGCTTGGTCATGGCGCGAAAACGGTGTCAGGCTGCCCCATCCATCATTGAAGCATCAATACCTCGGCACTGCGGGATCGACGAGCTCGGACCAGGCATCGATGCCGCCGCGCATGGACTGGGTCTGGCGGAAGCCGTGCTGGCGCAGCCAGGTGGCGGCGCGCTGACTCCTCATGCCGTGGTGGCAGTAGATGATGATGTGCTGATTCACATCAAAGAAGCGCTGAGGAGCCAGCTCACCGAATTGCGACAGGGGCACGAGCTCGGCATTTGGAAGGCGGCAGACCTGCCACTCATCCTGCTCACGGCAGTCGATGATCCGCGGCGGTGTCTCTTCTGGCCGACCCAGGAGGTAATTCACATCATCTACGCTGACTTCGAGAGGCAGTTCGTTCATGGCAAACCTCGGCTCAGGGGCGGACGGTCACAGGAGTGCCCTGAGACACATTGTTAAAGAAAATGGCGGCCATATGGCCGGGCATGCGGACACAGCCATGGCTGGCGGGATAACCGGGGAGGAAGCCCTCGTGCATCCCAGTTCCGCCATTGAATCGCATGAAGTGGTGCATTTTGGAACCCTCAAATCGTGTGCCGGGCGGCGGCTTATCCTTAGAAATGTCGATATTTGCCACGACGACCTGCCCATAGGCATCCACGAAGTCTCCGTAGAGGTTGGATTTATGCCACTGGTCTTTCTGGATGACCTTGAAGTTACCAGTCTTCGTGGCGTGCTTCTCGTCTCCGGTGGACAGAGCCGAAACACCTGCCAGCGAGCCACCTTTGTAAAAGTAGGCCTTCTGATCACTTAGATCGATCACGATACTGGGCGCACCCGCCATGCCATCTCCGTCCCAGTAGGAGACCAAGTCTTGATTGTACAGCGCCGAGTGCGGAACCACGCTCGGATCAAAAGCCTCCAGATACTGTGTTTGACCGCGTGAAGAGCCGGTGTTCGCGCAAGAGGCGAGACTGCCGAGCAGGGCGAGGATGGAAAGACGGAAGAACAGGTCGTGTGTGGACATCTCGATCAGCAGGGGGACCAGGGAACGGAAAGTGCGCGGGAGGATGCCGCAACGGCCTCCCTCTGTCCACTGCTTCCTGCCTTTTCGCCCTGCCTTCGTCAGCAGGCAGAGCTTTCCTGCCTGGATGAGGTTTTTTGCCGTGGCATGTATGAAGCATTGGCCTGATGCGTATGCTTGTGCCTGTTTTTGATACCGAAAACCATGACCACCACGTCCACCCCATCCCGCCGTTCTTTCCTGACCACCGCCGCTGGCGCTGTGGCAGCTCCTTTCATCCTGCCTTCCCGAGTCTGGTCGGCTGAAACCGCTCCCAACTCGCGCATCAACATCGGTTTCATCGGCATGGGCAAGATGAACAGTGGCCACCTCGGCAACTTCCTCGGCCGCGAGAGCGTGAATGTCGCCGCAGTGTGCGACGTGGACACCAACCGCCGCAACAACGCCAAGGCCACCGTCGAGAAGCGCTACGGCGAGAAGAAAGATGGCAGCTACAAGGGCTGCGATGCCTACAGCGACTTCCGCGAATTACTCGCCCGCAAGGATATCGATGCTGTCGTCGTGGCTACGCCTGACCATTGGCATGCCTACATCGGCATCGCCGCCGTGAAAGCTGGCAAGGATGTCTATGGTGAGAAGCCTCTCACCCACAATGTCCACGAAGCCCTCACACTCACGAAGGCCGTGCGCGACAGCGGCCGCATCTTCCAGACCGGCTCTCAGCAGCGCTCCAGCAAGGAATTCCGCATCGCCTGCGAACTCGTGCGCAACGGCGTCATCGGAGAGATCAAGACCATCACCACCTCCTTTGGCGATCCTGCACCTGTTTATAATTTGGCCGAAGAGCCTGCCGAACCCGGCCTCGACTGGGATCGCTGGTGCGGTCCGGGCCCGCTGAAGCCCTACAGCAGTGTCCTCAGCCCTCGTGGCGTCCACAACCACTTTCCCGCTTGGCGCATGACCCGTGAGTTCGGCGGTGGCATGATCACCGACTGGGGTGCTCATCATATCGACATCGCCCAGTGGGGCCTCGGCATGGACGAAAGCGGCCCCGTCGAGGTCCGCTCCGCAGGCGCTGACAAAAAGCGTGGTGCCCAGCTCGTCTATGCCAATGGTGTCGTGCTCACCCATGGCGAAGGCAAAGGGGTCTCCTTCTACGGCACCGAAGGCGAGGTGCATGTGAACCGTGGCAAGTTCGAGCTCTGGCTCGGCGGCAAAAAAGTCCACGGCTTCATGGACAAGGAAGTGGACAAAGGAACCTCCCTTGATCGCGAAGTGGTGCTCTCCGAGCGCGAGTTCCTCAAGGACGCCAAGGTGAAGCTTTATGAGAGCAAAAACCACCACGACGACTGGCTCAACAGCATCAAAACGCGTGAGCGCCCGATCTGCGATGTCGCCGTCGGTGCCACCACCGTCATCTCCTGCCACCTCATGAACATGGCCTACTGGCATGGTGCCAGCTTCAAATGGAACCCCACCGACCGCACCTTTGCCGAAGGCGGAGATCCGAAATGGCTCACCCGCGACTACCGCGGTGATTGGGTGGTCTAAGCCCACCAGTCATAGAGGCTCAGTCCTCACCAATTCAAACCATCAGGCGGCCTCACCAGGGGCCGCTTTTTGCTGTGACTAGACTGGTTCTCGAAAAGAATGTCTGAAATGACCGGCGAGCGCGGCGGCTTCAGTGGCAAGGAAAGAACGAGGAGGCTATTAGAACAATAGCTGACGAGTGAATGACGCCGCCAATGAGGCCGCCCCGTCGCCGGCAATCTGACAGACATTTCGAGAACCGGTCTAGGTCGGCATGCATTTGCTGGTTGGACATTCCGGCCGCTTCGTGTCCAAAATGGGAATTCACACGCCTCATAGATCACCATGAACCGCCGCCAATTTCTCCAGACCACTGCCGCAGCTCTGCCCACGTTTGCCATCGCGCAGGGAGCGGCGAAGAAACGCATCCTCCTGCGTTCATCGTGGCAGACGGTGAACATCGGCGACATCGCCCACACGCCAGGCATGTTGGCCCTGCTGGAGAAGCATTTGCCGGAATATGAAGTCACCCTCTGGCCCAGCAGCGTAGAAAATGGGGTGGCCGAGATGCTGACAAAGCGCTTCCCAAAGCTGAAAATCCTGGGGAAAGATGCCGCAGCCAAAGCGGAGGCCTTCAAGACTCATGACTTCCTGCTACATGGCTCGGGGCCGGGCATCGTGGGACAGAAATCCATCCTCGAATGGACGGAGAAGACCGGCAAACCCTACGGCATCGGCGGCGTGACGTGGAGCCCTTCTGAAGAGGGTGTAAAAGTCATCAGCGGGGCAAAGTTCGCCTTTTTCCGTGATTCGGTCTCCCTGGAAACCGCGAAGAAAGCCGGTGCCAGAAGTCCGATCATGGAATTCGGGCCTGATGCGACCTTTGCCTGCGACCTCGTGGATGACGCTGCCGCCACAGCTTGGCTAAAAGACGTGGGGCTGCAGGAGGGGCAGTTCGTCTGCTGCATTCCCAAACTGCGAAACTCACCCTACTGGGAGATCAAAAAGGGCTACAAGTTTGACGAGAAGAAACACGCCCGAAACGAGGAGATGAAGGAGCACGACATCGGCCCGCTGCGTGCGGCGGTCATCGCCGTGGCGCGGCAGACTCCGATGAAGGTGCTGCTGTGCCCGGAAGACGCCAGCCAGATGAAGCTGAACAAGGAGATGATCTATGACAAGCTGCCTGAGGACGTGAAAGCCAAGGTCGTCTGGCGGGAGAACTACTGGCTCACCGACTTCGCCCAGAGCGTTTACAGCCGCAGTGCGGGTCTCTTTGGCAATGAACAGCATAGCCCGATCCTATGCATCGGCCACGGCATCCCGGCCATTGTCTGCCGCTACAAGGAGCAGACCAGCAAAGGCTTCATGTGGAAGGACATCGGGCTGAGTGAATGGCTCTTCGACCACGACTTCGACGAAGCAGAGAAAGGCCTCACGCCTGCCGTGCTGGCCATCGTCAACGACCAAGCAGCCGCGAAGGCGAAGGCGCTGAAGGGTAAAGCCGTCGCCGATGACCGGATGAAGCGGATGATGGACGTGCTGCGCACCGAGCTGGAGGCGTGATCACTTCTTGCGTCCGGCGCTGCTTCCGCTAAAGCCTCGGCACCATGTCCCTCGAATCCGACCGCGCCGAACTCGCCCAGATCCTCCGTTCCAAGTCCGTGAAGACGGGCAAATTCACCCTGGCCTCTGGCAAGGAGAGTGATCTCTACGTGGACTGCCGCGTGACCACACTGGACGCACGCGGTGCCGTGCTCGTCGGTCGTGTACTGCATGATCTTTTCCGCAAAGAAGAAGCCGCCCGTGGGCTGAGCATCGGCTCGCTCGGCGGACTGACGATGGGCGCAGACCCGATCACGCTTGCGGTAGCGATGACCTCCAGCATGGCCGGTGACGCGAAACCCGTGCAGGCCTTCGTCGTCCGCAAGGAAGCCAAAGACCACGGTCGTGGTAAACGCATCGAGGGGAATTTCACCCCAGAGCAGCCTGTGGTCGTCGTCGATGACGTGATCACCACGGGTGACTCCACCTTGAAAGCCATCCAGGCGATCGAAGCTGAAGGCGGGAAAGTCGCCTTTGCCCTCATCCTCGTAGATCGCGAGGAAGGCGGGCGTCAGAACATCGAGAGCAAAGGCTTCCCCGTCGTGGCTGCCTTTACCCGCAAGGAACTCGTCGGCTGATCAGAGCGGCTTCTCCATGCGGAAGTCGTCCATGACAAACCCGCTGCCGATGTCCGTGCAGACGTCATCGAGAAAGGTGAACCCTGCCCGCTTGTAAGCGCGGATGGCCCCCGCGTTCGCTTTATTGACCCGGAGCTGGAGACGGCCGCAGCCCATCTCGCGGGCGCGTTCACCAGCCCAGGTCAGAGCCGCAGCACCCAGGCCGCAACCATGCATCTCGGGCAGGAGATAGAGTTTATTGATGAAGCAGACGTCCGTCCCTGGATACCGCTCAAACGACAGATAGCCGGCAGGCCCATGACCTGCGGCCTCGATGAGGGCAAACCAGGTGCCGCGCAGCTCCATCTCACGAGCCATCGCGGATGGGTGATACCAGACCGTGAGCATGTACTCGATCTGGGCACGGCTGATGATACCCGGATAGACCTCCGGCCAGATGCGGTGGGCCAGCTTTTGCACCACCGGCAGTTCAGGTGCCTCGATACGGCGGATGCGCATCGTCAAAGGTGCGCGGGTCGGCTTGCCCAGCTCGGCTCTCGTCCAGTCAAGGGCAGCCTGGAATCGCTGGAGATCATCCGCAGGAGAGAGGGCGGCCAGACGCTGCTCAATCTCTGCCCGTGTGGGCTCTCGCAGACTCTCTTCGCGGATCTGTTTCAGATCGGGTGGGAATTCATCTTCGGGCAGGATCTCCTTTGCCAGATACCAGCAGGCCCAGGCACGCCAGCTGCGCAGCTCTTTATTCGGCTCCACCATACGCGTGGCCAGATGCTGCCAGTGCCGACGCGGATTGCCGATGAACTGTCCCTCACCCGGCCGATGGATCATGAGCCAGGCAAGCGCCTGATAAGGCAGTGGCAGGCGTGACATCACAGGCTCATCTGCCGAAAGCACACAGCTCAACGCGCGATTCAGCGCCAGGATGCACTTCGCCGGGAAGCCCTGCTGCCAGAGCGTCTGCGCATAGAGGTGGCAGGTTTCGTAAAAGACAGCACCGCGATCTTTTCCCAGTGCGATCACCTCCGCTGCGTTATGCTCGCGGACAATCGCGGGCAGCAGTGGATGTGACGCATTGACGGCTGTCATGAGGCATCAGGCTTCATCATCCTCTTCCCACTCCTGCATCAGGCGGGCCAGCTTGCGCTTCAGCGTCACCTTCGCCGTGGCGGACATGCGGTCGATGAAAAGCACCCCATTGAGATGATCCGTCTCATGCTGGAAGGCACGCGAGAGAAGCCCGTCGGTCTCCCAGACCTGCGTTTCGCCATCGAGCGTCTGGAAGGTCACCTTCAGGTCCACACTGCGGCGGATATCGCCACGCAGACGTGGGAAGCTGAGGCAGCCTTCTTCGTCGCTTTCCTTCTCTTTGCCAAACTCCAGCACCGGGTTCAAAAAGATGACGGGCATGTGCTTCACCATGTCCACCGGCTCGCCATTGATACGCAGATAGCTGATGCACTGCGGGTTGTGGGAGACATCGATCACGGCGAGCTGCACATCCTGCGCCACCTGAGGTGCCGCCAGGCCCACGCCGTTCGCAGCGCGCATGGTTTCGATCATGTTGACCGCGAGTTCGCGGATCTCCGGTGTCGCCTGGGCGATCGGGCGGCATTTGGCACGGAGGACGGGGTCAGGGTAGCGGACGATTGGCAGGACCATGGGTAAGTTCTTGGGCATACACAGCTTTCCAGCCCCCGCCAGCCGAAATCCGGGATCGGAGGCATCCCATGAGGCACTCAAAACAGGTATCTGCCTGCTGCGTGACATAACCTGCCCTTCGTAATATCGGGAAGAAAGGAAAGCACCCCTCGCCCCATGCCGTAATTCGGGGGCTCATGTTCACCTTTCCGAGTAGCACCTTGAACCATCACCGCCGCAGCTTTCTCAAGGCGGGGGCGATGGGTGTTGCGTCGCTGACTCTGGCGGACTTGCTGCGCGCGGAATCTGCGGCTGGCGTGCGGTCTTCGACGAAGGCGGTGATCAACATCCATCTCGACGGTGGACCGCCGCAGATGGATCTCATCGATCCGAAGCCGGACGCACCGAGCGAGATTCGCGGCGAGTTCAAATCGCTGCCCACGAAGATTCCGGGGCTGCATTTGACCGAGCTGCTGCCACGACTGGCGGCGAACGCGGACAAGTATGTCTTCCTGCGCTCGCTCAGCGGCGCGATGGGCAATCACGATGCCTTTCAGTGCCAGTCAGGCTTCAGCGACAAAGACCTCGCCTTCATCGGCGGGCGTCCGGCGATGGGCTGCGTCGTGAGCAAGCTGCTGAGCACCTCCAAAGATTCCGCGCCTGCCTTTGTCGATCTCATGCAGGGCCGCCCGCTCGTGCGTAACAGCGCCAGGCCAGGCTTTCTCGGCACCGCAAGTTCGGCGTTCCGTCCGGACATCTCCCATCTGTTTGAGCGCCAATTGGAGAACGGCATGAAGGCCGAACTGGCGCGTCGTGGCTCAGGACACAATCAAAGTCTGGCGCTGACAAAAGGCCTGACCGTCGGGCGGCTCGAAGACCGCGTGTCGCTGCTGCGTGATCTAGATACGATCCGCCGTGACATCGACAACAGCGGCTCCATGCACGCGCTGGATGAGTTCAATCAACTCTCGCTCGGTATTCTCACCTCAGGCCGGTTCGCAGCCGCGATGGATCTGAGCAAAGAAGACCCCAAGGTGCTCGAACGCTACACGCCGCGCATCATTCGCCCTGCGGATGCCTTTGGCTCGATGGAAAGCCCGAAGTGTGCGCAGAAGTTCCTGCTCGCACGGCGCTTGATCGAGGCCGGTGTGCGCTGTGTGAGCATCTCCATCAGCGATTTCGATACGCACTCGCGGAACTTTTCCGCCATGCGCTACCTCGGCCCTCTCATCGACCACGCACTGCACACGCTCGTCACTGATCTCGACGAGCGCGGTATGTTGCAGGACGTGATGATCATCGTCTGGGGTGAGTTTGGCCGCACGCCGAAGATCAATGAGAAAGCCGGCCGCGATCACTGGCCCAAAGTAGCCATGGGCATCATGGCGGGCGGTCATCTCAAAACCGGCCAAGTCATCGGTGCCACCGACAAACACGCCGCCGAGGCCAGCGAGCGCCCCGTGCATTATCAGGACGTCATCGCCACGCTCTACCAACATCTCGGCATCGACGCCCGCGGCACCACGCTCACCGACACGACCGGCAGACCGCAGTATCTTGTCGATCTCGGGCAGCCGATTGCCGAGATCATCTAAAGTGGTCCGCTGAATCGGAAGCGATACGACTTCACTGGTGCCCGTACTTCGCGCGCTCGCTCTTGCGAATGAACTTATCCGCCTCCGGCATGCCGGGGACTTTCATGTTCGGGCCATCCCAGTCGATGCTCTTTTGCAAACGCAGCGCCACGATCCCTGACAGGCCGATCTCGGTGAGGTGTCCGCCGAGATCAAAGTCGGCGAAGACCTTCGGCCCGCCCTGGATGGCATCAACCCACTCGTCGATGTGGCCCTTCACACGTGGTAGAGTGATGGGCACCTGTTTCGCGGCGGGATGATTGTCCGCGCCGGTGAATTTCGCGTCGCTGTTGAGCTTCACGTAGCATTCGGAATTCCACAGGCCGCTTTGGAGCTGCCCATGCTCGCCGATGAGCAGGCAGCCGGTTCGCGGAAGACTGCCGAAAGTGCCGATGAGTGGCGCGGTGACATCTGTGGGCGGTAAATCACCGCCGGTGTAGAAATGCAGCCGCACCGGGCCACGATCACCACGCGCGGCGAAGTGAAAGTGCACGGTACAGGACGCAGCGAAGCTTTCCTTGCCCATGCCGGTGCCGCTGATCTCGATACGTGTCGGATAATCGAGGTTCAAAGCGCGCACGGGCATGTTGAAGCCGTGGCAGCAGAAGTCACCGAGCGAGCCGTTGCCAAAGTCATACCAGCCGCGCCACTTCGCCGGATGGTAGATGCCGTTCTTGTAGGCACGCTCGGGCGCGGTGCCGAGCCAGAAGTCCCAGTCGAGCGTGGCGGGGATGGCATCATTGCCCGCAGGGCGCTCCTCGCCGCTCGGCCAACTGTGCGTGGGATGCCAGACGTGGATGTCGCTGATCGCGCCGAAGAAGCCAGCGCCGATCAGCTCCATGCTGCGGCGCAGGTTCGGTGATGCGCTTCCCTGATTACCAGTCTGCGTGATCACCTTCGCCGTGCGCGACATCTTGCGCAGTTCGCGTGCCTCCGCGATGGTGTGCGTGAGCGGCTTCTCGCAATACACATGCTTTCCCGCGTTCATCACCGCGCGGCAGATCGGCGCATGCCAGTGATCCGGTGTGGCGATGACGACAGCGTCGAGCGACTTCTCTTTTTCGAGCAGAACGCGGTAATCGCTGTAAACCGCCGCGTTCGCCACGCCCTCGCCATGGCGCTTCTTGGAGTTCTCGATCTGCGCCGAATCGACATCGCACAGCGCGCCGACGTGATGACCGAGTTGCACGATCTTGCTCACGTGGCCCTGAATCTGGCCACCCATGCCGATGAAGCCGACGTTGAGCTTGCGCGCCGAATGGCCGCGCAGAAGTCCAGAAGGCAAAATCAGCGTGGAGGCCGCGGCGGCGGAGTTTTGGAGAAAGGAGCGGCGGTTGGAGGCAGCGGTCGGCTTCATGGCGAATGGTGGGGCCATCAATAAGCCGAAGCGTGAGACGTTGTTTCATGCTTCACATGGCCCAAGCTCGAAGAATCGGTCTGGAAGGTCGTTTGTCGTTCATGCGACTTTTTCTATGTCTTCTCGCCTTGGGTTCGATCCACGCCGCCGAACTCCACATCGGCTCTTCCACAGTCAGCATCACGCCTGAAAAGCCGGTGGCACTCGCGGGGCAGTTTGGAACGCGTATTTCACAAAGTGTCGAAGCTCCGATCATCGCAGCTGCGGTTGCGATTGAGTCCGTGGAGGGCGGCAAGGTGATCGATCAGAGCATTCTCATCTCCTGCGACCTCGTGGGCATTCATCACTCGGTGCTCGCGCAGTTTCGTCAGCATCTGAAGCCGCTGCTGCCGGACTTCGATGTGCGAAAGATCATCGTGTCCGCCACGCACACGCACACCGCGCCAGTGACCTCGGAGATTCCCGAGGAGACGCTGATCACCTATCCGATCCCGAAGGAAGGTGTGATGCAGCCAGCGGAATACACCGCGTTTCTCGTCGAGCGCCTGTCGCAAGCCGCCGTGCAGGCATGGAAGGCTCGCAAGCCGGGCGGTGTGAGCTGGACGCTCGGTTTCGCGCAGATCGGCGAGAATCGCCGCTCCGTCTTCGCCGATGGTCACGCGCAGATGTATGCGAAGACGAACGACGCGCGCTTTCGCCACATGGAGGCCGGCTCCGACTCGGGAATCGAGACGCTATTCTTCTGGAATGCCGACAAGCAGCTCCAAGCCGTCGCCATCAATGTCGCTTGCCCATCGCAGGAAGTGGAGAGCCGCAGCGCGCTCAACGCCGACTTCTGGCACGACGCGCGGGAGCAGTTGAAGGCCAAATTGAACATGCCTGACCTCACCGTGCTCGGCTGGTGCAGCGCTGCGGGCGATCAATCGACGCATCCGCAGTATCGCAAGGATGCCGAGGCTCGCATGATCAAGCTGCGCGGCCTCACACGGCAGCAGGAACTCGGTCGCCGCATCAGCAATGCCGTGGTGGACACAGTCGATGCCGCGAAGGCTGACATCCGCACCGACGCTCCGTTTGGCCACATCGTTGAAGACCTGCCGCTGCCGCCACGCAAGATCCTCGAACGCGAGTATTCGGACGCGAAGAAAAACATCGCGCAATACAGCGTCGTCGAGAAGCCGGACAACCGCGTCATCACGATGCTCGCTCTCGAAAAAGGCATCGTGAAACGGTTCGAGGAAGCGGACAAACTCCCGCCTTACGACATGGAACTGCATGTCCTGCGTCTTGGCGACATCGCCATCACCACGAACACCTTTGAGCTCTATCTCGACTGGGGCATTCAGATGAAGGCCCGCAGCCCCGCACAGCAGACCTTTGTGCTCCAGCTTACGAATGGATGCGGCATGTATCTGCCCACCGCGCTCGCCATCGAAGGCGGCAGCTATAGCGGCCTGCCGCATGTGAACAAAGTCGGACCCGAAGGCGGGCAGATTCTCGTCGATCAAACCGTCCGTGCCATGCAGGCGCTTTTTTCGGAGCCTGCTGTGAAATAGGCAGTAGTCCGCACAGAACATCCTCCGTCACCGGGCACGATCAGGAGGCTGGTGACAACACATTTCATGAAGCTGCAGCCAATGCTAAAGCGGACGGACATCATGTGGTCGTAGCGTCTAGGGCAAGGGCTGCACAGCGAGACGAATGAAGCGCTGCTGATCTCCAGTGATGGGCTGCGCATCACGCACGACGAGCTGGGTTTCATCATCCTGAAGGGTCACGGTGTGTCCGGCACCGGAGTGCCAGAGACTCAGATTGCTGGAGACTTCGACCGTGTAGGTGACATCGCTGCGTCTCATACGACGCGGCACGGTGAGGGTGAGATAGCGCTGGCTGCTTTCTGTAGTCGTGCTGCCTGCGGGTGTCTGTGACGCCACGGCGGGAGCGTTGGCAGCGAGCCCGAGAGCGTATTTGACGAGATTTGGCAAACGGTCTGGACTGCTCACGTCCGCATCATTGCCATAAGCCGTGCGCCAGGAGGCCAGCGTGGCGGGGATCTGGCCGCTGAGGGTCAGATTCCAAGTCACGGATTCATTCAACAGCCCAGTGGTGTCGAGCCTGACAAAGGGTGTCGGGTCCTGAACCGTGGCTGTGATGGTGTGTGTGCCGTTGCCGAGGTAGTCAGAGAGCGTGCCGAACTGGCTGGCGGTCTGGCCGACACGCAAAACACCATCGACATACCAGCTCACCTGCAGAGCAAGGCCGCTACTTGGCAGCTTCGGCGTCACTTGAAATGACAAGGCTGTGGGCACAGTGACTGTGGCACTCGTACTGGAAGGTGTGAAGCCATCCAATGGGCTGACGCGGGTGTAAAATTGCTTCACGAACTGCTCGCGGTTCACCTGGCCGCAGGGCCGGTTCAGATTGCGCATGAGAGAGTTATTATGCGGGCGATACTGCCCTGCGATGCGATACATGGAACCCTCGAACAATCCGACGAGACTGTCATAGGGAGCCGTCTCCGGTGTCGGAATCGGTGTCGTGGCATCGATCCAATGATTCCAGCGAATGAGAGCACGCGTGGTCTGCGCAGTGTTGTTCGGCTTCTCCGAAGGCGTGTAAATCGAGTACTCGACATCGTATTCATCTGCCAGCAGCGCAAAGGAGTGACCAATCTCATGCTCAACAACCGCAGCGCTCGATGCATTGACCGAAGCGACGGAGATGCTGCCACCAGCCCCGCCATACTTTGTGTCATTCACCAGCACTACTGGTACATCGTACTCGGGAACATGGGTGTTTAGCAGGCTAAAGGCACGGCTGGTGCCTGTGCCCGCTAGGGTGAGCAGTTGGGTCACGGTCGGCGTGTTGAAGCCCGTGCTAAAATAGGTGTCCCGCGTGCCACCTGGGCCGCTGGTATTGCCATTGTCGCAGCCGCTCTGGTTGGAGGCGATCTCGATCCTATACACATTGCAGTAGCTGCGATACTGCTGCCAGGGCTCCCTAGTGAAAAGGAAGTTCACTGCCGTGTTCACATGCGTGGCGAAGTTTGGCAGATCAGCCGTCGTATAGCCCTCGGAGAGGAAGACGAGATTGATCCGCTGGGAACGAGGGCCATTTTCCTCCACGGCATGAAGCGTCGCCGTCTGTGCCCACGATGGAGTCGTCATGTTCATCATGACGACGACGCCGAGGAGCTGGAGCCGAGTTCTCATTGGTAGGGATGAGATTTTCATCTGACGGAGGATGATGAGCAATCTTGAAGACGGGGTACTTTTCGGCGAGAGGCCTCCATGCCCTCCCCCCAAGCCTACATTTTCGACCTCGACGGAACCCTCATCGACTCGCTCGCGGACATCGCGGAATCGATCAACCGGATGCTTGATGACCGTGGTTATCCGCGCTGCAAGCCTGAGGACTTCAAGCAAATGGTCGGCGATGGCATGGAGAAGCTCGTCGAGCGCGCCCTGCCGGAGTCTGTGCGGGAGGAGAAGCTCATCCTCACCTGCGTGGAGGAGTACCGCGCCCACTACGACATCCTCTGGAATGCGCAGACGCGGCCCTATGAAGGCATCCACGAGATGCTCGCAGAGCTGAAAGCACGCGGCGTAAAGCTCGGCGTGATCTCAAACAAGGCGCACCGCTTCACCGTGCCGATGACGGAGCATTTCTTCGGCACAGAGATCTTTGATCACATCCTAGGCCAGCGCCCCGAAGTGCCGCGCAAGCCTGATGCCGCCGGGGCACACGAAATGGCCGCCGTGCTCGGCGTGGATGTCACGGCTTGTGCCTATGTCGGCGACTCCGGCATCGACATGGCCTTTGCCAAAAATGCCGGGATGCTCGGCATCGGCGTGAGCTGGGGTTTCCGTTCGGTCGAAGAGCTGCGTGAACACGGCGCGCAGGTGATCGTGGATCATCCACGCGAGCTGCTCACGCTGGAGTGAGTGAGCGGTGAGTTGGGGAGATCGGCGAGTATTTGCGCAAGTTTTGCGGGGATCACGCATCCGTCGTGGAACCCAGCTCACTCCCATGACTTTCCCAAAGACCGAATGGATCCTCCTATCCAAAGCCACACTAAATGGAGATGACGATGGCTACGAAGCTGTGGCGAAGATGTGCGAGATCTATCGCCAGCCCGTCATGACCTTCCTCACGATGCGGGGGTATCGGGAACAGGAGCGGGAGGACTTGGTGCAGGAGTTTTTTCTGAACTGGTTGCGCACGCAGTCCTGGAAGCGGGCGCAGCAGGGTCGGGGGAGGTTTCGCAACTTCGTGCTGGGCAGTGTATGTCACATGCTGGCCCATCATCATGGGCGGCAAAACACCCTCAAGCGTGGCAGCGGTGATGAGACAGAAAGTCTGGAAGTGGCGCTGGAGCATGGCTTTGAGCCTACAGATGAGACTCCGCTGGACTGCCCGGAGTTTGACCGCGTCTGGGCGGTGACACTGGTAAGGAATGTCCTCCAAACACTGTCCCGGGAGTATGAGGAACGCGAAGGTCCAGAGGTCTTCGATATTCTACAGCGCTTCCTGCCATCGGGCCGGGAGGTGATCACGATAGAGGAGGCTGCCAAACAATTGGGTGCGAATGTAGGCGCAGTGAAGTCAGCCGTATTTCGGTTGCGCGCAAAGTTCCGCGAGACACTGCGCTCTGCGGTGGCCTGCACGGTCTCAGCACCCCATGATGTGGATGAGGAACTCCGGTATCTGCATGCTCTCCTGCTCCGCTATCAGGTTAAAACAGCCGTTTCCTTGGAAAGTTGAGACACTCACCGCAGTGCAAAGCGGGTCCCCTGATAGCCCCAAATTTAAGAAAAATTCATTTTCCGCGAAACTATGTGGCACAAAAGTGGAATAGGACTTGTGACGAAATCTATCCCGGCGGGCAGCGTCATGCCCCGCTCATCCTTCTTCATGCCATGAGATCTCTCCTCCTCTTCCTTCTGCTCAGCGCCACAGCAGGCGCGCAGACGATCAATCCCAGCGCCATCACGGTGACACCGCCCACGGGCACGCCTGCCAGCCCCGCCTTTGTCATCGACTCAGATTCTGGCACGGCCCCAGAGACGCGGAACAAGCTGCCTGTCACCGTGCGTGTCACCTTTCCCCTCGGCGCGGCGGTGAAGCAGAGCTTCCGTGTCAGCGCGCAGCTCCTGGACAGTGCCGCAGGCAATGCGCCGGTGGCGCTCGTGGCTACCAGTGCGCTCTCACCGGCGCAGAGCATCAATTTCGCGGGTACGGGCACGACCTTCCGTGACTTCACTCTAAATCTGGACCCGAATGCCGATCTCGGTGCTGGGCGGAGTTATGTCGTGCGGGCGCAAATCCAGATGCAGGGCTCGGGCAGCTCCTTCTCGAACGTCGGCAGCCCACGAGATAGCACGAGCTTCACGGTGGTGCATTTCACCCAGACGGGGGCGGCGAATTCGAAGCTGAATGTCCAAGCTCATCTCACTGCCCCGGCGACGCTGAGCAAGGCCTTTGCACTCGTTACGAATACGAGTCAGCGGAGCTTCACCGTGAGCCTGCCCATGCTGATCAGCCGCTACGATCTGGGGGATGTGGCGCGCGATGTCCGCCTCCGCACCACGGCCATCCTGACGGATGATTTGGGCAATGTGATCCCGCTGGGCACGGACAGCGCCGCCGATAACGTGATCCTTTCGACCGTACTCGGCGCCTTTGTCAGCGGCACGCCGAACAGCCCCAGCACGCGGGCGCAGACTGTGACGGCCAGCATCCGCCCACTGGCCCAGCTCGACTCCGTGAACCGCACCTACCGTGTGCAGGTAAGGGTGGAGGTGCAGGATGACGTGAACCCCACGCTGGCACTGCGCACGCTCGGTAATCTGGCGGACCTTACCAGTCAGCGGCTCATGCACTTCAGCGGCACGCTGCGCTTCACCGGCGGTGCGCAGACGAGCATGGACTCCATCAAAAACACACCCGTGCCCGGCACGCTGGCACTGAATGCAGCCACTCCCTCCGCCAGTACGCTCGCCACCGTGCTGAATGTCGGCGGTGGAAGTCTCATCGGACAGACCGGCCTGACTTTCCCGACGATCAACGGCCTGTCTGTGCGCCTGCTGCCCAGTGGTGTGGCGGAAGTCGTGAGTGTGCCGCCGACCAATCTCATCGTGGCGCCTACCAGCCCGCCACTAGTGAGGACCACGGGCGGTGTGCGCATCAGCTACACCAACCTGCGCCTCAGAAACAACGGCGTGCTGGCAAATGCAAAAGTGAATCTGCCACAGGGACTGGGCTTCACAGCCGCGCGCGCCTCATCGGGAGGGAAGTTCAAGGCCAGCCTCACCGTGCTGGACGTTGTGCTTCAGTCGAATCTGTCTCACGCGGGGCTGCTCAGCATCAGCAGTCTTGGCGCTGATGCTTGGGTCTTCGATGAAGCCCGCCCCGTGATATACCAGGTCACCAGATTCAGTCTTAGCACGGAGGGGAAATTCATCTTCGATGCAGAAAACGCCGAATGGGTGCATAAAGCCGCCTTTACTCAACTGGCCGATCAACAGAGGGATGGACAGCATGAAACCTCGGACATGCAGACACGTCTGAGCAATGATGGCTATCTCCGTTTCGCCAGAGCCGACAGCAAAAGTCTAGGTCGTGTTTGAAAACCCTCAACAGCCATAGCGAAGCCAATCGATGACGGACGCAAATTGAATGAGAGCGAGGTAGTGGGAGGCAAGTTTATCGC
>JAGKWZ010000095.1 GCA_021151605.1 Verrucomicrobiaceae bacterium
GTTTACAGGTTCTGTTATCATCCCTCTGAGCTGAACACAGACGGCTGAAAAGAAAACCAATAAGAAGAACGCGCTGGAAATCACACTGAAAGATGAATATTTCCACTTATGTGCTATGACGGATCGCGACAAAGACGAGTGGAAGGCCGCGCCCTGCATCATCCGCAAGAGCGATGGCGGCTTCCTCTACGCCACCACCGATCTCGCCACCATCGACTACCGCGTGAAGGAATGGAACGCCGACCAGATCTGGTATGTCGTCGGTGCCCCGCAGCAGCTTCATTTCAGGCAGCTCTTCGCCGCTGCGAAACGTCGCGGCGTGACCACCGAGATGATGCACATCGCCTTCGGCAGCATCCTCGGGCCTGATGGCAAGATGTTCAAAACCCGCAGCGGCGAAACCGTCGGCCTGCTGGAGGTCATCGAAGAAGCCATCGAGCGAGCCCGCGCTGCTGCCGATGAAAAGGAGCAGGGCCTCAGCGACAGCGAGAAGGACGAGATCGCCCGCATCATCGGCACCGGCTCCGTGAAGTATGCCGAACTCAGCCAGAACCGCCTCACCGACTACAAGTTCAGTTGGGACAAGATGCTGAGCCTGCAAGGAAACACCGCGCCCTACTTGCTGAACGCCTATGTCCGCACGCGCAGCATCTTCAGAAAGCTCGAAGGCACCGTCACCCTCACCGCCGATCTCGCCATCACCGAGCCCGCCGAGCGTGCCCTCGCTATGAAGCTCGCCCAGTTCGCCGAGACCACGCACGACGTGCTCATCGACCACCGCCCGAACACCCTCGCGACCTACCTTTTCGAGCTCGCCGGATGTTACCACAGCTTCTTTGAGTGCTGCAACGTGCTGCGCAGTGAAGGCACCGTCCGCAACACCCGTCTCACCCTTTGCGAAGCCACCAGCCGCGTCCTCAAGACCGGCCTCGGCCTGCTCGGCATCGAGACGACGGAGCGGATGTGAGTTTGCCTTTGCCCCAGGCGACTTTGATCAAACGCCCGTGCTTTTCTTCGGCGATAGCAGGTAAAGCATCGCCCCGACGGCGATGGTGCTGAGACCGGCGAGAGATTCCATGGGCTGGCGGAGCATCTGGTAGGTCATCATCCACATACTGATGCAGATGAAGATGATGGGGGTGAAAGGATAACCCCAGCAGCGAATGGGGCGCGGCAGGTCCGGCTGAGTGCGCCGGAGGACGATGAGGCCGAGGACGGTCAGGAAGGAGCAAAGCTGGATGCTGAACTGCACATAAGTCAGCACTTTCTCAAAGGTGGCCGTGAGGATGAGGATCACGACGATGGCAAGCTGGGCGAGCAGGGCGACCTGAGGGACGCCACGACTGGTGCAGATGGCGAATGGCGCTAGGATACGGAAGTCCTGCCCAAGGGTCATGGTCACTCGGGGGCCGACCCAGGTCATGGCGCTAATGCTGGAGATAAGGCCGAGACAAATCAGCCCGGACATGATGCGCCCACCCGTTTGGCCGAAGATGTAATTGGCAGCGACATGGCCGACATCCACCTGCCCGGCCAGTTCCTTCATCGGAGCAACGTGGAGGAAGACGGCATTCAGCGCGATGTAGAGCAGGCTGACAAAGAACGTGCCGATGCCGATGGCGAGCGGCACATTGCGCTGAGGATTGCGAATCTCGCCGACGATGTAGGTGGCGGCGTTCCAGCCAGCATAGGAGTACATCACAAAGACGAGGCTGATGGCAAAAGGTGGGCTGGTGATGAGCTTCCAGTCTCCTGGTTCTGGCAGAAAATGGACGGGCTGGGGATTGGTCACGCACATTCCAGCACCGATGAAGACGAGGATGAGGGCTACCTTTAGCCACGTCGCCACATTTTGAAAACGCGCTCCGACGTGAACGCCCAATGAATGGACCACCGTGACGAGCACCACCGCAAAAAGAGACACTGCCACGGGTGAAACGACGCCCGAAATGCCCGCGAAGTATTTCCCCAAGGCCATGGCAGCCAATGCGATGGGAGCGGCGAAGCCCACCGTGGCGGAGAGCCAGCCTGCGACGAAGCCGATGCAGGGATGGAAGGTGCGGGAAAGAAAATGATACTCTCCACCGGAGCGAGGCATGGCGGCGGCGAGTTCGCCATAGGCCAGCGCGCCGCAGAAGGCACAAAGACCGCCGACCGCCCAAAGCACCACGATGGTGAAGCCGGAGGGAAGGTCACCAACCTGAAAGCCGAGGCTGGTGAAGATGCCAGTGCCCACCATGTTGGCGACCACGATGGCCGTGGCCGTGATGAGGGAAACGCCTTGGCTGCGAACGGGTGTGTTGGGCGTAGAAGGCTGCACTCAGGTGTCGGCTTTTTGACTGACCACGGGCGGCTTGCCTGCGGGTTTTTCCTTCTTCGTCACGGGTAGTGGAGCCTGACCGTCAATGGTAGGCAACACGCGAGCACCATCGGCGGGGAACGGAATCGGAGTGATGCAGAGAACAGCGCCTTCTTTGGGGGATTTGGCGGCTTTGGTGGAGATGACGATGTGCTTCTCCGTGCTAACCAGCGGCTCTACGGACATTCTGCGGAGGGTGTTCTGAGGCTGATCGATCAGGATGATCTCATTTCCAGCTCTTACTGCCTGACGGGGAATGATGAAAACATCCTCCAGGGTGTCACCTGCGATGACTGCCTCGACAAAAGCACCAATGGTCAGCGGTGGGGCTCCATCGGCACGACTGGCATACGGGTCGGTCACCTGAACGACGGCAGTGGCTTGGCGTGTCTGCTCATCGAGGCTGCCCTCCACCCGGACGAGGCGTCCTTCCCAAGTTACAGGTTTGCCCGCCACTGTTGCTTTCAGCACCACTTTGGGAGTCTGATTCACCGGCTGGTCACGGAATGGCTGGGGCAGCCTCAAATACTGGCTCTCACGCTCAGGCAGCGGGAGACGGATCTCCACATAATCCACGGCGAAGACACGCCCGAGGACTGTGCCCTGGGTGACAAACTGCCCCACATCCACCGCCTGCTCCAGCACCTGCCCGGCGTAGGGTGCGCGGATGATCGTGCGCTCGAGGTCCCGTTCTGCTCTTAGCACACGCGCTTTCGCCGCTGCCACGTTGGCTTCAGCCTGCGCTACCTGGGGGGCACGAGTCACGAGAGCGGAGGGCTCACCGCCCCGCCCGAGTGCCTTCCAGTTTTCCCTAGCCTGCTCGGCCCGGGCTTTTTCCTCCACCAGCACGACCTCGGTCTGTGCCACCTCTGCTTTGGCGATGACGATGGCGGTCTCGTAATCCGTCGTGTCGAGTTTCAGCAGCACCTCGTTTTTGTTAAAGAAGCCGCCGGGACGGAAGGCGGGGCTCATCTCTGTGATCTTACCACTGACTTCAGGCAGCAGGGTGCTTCGCGTCCGCGGCTGTACGGTGCCCTGAGATGGCACCTGAAGGGCATAGCTGACTCGTTTCAAAACAGTGCCTTCGACGCGAACCACCGTGGGCGGTATGGTCACTGTCTGCTGCTCAGGCGGATGGGAAAGCAGCCACCAAGTCGCATAGATACAGCCTCCGAGGATGATGACGGGCAGAGCGAAACGGAGAATGGAGCGAATCAGACGCATGAACGGGGGCTGCGTTACTTGAACGCTTCCAGTTCGCCCATGATGCAGGTTTTGTCGAATCAAACGCTGTTTACAGCATCGTGCCTTCGAGTCCCTGCACTTCCTTCTTCACCAGGGCACCGACGCGATGCTTTGCCAGATAGACTTGGGCGGCGTTGATACCGAGCGCCTCGCTGGTCTTCTTCACGCCCCAGCCCTTCATGACATAGCAGTCAAAGATTTGGAACTGGCGCGGGGAGACCTTGGCCTTGACCCGCTCAATCGCGGCGGAGGTGATGTTATCCCGCCATTCCTTGTCCCAAATGCTTTCGAGGAGGTTGTCCTTCTCATTGCTGAGGCGGTCGATCGCGAGATTGCTCGTGTCTTCACTGTCGGCATTGCCCTGGTCCGCGAGGGATGGCTGGCGCTTGCGGGCGCGGAAGACATCTAGCACGCGCCAGCGGGTCATCTGAAGCAGCCAGGCTTTAAAAGAGCCGGCGCGGGGGTCATACTGCCCCTTTTGCACCTGCCGGGCGATGGCGATGATCGTTTCCTGGATTACATCGAAGGCTTCTTCGCGAGTGAGGCCTGCCTTTGTGGCGACCGAATAGATGAGTCTCCAGTAGGTCTGGTAGAACTCATTCCACGTTTTCTGGTCTTCCCAGTTGTTGAGACGTTCGATGAGAGACTTGCGGGTCTTCTCCCACAGGCCTTTCTCTTTTTTGATCTCTTCAGGTATATCGGGTGGCACCTCCATTTGTGCTGATTGTCATCGCTTCACGGCCAGTGTCAAACATCGTGTCATCCCCATCCGGCCCCGCGCGGAAAAAGTCTTTCTATCGCTGAAAAACTGATACGTCTGTGCCTGGAATCGCCGCTGAAGTGAGGCGAAATCCTAGCTCCGGTGGGCAAAGAAGATGCGCGCACTCTCGGCCACACCATAGGCGCTCTCTTCCTGAGTGAGGTCATCTGTGAGGATGCGTAAGTCAGCGAGCGCTTTGTACAGCGGCGCACGCTCCTGGATGAGCCGCTCCAGCTTCACCCTTGGAGGCTCCTCACCCCGAAGTAGCGGGCGGTCATTATTGGCCGCAGTTCGGCGGACGAGCAGCTCTGTGCTGGCCTCCAGCCAGGTGATGAAGCCCAGGTGGCGTAACAGCGGCTTATTCACTGGCTGGGTGATGATCCCACCCCCGGTAGCGATGACGGTATGGCGCGCGCCGAGAAGCTCACGCAGCGCCGCACTCTCCCGCTGGCGGAAGCCGACCTCTCCTTCATTGGCGAAGATTTCCGGGATGGAGCAGCCCGCGCGGTCGATGATCATGTGATCGGTGTCCGCAAACTGAAATCCCAGCAACCGAGCCACCAACCTGCCGACGGTGGATTTACCGCTGCCCATGAGACCGATGAGGACAATGTTCTCCGCCCGGGGCAGAGGCACCTCAGATGCTTCATCCACGAGAGCCAAAATCGAGGAGACTAGCTGAGGATCATCGCGGACTGCATCGAAGTAGCTGGGATACACAGGCTTCCAGCCCGTCGCTCGGAGTTTCGCGTTGGAAACATGCTTGTGAGTCCACCCGCGCTTCCGATTGGCGTCAGGAGCCTTCGTTTCAGGCACCGGCAGGCTGAAGAGAGCCGCCAGCTTCTCCAAACAGGCCTTCTGCGTCATCTGCGCGTCATCGACGACATTAAATATGCCTGCGTGCTTGCCTGTGACGAGGTGGACCAGTGCTGAGGCAGCATCGTCAGCATGAATCTGATTCAGCAGGCGGCCGTCAGGAGCGCCTTCATTGACTTCGATGCCGCTTTTGCCTTCGAGCAGATTTTTCAGCACAAAGGAGCGCCCAGGACCATAAATGCCTGCGAGCCGCGCCACCGTGCCACCTTTGCCCAGCGTGATCTCTTCCGCCGCACGGAGCAGCCGCCCTGTATCTTTGCCTGGTTCGGCAGGGCTTGTCTCGTCCACCTGACTGCCGTCTGTCTGTGGATAAACGCTCGTGCTGCCCGTGTAGAGCTCCCAGGCCTCTGGGTAGGCCGAGATGAGGTGCGTCATGCCATCGACATAAACCGCCTGATACATCTCCGCCCCGCCCTTGCTGGAGCTGGCGCAGTGGATGAAGGCATCGACGATGCCGGTTTTCGAACGCAGGGCCTGGACATCGGAGATCGCAGACACATCGCAGGCCAACACTTGCCAGGGTTTAGCCGCCATTAGCCGCTCGGCAGAGGCTGGGGAATGGGTGACGCCGATGACTTCATGGCCGCCAGCGTGGAACAGATCTGCCGTGCGCTCGCCGACAAATCCGCATCCAATGATCAGAACCTTCATGAGTCGCGGCGGTGGTTTTGATAGTAATTCACCAGCCCATCCACCACACCGCGCACATAGTCCTCGATGGCGCTCGTCACCAGTTTCCCGCCGATGAGCGTGCGCCCGAGATAATGTTCCGCGATCAGGCGGCGGTAAGTTTCTTCGTGATTCATGACATAGGGCTCCAGGTAGATCACCGGGCAGCGGTAGATGCGATTGGCTAGCAGGTTCCGTGCATACACATACGGATTGTCAGGCAGCTTGCGGGCGTTTGGCGTGGTATAGACATAGGCGGGCAGCCCCGTAGTGCGCGCCGTGCTCTCTGCGATGGACTTTGCCAGAGGTAGTTCCTCCTCATGCACGCGCCCGAAAAGCCGGGCCAGCATCTCGAAGCGAACATCCTGCTGCATCAGCTCGGCATTCGAGTAGCAGCCGTTCACGAGGATGTGCAAATGATTCTGTGGTGAGAACTGCGGTGCCGTGGAGTCTCCCCAGGATTCGGCATTGAAGTGCAGGCACACCACGAGGTCAGGCTTGATCTGCTTGTTCACACGCTCGCCACGGGCATGGATCTCGCTGACGCGGTAAAAAAGCTTTTCACTCTGCCACTGCACCGTCAGCAGCTTCGCGTCACCGGTCACACCTTGGTAGGTCGGCGCTGGATCTGGAAAGCCAGCATCGGCGAGAATCTGACGCGCGTCCTTTTCGAGGTCTGCTGGACGTTTTGGTGTCACTGGGTCGTTGTTCTCCCGCACCAGGCTCACGATGGCTCCGAGCGCCATGAGCCTTTCCTTGAGAATCTTTGCGGTCAGCAGGGATAGATCCCCTTCGCGGATCGACTCCCCCATTTTGAAGCTCAGGAAGCGCTCCTCCATGATCGCCCAAGAGCCGCCGATGTGACCAGGGTCCAGCGCGATGTGCAGATCACTCAGCAATGGGCGGCCATTCAGCGGCGGCAAATCACGTGCCCTGTGCCAGGAGTTCGTCACAGGGCTGCCTGTCTGCCCCACTGGACGGAAGGCCAGCTTCAGCTTCGGCATGGCATCCTGGCCCGTCGGCACCAGCAAGGCCTCTTCGGTGATCTCGAAGGGCGGTGGCAGTGCATTGGCCTCGGAAAAAAGCTCCTTCCAGACCTTTTGAAATTCCTCCCTCGTCATGCTGCCAGCGTAGGCTTCCAGCTCCGACCAGTTTGGCAATGTACCGAGAGCACTGAGCTTCCCAAGCTGCGCTACAGGATCGGGTATCCCAATCACGGGCGAAACGGCCGGAGCCGCCGTTGCTGCTGGTGAAGTCGCAGGTGCCAGAGTCTGCGCCTGCAAACTGCCTGCAAGCGCGCCCACGAACCCAAATAGATACCTTAAATTCCTCATTTTCTGAGACTAGCGAGGTTTGATCCCGCTGGCAAGGCGGGCTAGCAAATGGAACTCAAGCCACCGCTTGAACTAGCTCTGTCATCGCCACCTTGGCATCCGGCTGACCAAAGAACGAAGTGCCGCAGACAAAGAGGTTCGCTCCGTGCTTTTTCGCAATGGGAGCCGTGTGCGTGTAGATGCCGCCATCGACTTCGAGGTGATACTTCAGCCCATGGGCATCACGGTAATCCCGCGCTGCGGCGAGCTTGGGCATCGTTTCTTTTTCCATGAAAGGCTGGCCTCCGAAGCCGGGGACCACCGTCATCACGAGCAAGAGATCGATCATGTCCGCATACGGGATCGCAGCTTCAAAAGGCGTGTTCGGGTGCAGAGCGATGCCGCATTGTTTCCCGGCAGCACGGATGCGCTGCAAGGTCTCGGCAACGGAGGTTTCGTAGTTTGCCTCCACATGGATGGTGATGTTATCCGCGCCAGCTTTGAGGAAGCGCTCCAGATAGTGATCCGCCCGGTGGATCATGAGGTGTACATCCAGGAACATCCCCGTGCACTTTCGCACGGTCTGCACCATCTGCGGCCCGAAGGAGATGTTGTCCACGAAGGCACCGTCCATCACATCCAGATGCAGCCATTGGACGCCAGCCTCCTCGGCCCGCTGGACCTCGGCACCTACTTTGGACCAATCAGATGCCAGGAGTGACGGAAGAATAAGCGGAGTCGTGTGAGAAACAGAAGACATACCCGCCGATGAAGCCCGCTCCCCCGCGCCACGCAACCGGGAAGTTCGATTCGCCTCAATCGTGCCTCATTAACTGAACGTGCCGCGCAGGTAGGATGAGGTGAGTTTTTCGCGAGGGTGGGTGAACATTTCCTCGGTGGGACGGTACTCGATGAGCTTTCCTAGATGGAGAAATCCGGTGAAGTCGCTGACTCGCACAGCCTGCTGCATATTATGGGTGACGATGATGACGGTGTAGTCGTGGGCGAGCTGGTGGATGAGTTCCTCGATCTTCAGCGTGGCGATGGGGTCGAGCGCGGAGCAGGGCTCGTCCATGAGCAGGACATCGGGCTGCGTGGCGATGGCGCGGGCGATGCAGAGCCTCTGCTGCTGGCCTCCAGAAAGGCTGAGCGCGTTTTGTTTGAGCCGGTCCTTCAGCTCCTCCCACAGCGCGGCGGAACGCAAGGCGCGCTCGACGGCGTCATCCAGGATGTCGGGCGTTTTTTCGCCATGAGTGCGCAGACCGTAAGCGACGTTTTCGTAAATGCTCTTCGGGAAGGGGCTGGATTTTTGGAAGACCATGCCGACTTGTTTGCGGAGCTGGGTGAGGTCCACATCGTCGTCGTGGACGTTTTTGCCTTTGACGAGGATCTCGCCCTTCGTCACGCGTGCCCCAGGGACGCGGTCATTCATGCGGTTGATGCAGCGGAGAAGGGTGCTCTTTCCACAGCCGGAGGGGCCGATGAGGGCGGTGACGCGGTGGCGCTCAAAGGAGACATTGATGTCAGTCAGCGCGCGGCTGCCACCGTAGGCGAAGTCCATGTCTCGCACCATCACGACAGGTGGTGGTGGGGCAGTGATTTTTGACGACGTTAGCATGACTGGGTATTCTCTCAGATGGCTTACCAGCGGAATTTGGCCCTCAGATGCCTGCGCAGCAAAACCGACCCTGCGGCAAGTGCCGCGACGAGGACGAGGAAGATGAAGACGGAGCCGTACTGGGCACGTTCGGAGTATTCGTTTTGGGGGATCTTGGCGGCGATGGTGTAGATGTGGTAGGGCAGGGCCTGGACGGACTCGGTGAAGATGCCGAGGAAGCGCCCAATGCTCTGCTCCCACTGCGCGAATAGGCCCGCGTCAGCAGGTAGTGGTGGCAGGTCTTTCTGCCAGGGCAGCTTGTCTTTAAAGGCGAGAGCTGCGGTAAACATGATGGGAGCGGTTTCTCCAGCAGCTCGGGCAATGCCGAGGATGCTGCTGGTCAGAATTCCGGGCATGGCAAAGGGCAGGACGCTGTAGCGAATGGTCTGCCAGCGCGTGGCTCCGAGGGCCATGCTTGTCTCGCGAAAACCCTGCGGGACAGCTTGCAGGCACTGCTCGCTAGCTGTGATGATGACGGGAAGGATGACAAAAGCGAGGGTGAAGCCGCCACTGAGCACGCAGGTGTCCCAACCTTGGAAACTGAGATAGCTGAAACCGAGCGGGATTTTCAGCAGACTGCGCTCCAGCGGAAGGTCGGTCAGCACGGGTGCGGTCAAAACGAAGGCTCCAAGGCCGAAGAGGCCGAAGACAACAGAGGGCACGCCGGCGAGATTCAGGATGGCGAGCCGGATCATCTCCACGCGCTTTCCTTTGCTGGCATATTCGCTGAGGTAAATGGCGCAGGAGACGCCAAGAAAGAGGGCGACACTGATGCTGACGAACACCAGCAGAGCCGTGCCAACGATGGGGCCGAGGATGCCACCGCCAGAGTAGGCGATGGTGGTATCGGCATGGAAGTCGGCCCCGAGCGCTGCTTTCACCTCATCGACGTGAGTGACATCCACTTCCTGGCGGTGTCCCTTGACGTCCTCGATGACATGGAGCGTGGAGGGCAGCTCAGTGAGGAAGGTGGTGTTGATAAACGGCCAGGAAGACCGGAAGACGACGGGGGCACCTTTGATGAAAATATGAGCCAGGATACCAAGTGTCGCGGCCACGATGAAAAAGGTGCACAGGCGCAGCAGCCAGCGAACCATCGTTTCTCGCCGCTCGATGCGCGATTTGGCACCCAGAAAGGGATTGCTTCCAGCGGTGGGTTTCAGACTCATGATTTGGAAAGTTCAAAGCGGCGCACAAAGGCTCGCGCGCACCAGTTCACGAGCAAGGAGATCACGAAAAGCACGATGCCGACCATAAAAAGAGCCTGCCAGTGAGAACTGCCACGCGACACCTCGCCAAGCTCCTGGGCGATGATGCCTGTGAGGGTGTGTGCTGGCTGGAAGATGACGCCTGGCCCCGCGCTGAAGTCAGGAATGGCGATGCGGTTTCCGGCGACCAGGAGCACCACCATAGTCTCGCCAATGACGCGCCCAAGTCCGAGCAGCACGGCAGCGGCGATACCAGACCGCGCGGCGGGCACGACGACACGGAAGACTGTCTGAAGTTTGGTGGCCCCAAGAGCATCGGAGGCGTCGATGTAGGCGCGTGGCACATTGTTCAACGCGTCTTCAGTCAGGCTGTACATGGTTGGAAGCGCCATCAGTGCGAGAAGGCAGGCTGCATTAAACATGTTGAGCCGTTCCTGAATCGGGAAACCAGGCACCCACTGCAACCAGCTCCACTCGCTGACATCCTTGATCACGTCTCCGAGCAGAGAAATGCCAATGAAGCCAAGGACCACGGAGGGAATCGCCTGGATGAACTCGATAATGGGTTTGATGAAGTCCTGCTCACGTGCTCCAGCAAATTGGTTGGTATAAATCGCCGCGAGCACACTCAAGGGGGTGGCGATCAGGACGGCGATGAGCGCGATGAGCACCGAGCCCGCCAGCAGTGGCACAAATCCGAAGAAGTCCTGCCAGGAGCTGTTCGTGATCCAGGCGTCTCCGAAGAAGAAAGCCACGACGACCTGGAAGTAGGTGACGCGTTTGTCATGCCGCCATTCCGGCAGCAGTTTGGCAGCGCTCTTCATCTCTCCAAGATGTATTGGCAGCAGTTCGCGAACTTCCTGGAGCAGTTCGGTAGCCTCGGCGGTGCCTGCCCGATCTGGTAGAGCTGACGAGGCTTTTTCTGCCAGGCTGATGTAGCCAGCGATGCGCGCGCTGATCTCGGGAATTTGTGAGGTCATCTGCGCTGCACGACCTGAAAAATCCACGGGCTTGTGGTTCGCCGCAGCATACTCAGCCAGAGCAAGTTCCTTTGTCGCCCGGGCCTGCTTTTTCAGGCCGTCGAGCAGCTCATGCAGCGAGTCGGGCGCGGTTTCGAACATCTCAACAGCTTCCACGATCGGCTTGAAGCTTTGATGCGCCTCTTGATCCACCCGAATGTAGGCGGAGGAGAGCAAAGACAGGACGACGGGCAGCTCGGCGGTCTCAGGACTAAGTAGTGAGAGCTCGCGTTTGAGTTGCTTATTCTCGGCTGGTGTAAGGAATGGCGTGGCTGGCAGACGATTCACGGCAGCGCGAGTTGCTTCCCGCAGCTCCAATCTGGCAGCCGAAAGTTTTTCAGGAGTCGGGGCCGGAATGAGTGCCAGTTGATTGGTCAACACCGCACGCTGAAGGCGCGTCTGCTCCTCCACCTCGCGCATTTGCTGGTAGGCAGCGTCACGCCGGAGCCGCGCGGGCTGAGTGATGGTGTTCAGAGAGGCGCTCATCGCTCGGCGGAGGCGGCTGCAAAGCTGCTGATGCTTGGCGAGCGGGCGGCTGATGAGGTCACAAAATTCCAGTCCTGCCTTCCTGTAGGTCGTTAACTCGCGCCGGTAAGTCGGCAGAAAGTCCACGCCCTCACGCAAAAGGAAAATCATGATGAGTGCCAGCACGATGATGGCTGCACTGGAGTTTAGGGCGAAAAAGCTGCGGATCGCCTTTTGCTTATCCACTCCAAGGAATGTCCGCCGCTGGCTCTTGAGCAGCAAGGTGCTCAAAGGTGTGCGCTCAGGCGGGGGTGCGTCATGCATAGGGCAAACTTTAGAAAAGGGATCAGAGTGGAAACTCGGCCCCTGCACACGGCGCGGCAAAGGGCGATTTTGACATTATTTTGCGCGCGATTTTGGAACAAACCCCACTTTGGTAATGATCGCCTCTCCAGGGGGGGAATGGCAGAAGTCGATGAAGCTTTTCGTGGTGCCTGTCGGCGTTCCATTCGTGTAAAGAAAGGTGGGTCTGGCATATGGGTATTTCTTCACCTCTGCCGTGCTTGGCAGAGCCCCATCAATGGAGACGATTTTCGTGCCGGGAGCATGGGCATAGGCTAGCCCGAGATAGCCGATACCATTTGGATTTGCCCCTACTTCCGCAGCGATCTGTTCATTGCCGGCCATCTTTTGGCTGTTGGCACCATACTCGCGGTCTCGCATCGCCAGTCCCATGAAATCCTTGTAGGTGCCAGAGGAGGTGTTGCGGGTATAAATGGAGATCTGTCCTGGTGTGCCGCCGACCTCACTCCAGTCTTGGATATCTCCTGTGAAGATCTGTAGAACCTGTTTTTTTTTCAGATCACTCACCGGATTGTTTTTGTTTACCACAAGCACGATCACGTCCCAGGCGATCTCAAATTCCTGGAGATCACGACCCTTCGCACGAAATTCCGCCCCCTCTTCTGGCTTTACCTTGCGGCTAGACATTCCGATTTCCGCCGTGCCAGAGGCCAGATTGGTGAAGGCTGTGGAGGAGCCCTCTGCGGCGATGTCGAAGCTTACCTTGCCAGCCTGCTTTTTAAATGCCTCTGCCAATTGGGGTAGCAGCTTGGCACCAAGCGTGTCTGACCCGCGAATGCGCAGGGTCGATTGCGCCATGATGGCAGGTGCCACCAGGAGGCAGGTGAGTGTGCTAATGATCCAACGAGAAAGCATGAAAAATAGGTCCGAAGCGTGCCAGTCAGCCTGAAAGACTTCGTGTCAGTACTTGCTCCCTGTCAAAATCTTGTCGCCAGTAACATGTGACGGTTTCGTAACCTTAAGCCCGTTCGTGCTTAGTCCACATAGAGGAACTCATTCGAGCTCATCAACGCGTGGCACAGCGCCGTCAGGCCGAGAAGCTCAGGGGCGGCATCGGCCTTCTCGGGTGGGCCGCTGACCTTCTCCAGCTTGGCCGGGGTGGCTTTGTAATGCTCCGTCTGGGCTTTCACAAAGGTCACGGCTTCCTGCTCGTCGGCCATGCTCGGTGTCCGGCTCAGGGCCAGTTCCCAGGCGCGGGCCACCTGCTTCTCGACATCGGTGCCGACTTCCTTCACCACGCGCTGCGCCAGGTCCTGGGCGTGCTCGCGCATGTAGAGGTTGTTCATCAAAAGCAGACTCTGCGGGCTCACGGTGGTGTTCGGGCGCATGGCGCAGTTCGCATCCGTCATCGCTGGAGCGTCAAAGGCGGCGAACATCTCCAGCGGCGTGCTGCGGCGAGCCTGGACGTAGATGCTGCGGCGGTAGTCCTCGCCATTCATGCTGACAAACTTGCCCGTCTGACGCCCGGCGGTGTCGCGGGTGTCCACACCGAGGATAATTTGGCCCTCTTCGTTAAACGTCACTGGCACGGGAGCACCGCCGATTTTGGGATTCAGCTTCCCACTTACGGCTAGGAAGGCATCCCGCAGCGTCTCGGCTTCCAGGCGGCGGACATTCATGCGGCTGAGCAGGCGGTTGTCCGGGTCGATACGGTCCCGCTCGTCATCACGGACGGAGCTTTGGCGATAGGTGCGGCTCGTCATGATCAGCTTGTGCAGGCGTTTCAGGCTCCAGCCGTTCGCCATAAAGTCGCTGGCCAGCCAGTCGAGCAGCTCGGGATGGCTGGGTTTTTCGCCAAGTTGGCCGAAGTCGTTCGGCGTATTGACGAGACCTTTGCCGAAGTGCCGCAGCCAGACCTGATTTACGATCACACGCGCCAGCAGCGGGTGTTTCCCATCCGTCAGCGATTTGGCAAAAGCGAGACGACGGCCCGAGGTCGGCAGCGCCTTGTCCTTCACCGGCAGTTCGATGGGGCGGAAGGAGGCGAGCACGGTCAGATCTCCCGGTTTCACCACGTCCTTCGGCTGCTCGATGTCGCCACGGAAGAAAAGATGTGTCGGCGGCAGGGCGGTCTCGGCCATTGGCTGCTCCTGGAAGGCGTGGAGGAACTCCTCCTTCGGCTTCGTGGCACGCACGGCGGTGGCATCGGCGGTCATCTGCTTCAGTGTGTCGGCGTGCTTGGTTTTGTAGGTGCTGTCGTAGAGGTAGAGCGAGCCGCCGCTGAGCTGATTCACACGTGGCCAGGCTTTCAAAAGAGCGACTTGAGCCGGTGTGCGCTTCTTCACCTCGGCGCGGTAGGCGGTGCGCAGGGCATCGCGATCCTTCTCCGGGGCTTTCGCCAGTTCCTTCTCCAGCACTTCAGTGATGAACTCCTCCTGCTTCACCAGTCGGGCGGCATCGATCTTCTTGGCCTCGACCTCGATCTTCGCGCCGATGGCCCGCTCTTCATCGGTCAAAAGAGAGACCAGACGTCCCGCCGGAGTCTTCCAGCTCGTAGTATTGAAGCCCGGCTCAAAGATGGCCCGCATCCGGTAGTAGTCGGCCTGCGTGATCGGGTCATAGCGATGGTCGTGGCACTGGGCACAGCCCACCGTCATGCCGTAAAAGGCGGTACTCACGATCTTGATCGTGTCCGCGATGCTGGCGTTTTGCGCCGCTTTGTCATTCATCGCGCCCGTGCCGTCCGCCGCCATGCGCAGGAAGCCGGTGGCGGTGATTTTCTCGATGGCATCCGCGCTCAGATTTTTGTGCGGTTGCGGCACCATTTCATCACCCGCGAGCTGCTCGCGCACGAACTCATCGAAGGGCTTGTCCTTGTTCAGCGCAGCGATGACGTAGTCTCGATACTTCCAGGCCCAGGCACGCTCCAGATCCTTGTCCGTGTAGCCGTCAGAGTCCGCATAGCCCGCGATGTCCAGCCAGTGGCGGCCCCAGCGCTCGCCGTAGTGCTCGGAGGAGAGCAGGCGGTCCACCAGCGCCTCGTAGGAGGGAGCTTCCGGCTCTTTTGCCGGAGGCAGACCGGTGAGGTCAAAGCTCGCACGGCGCACCAGCGTGCGCGGATCAGCCTCGGGAGAGAATTGCAGCCCGTTTTCTTTCAGCTTCGCGGCGATGAAGGTGTCGATGGGATTCAAGTAGGCGCGTTCGCCAGAACGCGGTGCTGCCTCCCCAGATGGCGCTTTGGCAAGCGCTCCTACGCCTGGCACCTCCGGCTTTTTGATCGGCTGAAAAGCCCACCAAGCACGCTCCTCGTCCGTGAAAGCATGTTCCGGCCCGAGCTTCTCCGGCTCCACGCGGGAGGTCTTGGCACCTTGGGCGATCCACTGCTCTAGCGTGGCGATCTCCTTGTCCTTCAGCTTGGCTTTGCCTTTGGGCATCTCACCCTTCTTCACCAGCTCCAGCAGGTGACTTTTCGCGGCGTCGCCGGGGATGATGGCCGGGCCTTCTTTGCCGCCTTTGATCAAAAAACGTGCCAGACGCACGTCGAGGCCGCCTTTGGTTTCGCCGTCTTCTCCATGGCAGTGGAAGCACTGCGCCTTCAGGATCGGGCGGACGTGTTTTTCAAACGTGAGCACTTCACCAGCCCACACAGGGCTGGCGATCACGAGAGCGATGAGGGGGGAACGGATCAAGCAGGGCATACGGGCGGCATTGCGCAGCTCTTGCTCCTCGGCTAACCAAGGGCCGCGAATGCAGCCCCAAATCACCAGTCCGAGTAACGAACGTATCAAACACGCCCGCCGCGTGCGTGATGGCCGTGAGCCAGAGCTCATCTTCGTGGATGGACTGCGACTCGCGGAAGAGGCCGTCAAATCCGGCATCGTCGTGGAGTCCGCCTTTGTCGCCTCTGGCAGCGATGATGCCCGCCTTCTCGCGCTCGTGCAGCAGCTCTCGGCTCAAAAGAGCGTTGTTTTGTGGACTCAGCGCGAGGTGTTGGACGCCCTCAGCGACACCGTGCAGAGCCAGGGCATCATCCTCATCGCCCAGCGTCCCGTTTTGGATGCTGCCAAGGTGTTTCAGGGAAAAGGCAGCCTCTTTCTCGGGCTAGATCGCATTCAGGACCCCGGCAACATGGGCACCCTGCTACGCACGGCGGAGGCCGCAGGAGCCGCTGGCGTGATCGTGCTCGGCGGCAGTGTGGATGTCTTTTCTCCGAAAGTGCTACGAAGCTCCATGGGCTCCGCTTTCCGCCTTCCGGTGATGGTGGATGTGTCCTCCGAGGTGCTTTTAAACCTGCGCACGGAGCATGATCTGCACCTCGTGGCCGCCGCCGGGGAAGGGGAGCTGGACTACACCGACTACGGCTGGCGTCAGCCCACCCTTCTCCTGCTCGGCAACGAGGGCCGCGGCGTCAGCCCCGACCTCATGGCCGCCTGTGACACCCGCCTGCGCATCCCCATGGAAAACGGCGTCGAGTCCCTGAACGTCTCCGCCGCCGGCGCCGTGATGCTTTTTGAGGCGGCGAGGCAGAGAAGGCTCTAGGCCTTGGGCAGGATGAGGTCCCGGATCAGCGTATGCTCGTCATGTTCCGCATTTTCATCCTCGCGTTCATCCTTGTCGCTGGTCTTCACGCCAAAACCATTCAGCTCACGCAAGATGGTCGATCCTTGGTGCCAGTGGTGGCGCTCGAAGAAGTGCTGAAGCCTACCGCTCACGAACTCGCCACCATGCTCCAGCGTATCACTGGGGCTGCATTCACGGTGGAAACAAAGGCCGTGCCGCGCTGCATCCTGCTCAGTCTAAGTCCAGCCACGATCCCTATCAGCGCTCGCGAGGACTACTCGATCCATTCGGAGAAGGACAGGCTCGTCATCATCGGAAACACGCATCAGGCCGTGGAGCATGCGGTGTGGGATCTGCTGCATCGCCTCGGCTTCCGGCAGTTCTTTCCTGGCAAAACCTGGGAGATCGTGCCGCACCTGCCATCACTAAGCATCGACATCGATGTCAGTGAATCACCCGACTACCACTCGCGGCGGATTTGGGCCGGATTTGGTTATCTCGAAGAACGCGAGGCGGATTACGAGCAGTGGAATCGCCGCAATCGAGCCACTGCTGGCATCACGCTGAGCACCGGCCATGCCTACGATGGCATCATGAAGCGCCACGAGGCAGAGTTTGAAAAGCATCCCGAATACCTCGCGCTCGTGGAAGGCAAACGCCAAAGGCCGAAGTTCTGCACCGCGAACGCCGATCTGCGGAAACTCGTCGTGGCAGATGCCCTGAGCCAGTTTGCTCAAGACCCGACTCTCGACTCCGTCTCCTGCGATCCGAGTGATGGCGGAGGTTGGTGCGAATGCAGCGACTGCGCGAAGATTGGCAGTGTGAGTGATCGCGCACTGCTGTTGGCGAATGAAGTCGCTGAGGCGGTGAATGCCAAGCATCCGGGCCGCTTCGTTGGCATGTATGCCTACAATGAGCACTCGCCGCCGCCGTCCATCGAGGCGCATCCGCAGGTCGTGATCAGCGTGGCCACCGGCTTCATCCGCGGCGGCTACACCATCGATCAGCTCCTCTCCGGCTGGCAGGCCAAAACGAAGACGCTCGGCATCCGCGAATACTACAGCGTGAACACCTGGGACCGAGATCTGCCCGGCGCAGCACGCGGTGGGAATCTCGACTACCTGCGCACTACCATCCCGCACTTCCATCAAAGCGGCGCACGCTTTATGTCGGCGGAATCGAGCGACAACTTCGGCCCCAACGGCCTCGGTTATTACCTCGCCACGCGCCTGATGTGGGATGTGAAGGAGGCGCAGAACCTCGAAGCCCTCGTCGCTGACTTCCTCGATAAATCCTTCGGCCCCGCCAGCGCCCCAATAGCGAAGTTTTACACCTTGCTCGATGGCACGAAGCGCCAGGCCCTCAGTGATGACCTGCTCGGCCGAATGTATCGCCTGCTCGATGAAGCCCGCTCTTTGAGCAACGATGCCGCCATCCGCGCACGTCTCGGCGATCTCACGCTCTACACCCGCTACGTCGAGCTTTACCACGACTACGCCTCCGCCCAGGGTAAGGAGCGGCAGGCGGCCTTTGAGCAGCTCTTCTGCTTCATCTGGCGCATCCGCCACACCGGCATGGTGCATGTGAAGGCTCTCTGGCGTGATCTTCCGAATCGCGACAAATCCATCGCCCTGCCCGCGCTCGGCAAATACAACGATCCCGACGCCACGAACCCCTGGAAGTCCGACGAAGCCTTCACCGCCGATCACATCGCCACCTTCATCCGCGAAGGCATCGCGAAGCGGAAGCTGCTCGACTTCACGCCCGTCTCATTCAGCACTAAGCTCGTGCCAGCAACCGCACTCAAACTCCCTCAAGTGCCGCGTGGCAATGCTGGCATCTACCTGCGCGGCGTGC
>JAGKWZ010000452.1 GCA_021151605.1 Verrucomicrobiaceae bacterium
ATTATCGAGCGCATAGGGAATGGCGGTCATGGGGATGAGCATGGCCTTCGGGTGGTCTTGACGCAGGCGTTCGAGCAACTCATGAAAATCCTTCGGGAAGGCGGTTTTAAAGTCTTTGACCTTCGCGGCATCATTCAGCCCGTAGCGGATGAAGATGTAATCGGCCTGCGGCTTGGTCTTCACGGCTTTGTCGTAGCGGGTATCCAGCAGACGGCGGATGAACTCGCCACTGACACCTTCGTTGTACACATCACAGGGCGGCAGATCGCCCTCGGTGGCGAGTTTGACGCGGAGCATGTCCTCGAACTGCGGCTCATCGGGCGCGAATTTTTTCGGGATGCTCGCCTCGGTGGTGCTGTCGCCGAGGAGGATGATTTGAAGGCGTTTTTTGCCTGCGGTGGCCTCGCTAAAGGCAAAGGGCTGGCCGCCGACGAGTTGATCCGAGGTGATGGTGGGGCAGATGAGCCGCTCGACATGCTGCGTGAAGAGCTCGGTGCCCCGTGTGTGGCTCACG
Organism: Verrucomicrobiaceae bacterium; assembly: GCA_021151605.1. GTDB lineage: Bacteria > Verrucomicrobiota > Verrucomicrobiia > Verrucomicrobiales > Verrucomicrobiaceae > Prosthecobacter. Next base: position 515 of record JAGKWZ010000452.1, read on the forward strand.
AAGGGCCAGCGGGCGGGGTTGTACATCGTGTCGGTCATGTCGCGCATGAGCACGACGTGCTTCCCGTTCTTCGCCATCTGCCGCAGGCCAAAGGGGCGACCGCTCACGCACATATTCAAATGCACGCCCATGAGGATGACGTTGTCGATGTTTCGCGATTCGAGGAGGTTCCAAATCTCCGCGCCGCTGTCGCTGATGGCGTCCTTGGCCTGGTCGATGCGCAGCGTGTCGATCTGTTTGGTCCACGGCGCTTTGGGATTGAGGCCCTTGGCTTCGAGTTCGAGCCATCTCGCCTTCACGCGTCACGGCATTTTTGCAGTGATGCAGGTCCCACATGTCACACACGATGATGGCCGTGCGGGAGGGCAGCCATTGCTCCTTCACTAGCACGGCCCTGCCCGTGGGAGAGCGGCTTTGAAGAGTCAGCGAAAGCGGTGCTTCAGCGGCAAAGCTGGCCAGAGCGAGGAAGAGAAAGGCGATGAGACGCATTCAAACAATACGCCGTCAGCACCTTCGCATTTGTCAGCGGCAGCAAAACAAGCCACAGAAGTTCGCCATGAAGTTCTTGTTACTGCCGCTCTTTGTTTCCTCAGCCCTAGCTCTCGACCTGCCACAGGGAGGCACGGATGTGCGTGGAGAGGCGGCGCTGCAGGCCAGCGCTTCGGCCACGGCGGGCAAGGTGGAGTCGCTGGAGATCGGGAAGCGCATCACGATCACGAAGGCGGACCCGGCGAAGGCTTACTCGGCGCAGTTCACGGCTCCAGTTTTCCCAGAGATCGCGAAAAAGGAACGTGTGCTGGCGATCATCAAAGCGCGAGTCGTGGGAACGGAGGCATCCGGCGAGGTGGAGGCAAAGCTTCAGCTCCGAGGTGCGCCTTACACTTCCTTCGGGCCGACGATTGGCGTGGGCATTCTGCGTGAGTGGACGGAGCAGCCGGTGGTGTTTGTAGCGGAAGATGCGGTGCCTGCTGACAAGGCGGCGGTGGTGCTGCTGTGCGGGCACAAGGAGCAAAGCATCGAGGTGGAGAGCATCCGCGTGCTGAAGTATCCCGCGACGATGGACGTGGCCTTGTTCCCCAAGGCGAAACTCATTCCGCGCACTTACGCGGGCCGCGAACCCGATGCGCCGTGGCGCAAAGCGGCACTGGAGCGCATCGAGCAGCATCGGAAGAAGGATTTGGCGATGATCGTGAAGGACGCTGACGGCCAGCCGCTGGCGGAAACGAAGGTAAAACTCTCGCTGAAGCGTCACGCCTTTGGTTTTGGCTCCGCCGTGGTGGCGAAGCGTTTCAGCAGCGCAAGCGAGGACGACCGCCGCTACCGCGAAATCGTGGAAAAGCTCTTCAGCATCGTCGTTTTCGAGAACGACCTCAAAGATGGCAACTGGGCTCCTGATTTCGATGAAGGCCGAAAAGCCAAACGCAATGCGGAGATCGACACCGCCTTCCAATGGTTGTCCGAGCGCCACATCGACGTGCGCGGGCATTACCTCATGCAGGTGGCCACGCCCTTCAATCTGCACGACATCAAAGACAACGCCGAGATCCGCCAGCGCACGCTCGACAGCGTGAAGGAGCGCATGGCCTTTGTGAAGGATCGCGTCATCGAGTGGGATGTGATCAATCATCCCATCGCCTGGGGCGGTGCGGACATGCTGAATAAGCGTCCCGGCCTCGAAACCCTCGACCGCGAGGTCTTCACGCTGGCTCGCTCGCTCACGAAGTTGCCTTTCTTCATCAACGAGGATCAGGTCTTCCGTCCCGGTCCGCAGTGCGATGACACTTTCACCTACATCGAGAAGTTGAACGCCGATGGATTCAAAGTCGCTGGCCTCGGCAATCAGGCGCACTTCCACGAGAGCTACCTGCCTTCGCCGGAGCATCTGCTGGCCGTAACGGATCAATTTGCGAAGATCGTTCCGCATCAATCCATCACCGAATACGACATCGTGACCACCGAGGACGAAGAACTCGCCGCCGACTACACGCGGGATGTGCTCATCGCCGTCTTCAGCCATCCGGCTTACACGAGTTTTCTGCTGTGGGGCTTCTGGGAAGGCTCGCACTGGAAGCCGGAGGCCGCGTCCTGGTCCAAAGACTGGTCCATCCGCCCTCGCGGCGAGGTTTTGGAGGAATGGATCGGCCGGAAGTGGCACACGGAGGTCACGTTAAAGACGGATGCGAAGGGCCAAGTCTCGTGGCGTGGCTTTCCAGGATGGTATGAAGTCACGGCAAAGGGCCAGAAGCCGGCGCTATTACAGCCGCAATGATCCACATGGGACGCAACCTTGCGGAATGACCGAAGTTGAAACAAGACCACTCATGAACTCCATCATTCATCCTTTCCATATCCCGCAAAGTCGCCGTAAGCTGCTGCAAAGCCTGATCTTCAGCACCGGCGGCATCATCACCAGCAGCGTGTATGCCGAGGCACTCACGCTGACACCTCGTGCGACGGAAGGCCCCTATTACCCGGACCATTTGCCGCTCGATCAGGACAACGACCTGACTCAGATCGTCGGTGGAAAAGCGCCTGCGGGCGGCATCGTGACTGAGTTTGGTGGACGCCTTCTCAATGTGGATGGCAAGCCGATCTCTGACGCATTGATCGAACTCTGGCAGGCGGACAATAACGGCTGTTACATCCACAGTCGCGGCACGCAGAAAGGCAAGGAGCGCGATCCACAGTTTCAGGGCTTTGGCAAGATCACCACGAACGAGAAAGGCGAGTATCGCTTCCGCAGCATCAAGCCCGGCCTCTACACCGGACGCACGCGGCATTATCACATCGCCGTCATGCAAAACGGCAAACGCATGCTCACCACGCAGCTCTATCTGGCGGGCGAGCCGCAGAATGAGAAGGATGGCATCCTGAAAAGCATCCGCGACGAAGCCCAGAGGCTCTCGGTCATTCGCGAGTTCAAACCTGCCAACGATGGCTTGGTGGGAACCTGGGACATCGTGATCGGTATAACGCCCGAAGACCCCGAAAAGCGTCGCAAGGGACCACCGCCCGGACCACGCCCGGCGCAGTGATCAATCCAGCTTCTTGTGCATCTCGTGGACTTTGTTTGCGATGCGGTCCTCGACATCCTCAGCCCATCCGGCAGCGGCTTCGTAGCCGCCTTCTTTGAGCACGCGGAGGCTCGGCATGTAGCCGGTGTAGTCGTTGGAATAACCGGCCACCCACACACCTGACTCGCCCGCTAATTCGCGTTTGAAGCGCAGGGAATAATCAACCACCACCTCGCTGCCGAGCGTGATGAAGGTCAGATCTTTGCCGATCTTGATCACCTGTACGGGATAGTCGTGATCGGCTCGCTTGTTGTTCGCGTAGCTGAGCTTGATCTCCTCATACGCCGCACGGATCGGCCCGGCGACGGCACGCGGATTCACACTGAGCGCCATCTCGACAGCATTCGAGAGCGAGCGACCATGCTGCATGGAGAGTTCCAGATCGGTGACGCCCGGAACGACATCGCTGCGGCGTGGATAGGGATTCTGATCGCCGCCGCAGCCCATCAAAAACAAGGCCGTGAAGCCCGGGCGATGCTCCTGGAGGTATTCTTGAGCAAAGCCCGCGTAGTCGCCGCACCAGTTGTAAAAGCCGAGCGAGGTGTTGTGGCAGGCATACCCAAAGAGCGTGGCTTTCAGCGTGCCGTCCGGGGCTTCCACACGCAGCGCCGGCACCTCGTGATCGACCGGACCGTTCGGATTCGAGGCGTTCATGACCAGATTGGCCTGTGGAAGCTTGAATTGCTTTTCCGCCTCCGCCGTCACGGCCCGTCGCATGAGCTGCGGCACGCCGATGAGATCCAGCGTGACGAAAACGAGCTTGTTCCCCTGCTCATCTTGAAGCGCCAGCGCCTTGGCAAAAAGCTCCTGTACTTTCCCCTCGTCCGGTTTTTTCCTCGCCGCGTAGCCAGCCATCCACAGCATCTTTTGCGGCGTGACCTTCAGCGTGGCTGTGCCGACCTTCCAACTCGCCGGAACATGCGGCGCGAGTGACTTCGGCGGTGCCGGAGGTGATAGCGGCGTGGCCCCCGGAGGCGCGGCGAGCAGGGTGGAGGCAAAGCAAAGTGTTGTGAGGAGGTGAAGAACTCGCATGAGCCACATACGGCGATGGAATCCATTTCTTGAGAGTGCTCAGCGGCAGAAAGGACGGGGGCGATGGCTCGTTTGCTTGCACCCACCATGAATACGCATGCTCTCCGTTTCCTCCATGTCCTTGCAGCCACCCTCATCGCGCCTGCTTTTACCCACGCTGAAATCGCCGTGAAGAACGGCGAAAAGATCGCCTTCCTCGGCGATTCGATCACACAGGGCGGCTGGAGCAATCCTGCCGGGTATGTAAAGCTCGTGATCGCAGGATTGGAGGCGAATGGCGTCAAAGCGGAGCCTGTCCCCGCTGGCATCAGCGGTCATAAGTCGGATCAAATGCTGGCCCGCCTCAACAAGGATGTGCTTGGCAAGAATCCCCAGTGGATGACACTGAGTTGCGGTGTGAATGACGTGTGGCACGGCCCGCGTGGCGTGCCGCTGGATGACGCGATGGCCAAAAGCGGCACCTATGACGAGAAGGTCGCCTCACGCGGTACCTACCAGAAGAACATTACCGCCATCATCGATCAGGCGACAGCCGCAGGTGTGAAGCCGGTCATGCTCACCGCTACGGTGATTTATGAAAACCTCGGCAGCAAAGAGAACGGCCTACTCGCGCCCTACAACGCCTTCCTCCGCCAGCTCGCGAAGGAAAAGAAAGTCCCCATGGCCGATCTCTACGCGATGTTTGAAGAGCGCATCAAGGCTGAGAACAAGCCCAACGAGAAAGTGCTCACCAGCGATGGTGTCCACATGAATACCGAGGGCAACAAGCTCATGGCCATCGGCGTGCTGAAGGCCTTCGGCCTCAATGAAACGGAGATTGCCAGAGCCAAGACTGCCTGGGCACCGCTTGAAGTTGCCGCCGTGGAATTTGCCAAACAGCAGGCCATCGCACGCGCCAAAGCCGCTGCAGAAAAGGCCGCTGCCGCCAAAGCCAAAGCAAACTCCAAAAAGTAACCGCCATGTGTTCCCTTCGCTCGGGCCTGTTGATAGCCATTGGGATGTCTATCGGCAGCCTGAGCGCTGCGGATGACATTAATTGGCTCGTGAACTACGACGCCAAATCACTGCCCGGCGAGGTTTGGAAGGTCGTCGGCACTCCAAACGCCACGCTCGAAGCCGACGGCCTTCGTTTGACCGATGATGACAAGGCGTTCGCGAATTTCCGCACGACGTGGAAGCCAGGCGCAAATGAGGAAATCATCGTCGAGGTCGTGGCGAAGGTGTTTTCGACGACTAGCTCGCAAAAGAACAAGACCTCCGCCTCGCTTTGGCCTTGGCGCGATGGTGCGCCGGTTTCGGTGCTCGTTAGCGATGGGCGGCATCAGGAAGGGCTGGTGCTCTTCGCGAATCAGGCTGCGAGTCACACGGACCGCTTCATCCCGATGGACACGACGAATCGCTTTCACACCTACCGCCTCGTCATTCGCGGCACGGACATGGAGATGTGGGTCGATGGCATGAAGAAGGTAGACGGCCAGGGCGCGTTCTGGAAGCCCGCCGACTCGCCGGAGGCCTTCATCCAATTTGGATCGAGTGCGAAGACGGCCACCGGCGAGGCGATCTGGCAATCCGTGAAGCTCGGCACGCGTAAAACGAACACTCCTTTGCCAGCTTCACCGCTGAAGATTACCATGAGCGAGCCGTGGGACATCCCACGCGACGACATCCGCCAGACGCGGCCTTATCTTTATGACATGGGCAGCGGACTGCTCCTCATGAGCGTGGCGCAGGGGCCGGATGCTTTTTACGAGCCGTATGGCCTGCTCAAATCGACCGACGCCGGCAAAAC
>JAGKWZ010000096.1 GCA_021151605.1 Verrucomicrobiaceae bacterium
GGGCGCTATAGGCGAAGGTGGGCATGAGATTAGAAATGACGAATGACGAAATCCGAATGACGAACTAAGCGGCGTGTTTGAGGGGGACGGTGACGGAGCGGGCAGGCACTCCATCTTCGGCTTTGCGGTCCATGGCGGTGACGCTGAGGACTTCCTCGATGGTGGTGTCGCCGCTGAGGACTTTTTGGAAGCCGTAGCCGCGCATGGGGATGAAGCCGTCCTTCATGGCTTGGCGATGCATCTCGGCGGGATGCGCACGGGTATTAATGAGATGCTGGAGGGCGTGGGTGACGAGCACGACCTCGTAAATGGAGAGTCGGCCCTGATAGCCGCTGCCTCGGCAGGCCTCGCAACCGACGGCACGCATGATGGTGCCGGGCGTGCTCATGGGGAAATTGATGCTCTGGAGGTAGTCGCGCTCGACCTCGGCGGGCTGACGGCACAGCGGGCAGAGTTTTCTCACCAAACGCTGGGCAAAGAAGGCCCGCACGGCGCTGGAGACGAGGAAGGGCTCCACGCCCATATCGACGAGTCGCGTGATGCCGCCGATGGCGTCGTTCGTGTGCAGCGTGCTAAGCACAAGATGGCCCGTCAAAGCAGCGCGGATGGCGATCTCTGTGGTTTCGAGGTCGCGCATTTCTCCGATCATCACGACGTTCGGGTCGCCACGCAGGATGCTGCGCAGGCCGGTGGCAAAGGTGAGCCCGATCTCCGGCTTCACGGCGATCTGGACGATGCCGGGCATCTTGTATTCCACCGGATCTTCGATGGTAACGATGCGGCGGTGGGCCTGATTCAGCTCGGTGAGGTAGGCGTAAAGCGTGGTGCTCTTGCCACTGCCGGTGGGGCCGGTGATCAAAATGATGCCGTTCGGGAGCTTGAGCAGCTCTTCAACTACGGGGCGGACGTTGTCCGTCATGCCGAGGCGGTCGATGGTGACAGCCTGCTGGGCGAGAAGACGGAGGCTGACGCTTTCGCCTTCCACACTGGGGATCGTCGCCACGCGGACGTCGATGGGCATGCCATCGAGTTCGAGATTGATGCGGCCATCCTGCGGCAGGCGTTTTTCGGCGATGTCGAGCCGCGCCATGATTTTCAGGCGAGCGATGACGCTGGCTTGCAGCGATTTGATGTTCTCGGGCACGGGCAACTCTTCGAGACGTCCATCGATGCGGTAGCGAATGCGCAGGCGATCTTGCTGCGGCTCCACGTGGATGTCCGTCGCACGTTGTTCCAGACCACGACGCAGGATTTGATTCACGAAGCGAACCACGCTGGCCTCTTCGTCTTCGGGACCATCCAGCACGGTCACTTCATCGCCGAGTTCCTCGCTGCCCCAGTCAGCACGGCCACGGAGGATCTTTTCAAAGGTGTCCGCGCCCAGACCATAGAGCTTTTGCAGGCCCTCAGCGATCTTGGTGCGCTGGCCGATGTGCCAGACAATGTTGTGCGGCACGCTGGAGGCCACGCGCTGATGCGTGACGAGATTTAAAGGGTCAAAGGTGGCGAGGTGCAGTGTGCTGTGGTCAGACGAGTCCGAAGGGTCAGACAAGTCCGACGCTTCCTCAAACTTCACTGGCAGCACCCGATGCCGCAGCGCGATCTCCGCAGGCAGATGTCGGCGCAAACCCGGCTCCGCTGGCTTATCACCGCCGCCTTCCCACCAAGTGAGATTCAGCGTGTGAGCCATCGCGAGCAGGAAATCCCGCTCCCGCACACCTTCACAATCCAGCACCGCCTCGACAAAGGAGGTCTGGTTGTAGCAGGCCTGCTCCACCGCCTCTGCCACCGCCGGATTATCGGCGCAGCCAGCTTCGGCGAGCAGGTTTTGGATCAGGGGCATCATGAGCAGGTGTGTGACAGTAAGCGTTCGGTATTTGATGGAAATTATGGATTATAATAGAAATATCAACTGTTAAATATATCTAAACATTTCGGCTTAGCTGAAAATTCGCCGCCCTCGACTCGACTGCCCCCGCTCCCGCCAGAGTTCCTGAGCTCCAAGCCAAGTCCCAGCTATGAGGCAGTGCTGTAACTTTCCCCTACCCGTGGCGCAGTGCGTCTGCTACAAAGCCCCACTTTCACGCATGACACAGATTCGTTGGTTGATCGCAGGGCTCTGGCTGCTGGCATTTTGGCTGGCGGCAGCGTTTGGCATGGCACCGAGGTTGGAGCGTCAGTTGAAGGAGAGTGCCGCTGCTCAAATTCGAGACCTCCCTAGTGGATACAGTCACCCAGAGGTGCGTTTCGACGGGCAAAAGGCCATCGTCAGTGGACGTGTAAGGCGTGAGTCTCAGCGGGCTGAAATTGTTGCCGTTTTGAAGGAGAAAATTCGTGCCAACAGCGCTCTTGGGGGAAGTTTAAATCCGGTTCAGGCAGTGTCTGATGCGCTGGTAATCGAACCGTACCCGCCTGGTTGGCTCATGATCGCCGCGAACGGATCTCGTGGGCAACTTTTGGGGACAGCGGCCACCGAGTACGAAGCCCGCGATCTCGCCACTCTCCTGGGGCAACGATGGAGTGAGAAGGGGGGCTACCTCGATAATCGTGTCGGTCATGCACCTGAGAAGCTCGATGAAGCTCCCGAAGTGCAGGCGACTTTGGCAAAGTTGCCACTTCCCCGAGCCGAGAGCGCTGGAGGCGACAGTGCGCAGATCCAGATCGCCCGCATCGGTGGCGACTGGAAGCGTCTCATCGTCGATGCGAAGGACGATGACCTCCGCGAGCAGATCGCCGGCCTCGGCATCACCGCGCCGGACTGGGAAAAGGCCATCCTGCCTGTGATTCAAAATGTCCGCCGCTATCAGAGTGATCAACGCAGCCGTTTGGCAGAGGCCGAACGTCAGGCAAAGCTCCCGCCACCGCATCTTTTCATCGCCGCGCGTGACAAACGCCTGCTCGTGCGCGGTGAACTCGCGACTTTGGCCTACAAACGCGAGCTTCTGAATGCACTCATCGCCGCCTTTCCAGAGTGGCGCGTGCTCGACGATCTCCGCGTCAATGCCCAGCGCCGTGCCGTGGGTGAGTTTGGTCCCATTACTGAGGCGCTCTTGCCGCCGGAGACGAGTGATGACCCGAAGCTCCCAGGCAAGTCTCTCGTTCTCGGCCTGCCTGGCGAAGCCTGGAAAGCTGTGGACTTCCTCGTCGGCGGCGAAGCCCGGCCTTGGAAAGAGGTGCTGCCCAAGGATCTACCGCCCGACCTGCTCCAGGAAGACAGCCGCATGGTCATCGAGTGGCTGCAAGGCAGCGCCAAAGGCATCCCCAAACTGCCGATTCGTCTGCAACCAAGCTTCATCACACTCACGTTGCTTTCAAACAAGGTCATCCTCGCCGGGCAGGTCGCTGAGGAGTCATCACGCACGCAGATCATTGATGCAGCCAAGCAGAAATACACCGGACGTGCCCTCGTCATCGCTGAAAACCTGCTCGCTCGCGGCACCTGTGAGCCGAGTGGAGACCTCCAGCCTAGTCTCCGCAGCCTGCCCGATCTTCCCGCCACGGAAAGCCCTGGCAGCATTGCTTTTTGCAAGCCTGGGCAAGTTTGGAAAAGCATCCCAGCCAGTGAAAACCTGACAGCGGCTGGTGCCGTCGCTGCAAGCGGCCTGCTGCCGCAGGATTTCCCCGCCGCGATGGCTGAGGATACCTTCCTCGATGGCTTCGATCATCTGCGACATCACTGGAAAAACCTTGCCGCCGAGGCCAAGAAGGAGGCCGCGCCCTAAAAGCTCATGGAAGGATTTCTCTGGCTCATCACTCAAATGGCCCTGCTGCTCACCGCAGCGGCTGCCGTTTTTCTATGGCTGGGCTGGCACTGGCGTGGTCTGGAAGCCAGGCGTGAACTCCAGGCATTTCAGACAAGAATCGACGCTGAAAGCTCGGCAACACGAACGGCTCAAGGTGAGCGAGATGCCGTCAAAACAGACGATCAGACGCTGCGTGCCACGCAGTTGAAGATGGAGTCCGAGCTTCAGGAGGCCAATGATCACCGCCGCAATCTCGAGCGCGAACTCATCCGTGTGCATGACGACCTGAAGCTCGCGAAACGCGATGTGCAGCAACGCACCGAAGATGCCGCCACCGCGAAGGCAGCTCTGGCACCTGCGCAAAGCGAAGTAAGCCGACTCTCCACCGAGCTGGATCAGCTCCGCCGTGAGGTGGAGCGCCTCGAAAAACAGCTCGCTGCAAAGCTGGAACAACCTGCCACCGCATTCGCTGAGGTTGCGGCACCAGAGGTGGCGTCCGTCCCGCCTGAAATGGTTCCAAGTGAAGGTGAGAAAACCAAACGCGTGCGCAAAACTGCGGCAGACCCAGGCACGAAAACCACGAGGCTTGCCAAGCCCATCCTGGATGCGCAGGCGACACTGGCTCGTCTGGAAAGTGATCTCACGACTAAACAAACCTTGCTCACCGCAGTTCAGCAGGAGCGGGATGACTGGCTGCGTCGAGTCGCCACGCTGCGTGAGAAGGGGAAAGACCCCGCCGGGCTTGGGCTTGCGCAAAAGAGTCTAGCTCGTGCCGAGGCGAATGTCTCTGCGGCTGCGAAGACAGTGGAGCATCTGCTGCATCAGCAAAGCGCTCTGCGGCACAGCCTGGAACAAGCGGCTACAATCACTCAAAACGACGACCTTACCCGGATCAAAGGCATCAAAGTCGTGCTCCAGGAACAGCTGCACGCCTTTGGCATCCGCACCTTCCGGCAGATCGCCGCATGGACGGATGACGATGTCGAGGCCTTCAGCGAGCTGCTTTCCTTCAAGGATCGCGCCAAACGTGATCAGTGGGTGAAGCAGGCTCAGGAGCTGATGGCGTCCTGAGTTACAAAACTTGTTTCCACTGTTTCACGAGATGCTGGATCTGCTCGGAAGCGACGGCTACTGCCTTCGGTGCCACCTTGATCCAACCCGGTAGGATGATGCCGGCGAAGAGCAGGCTGATCAGGGCATTCTTGACCGCACCTTTCGTCATCATGACGATTGCCAGAATCGCGACCACAGCCCCAACGCCGATGACGACATGCCAGTGCCATTTTTCCAAACCTGTCGGCGCCGCTACGAAGACCATCGTCAGCACGACCAGCAATGTGGCGCGGTTGTAAGAGCGCTTGGCCACTTCCTGGCGGTGTTCCCATTCGCGGCGCTCGGCTTCGCGTTCGTTATCAGTCTGGCGGTTGTTAAAGAGGAAGCCGGGGTCGTTATAACTCATTCCTGCTCTTTGGCATGGGCTCACCTCGCAGGCAAGCGATGCGCCTGAAAACAACAAGGCATGAGGTGATGAGCCTCATGCCTTGCGTCACGGTTTGGGGCAGATGCAGCTTGGTCGCTGCATCAGAGTTTTTTAGATGCTGTCAGGGCTTTTCACGGGTGGGGGAGAATCGCGTGTGCCTTCGGGGCGGCGGGAGCCTTCACGAGCGGGGCCATCTTCATCTCGGCGGACGGAATGACGCAGCTCGTCCATTTCGCGAAGCTTCGTGCGGTAGGGCTCGGGGACGGCGGCGCGTTCGTCCTCGGTGTTCACGGGCCAGGTCTTTTCTTCGCCTTCCTTTGGCTTCACGCTGAAGACGGCGCGGTCTCCCTCTTTGCTCAGGCGGTAGATGCCTGTTTCGTCACTGCGGGTGACGTTGGCACTCTGATGGCTTTCACGATGCTCGAAGCGACGTGTCTCACCTTCTCCGCGTGGCATGTCACGCTGGCCATCGGGGCGGCGGCTTTCGCCATCGCGGGGTGGGCCGCCTGGGCCACGGTCGCCCTCGGGACGGTGCTCTCCCTCGCGGCGTGGGCCGTCCAGCATGGGTGGTGGTGGCATGTTTCCGCGGCGGCCATCGCGCGTCCAGTCTTGCATCTGCTCCTGATATTCACGCATGCGGCGCTGGAACTGCTCCGCCTGCTCACGCCATTGATCCGGATTGCCAAAATGTGAGCCGCCGTTGCCTCCGAACCACGGCATCCCGGGAGGCTGGAATCCTCCGCGATTCCGATCGGATTCGATGCGGGCCATGCGCTCTCCGATCTTCACGCTGAGTTGTTTCTGCTCGCCGCCGGTGATGACGGTGAGGTTCACGTTGTCGTCTTTTTTCTTGCTGCGCACCAGCGTCTGGAGCTGGTCCATGTTCACCAGCTTCTGGTCTTCGAAGTTCACCAGCACATCGTGCTCTTTTAAGCCGGCGGCATGAGCAGGTGAGTCGGGCATGACTTCGGCCACCTGGAGGCCAAAGCCCTCCGCGAGGTTGAATTGCGCACGCAGTTCACGGCTGACGGGGCCGGTGAGCACGCCAAGGTAGGCCACGGGCTTTTCCTGAACGCGTTCAGGCTCGCGGACCGGATTCATATCACCACGCGGACGTTCTGCTGGTGGTGAAGCATCTGGTTTTTTGTTCTCTTCAGGAGCGGCTGGTTCAGGTTTCTCCTGCGCGAGCGCAGGCAGGTTGATGAGGGCCAGGAGGCCGGTCATCAGCATCAGGGCGGTGGTTTGGATTTTCATGGGTTGGGGGTGTGGATTATTGGAAAGAAACAGGCAGGACCACGCTGTCCTCGCGTGGCATTTCGACGGTGATCTGGGCACCATCACGCGGGTCGATCCAGGCATGGCGCTCCAGGGAGACGATCTTCATGTGCTGCTCGGGCAGTCGGGAGGTTTCGTTGTATCGGATGCCCTCGTTTTGTGTGTCCACCACTTCCCGGATGGTGCTCACTGGCATGATGGAGGTCGGACTTGTTAAGGCAAAAGCAGGTCCGCTCGTGCTGGCGGTGTTGGTTTGCATCAAGCTCATGATGGCGACCGCTGCGGCAGCACCGAGCGAGGTCCACATCATCGGCGGCAGCCAACGTGGAGAGCGCCGAGCCGGGCGCAGCGCCCAGCGCATGTCCTGCTCCAGCTCGCGATCCACACGCTGAGCCAGCGCAGCGCTGGGGCGGGCGGGAGTCAGGGAGGTGAGCAGGGATTCGAGTTCGTGTTCGTTCATGGCATGGAGGGACTGAGGGTCAAAGGTCAAGGGGTCAAGGCAGACGGCTGAAAGCTCAGAAGGTTGGCGGGCGGACTCGTTTCGCCGATGAGGTCGTCTTTGAGCGGTTCGAGGTGCTTTTGCAGATTGCCGAGCGCGTAGCGGTAGCGTCCGGCGACGGTGTTGATGGAGATGCCGAGGGCGGTGGCGATTTCCTGGAAGGTCAGCCCGCCCCAGAGCTTCAGGGTCACCACCTCGCGTTGCTCCTCATTCAGCTTCGAGAGGGCGTCGGTGACGATGGCAGCGGCTTCTTTCTTTTCAGGCGGGACATCAAAGGTGGGCGTGTTTTCCCCATCGATGGCGATCTCGGAGGCGGCTTCGCGTTTGGCGCGGCGAGTATCACTGCGGCGGAGATCGAGGGCGATGGTGCGGACGGCGGCGTAGAGCAGGGGGATGTTGTCTTTGTCCCCATCCGGAAAGCGCCGCCACCAGCGGACGAAGGCCATCTGCACCACATCCTCCGCATCGGCCGGGCTGGGCGTGAGCTGGCGCGCGTACAGCACCAGATTCGGGGAGATCTGGTCGAAGCAGCGTTTCCAATCAAAGTCAGCGGAGGCCATAGCGGGGCAGGGGAGAGGTAGAGACACCCGCTTAACGCCGGGTGGCGAAAATTTTGTGTGCTCTGGCCTGGAAAACTCTCCATCATCCGCGCACGTCATGAACTACCCGCTTTCCTTCCGCTTCAAACTGCTTGCCCTATCCCCGCAGATCTACGTCAGCGACGCGTCTGGAAATGAAGTTTGCTATGTGAAGCAGAAGCTCTTCCGCCTGCGCGAGAAAGTGGAGGTCCACACGGATAGCTCCCGCCAGCAGCTCCTCTGCACCATTGAGGCGGACCGCATCATCGACTGGTCCGCCAAATACACCTTCCGCGATGTCTCGGGCCGCGAACTCGGAGCCGTTGGCCGCCGTGGACTGCGCTCCATCTGGAGTGCCCATTACGATGTCTTTGCCCCCGGCTCATCGGCTCCACACTTTTCCATTCGTGAAGAAAACCCCTTCGTGAAGCTGATCGACGGCTTCATCAGCGAGATCCCCATCATCGGATTCCTCAGCAGCTACCTCTTCCATCCGAAGTATCTCGCCTCCCGCACCGATGGCACCCCAGTCATGCGCCTGACGAAGAAGCCAGCCTTCTTCGAAGGCCGATTCCAGCTCGAAAAGATTGGCGATGCCAGCGAGGGCGAGGAAACCGCCATCATGCTCGGTTTCCTCATGATGAATCTGCTTGAGCGCAGCCGCGGCTGATCCGCCGATCGATCGGAGGGACCAACTGAAGATGGCCAGGGATATTTCATCTTGCTGATATAGTGCTGAGCCTCCTAGACTGACCTCATGCGCCCGACTCTTGTTCTCTTCAGCCTACTCTTTGCCGCCCATCTGACAGGATTCAGTGCGGGTTTGGATAAGCCTAAAATCATTCGAGACTGGAAGTCGGCGGATGGGCGTCAACTCAAGGCGGAGCTGCTGGAATTCGACAGCAAGGAGATCAAGATCAAGCGCATGACGGACTTTCAGATCATGAAGGTGCCGGTGGATAAGTTCAGTGCTGAGGATCAGGCTTTCGTGGCCGGATTGGTGTATGAACGCAGCCTGGATGAGGGAATCACCAAGGGGCCGTATGCCGAAAAAATCACCGGAGCCTTTGTAAAAGCGGTGTCGAAGCAGGGACTGAATTACCAGATCTATGGCGATCCGAAATGGGATGGCACGCAGCGCTACCCGCTCGTGATCTGGCTGCATGGTTCCGGCCAGAGCGGCAGTGACAACGAAGCTCAGATGGGCGGTCCGACGGGCATTTTTACCAATGCTGAGCATCAGACGGCGAATCCCTGTTTCATGATCGCCCCGCAGTGTCCGGACGCTGCCATCGGCTGGAACAAACAGGTGGCGGACAACTTGATGGCGCTCATCGCCGATCTCACGAGCAAGCTGCCGATTGACCTGAAGCGTCTCTATCTCACCGGCAGCAGCATGGGCGGCTTTGGCACCTGGAGTCTCTGCGCGAAGTATCCCAACGTCTTCGCCGCTGGCGTGCCTCTCTGCGGCGGAGGCGATCCCAAAAAAGCCGACGTGCTCAAGAATGTCCCCATGTGGGTCTTCCACGGCGACCAAGATCCCATGGTGCCCGTGGAGCGTGATCGCGTGCCGGTGGAGGCTGTCAAAGCTGCTGGAGGTCTCGTGATGAAGTACACCGAGTTCCCCGGCGTCGGCCACAGCTTGTCCGGCCTCGTTTACCCCATGCCCGAACTCCACCGCTGGCTCTTCGAGCAGCGCCTCGCGCCAGTGAAGAAGATGGAATGATGATGGCTCAAATGATGGTCTGAAAATCATTCTACCTGACATCATTTTACCTGTCTGGAGATAATCTCTCGCGGTGCCAACCTGGGGAATATTGGGGGCGAAGCGCATAGGAAGAAGTCGTGGAGACTGGGAGAACGGCTGCGCTGCGCGAGACTGGACCTTCTTCGTTAATGCGGACGGCAAAAGTTGGGTAAAGAACCCCAAAGCCGAACATGAATACAACTGGACAACAACCCATCCACAGTGGCGCTAAGCGTCGTTACGACGAGCAGTTCAAGCGTGACGCCGTCGCCCTGGTCGAAGGCGGACGCAAAGCCTCTCAACTCGCCCGTGAACTGGGCATTTCACCATGGAACCTGCGCGATTGGAAGGAACGCTACGGCACTGGGGCTGCCGCAGTGAGTCAGCCAGCGCGCAGCGCCGGGCTGGCGAATGAAGGAAGCCCCAGTGCCGTAGCCGCAGCGGTGGAGCTCGCCGATCTGCGCCGTGAACTGGAGGCCACCCGCCGCCAGCGTGACATTTTAAAAAAAGCCTTGGCCATTGTCGCCCAGGAGGATGCCAGCGCTACGTCCTCATCCAGACCCTTCACCACGAGCAGCCGAGCATGAACCTCACCGAAGTCTGCAACGCCCTGGGCGTCAGCCGCAGCGGCTATCACGCTCATTTGAGCAAGTCACAACGCCAGCGCCGCATGCAGGACGCCCGGCTCGCACTCGAAGTGCGCGAGGCTTTCCAAGCCAGCCGCTGCACCTACGGCTCCCCGCGTCTCGTGCGCTGCCTGCGTGCCCAAGGCCTGCGCCATGGCAAGAACCGCATCGCACGGCTCATGCGCGAGCAACTCCTGCAGGTGCGTCAGAAGCGCCGCTTCGTGCCACGCACCACCCTCACCGACAAAGCCTCGCCCGTGGCTCCCAACCACCTGCTGCAGCGTCCTGCACCCACCCCGACCAAGTCTGGGTCACCGAGATCACCTACCTGCCCACTCGCGAAGGCTGGCTCTACCTCGCCGCCGAGATCGACCTCTACAGCCGCCGCATCCTCGGCAGGCGATCTTCCAGCCCTGGGTGGCCCAGTCGATGACGATCTCGCTGAAGCAGCAGAGGGTGGCATCGATGGACGGGGTGGCGGTGCCAAGGCGGAGAGTGATCTCGGCGACGATGTCTTCCTTGGTCTTGGTGCCGTGATAAACGGCCTGCGTGGTGGTGGCGTCGCCTACGGAGGTGGGGCGGGTGATGTATTGGAATGAATCGCTTATGGTGGGTAGATTCGTTGGTGTTGGTATCTAGGGTTGATGACGCTTTTGGGGCGCTTTAGGTTTGGCGGGTACAGGCCAGTTTCCGTACCATACGGCTTGGGGGGAGTCCCAGGTAAGGGGCTCACCAGTCTGTGGATGCACAGCCATCGCAACGGCTCTGGCAAGGTGACTTCAGGTTGACGTTTTCTCTGATGATGGCAGCGGCACCCATTGTTTGGGGCAGTGGATGCGCTGTCAGTAGGGGAATACCGGAAACAGGGTCGGGCGTTACGAAGTTTTTTCCGCACAGGCTGAAAAAGTGACCGGTGGGCTTTGCTCTGATTGAAAGAGGTCACTGCTCCGCAATGGAGGTGTCGAAAAAGGGAGAATTCTGACTTGGTGGTGAGGACATATCGGTGCTCTTTCCTGGGCTTTGTCTATGTCTGCTGCCTTTGCGCCATCTTCTCGTGACGCCCACTTCATCCAGGTGGAGAAGTTTAATTATGCCTATGGTGCTCTCCAGGTGCTCTTTGATGTCGATTTGGATTTCCACCGTCAGGACATCACGGCACTGATCGGGCCCTCGGGCTGCGGTAAAAGCACGCTGCTGCGTTCGATCAATCGTATCAATGACCTGATCGAAAGCGCGCGTGTGGTCAGCGGCCATATCAAGATCGATAGCGTGGACATTTACTCGCCCGCAGTAGATGTCATCAGCCTGCGCCGCAATGTCGGGATGGTATTCCAGAAGTACAATCCCTTCCCGCGGAGCATCTTCGAAAACGCTGTCTATGGCCTCAGGGTGGCCGGAGTGAAGGACAAGAACGAACTCGAAGAAGCTGCCGAGCGCAGTCTTCGCCTCGCCGCACTCTGGGATGAGGTGAAGGATCGCCTCCATGAGCAAGCCACTGGCCTCAGTGGTGGGCAGCAGCAGCGTTTATGCATCGCCCGCGCGGTGGCTCTGCAGCCGCGAATCCTACTGATGGACGAGCCCTGCGCCGCACTAGACCCCATCGCCACAGCGCGCATCGAGGATCTCATCGCGCAGCTGCGTGGGCAGTTCACCTTTGTCATCGTGACGCACAACATGGAACAGGCGAAGCGCATCGCGGATAAGACGGCCTTCTTTTACAAAGGCAAAGTCATCGAGTGTGATGATACGATGGAGATCTTCGGCAATCCGAAGCAGAAGCTCACCGAGCAGTATGTGACGGGGCGGTTGGTGTGATGCCTCATGGTCATGTACGAGAAGAGGTGCTCGCTGGAGCGCCTCTTGTGAATGGTGATATCGAGGTGGCTGATCAGCGATCGAAGAAGCTTTGTTCTTCGCGGTCACCGACCTTGAGGTAGCGGTAGTAAACCTCAAGCATTAGGGTGCAAAGGGTCTGACGATAGACGGGGTCAGGCGCATCGCCCCCGGGCCAGTTGGCACGGCCTTTTTTGAAGCTACCATCTGGCTGCTGTGCACTGAGGATCTGGGGAAGGAACTGCTGATTGTAGAATTTCCACTCCTCACCGCCAGCCTGGAAGAAGGTCTGAGTGTAGTAGTACCAGCAGTAGGGGTTACAGTTCTTGTTCCAGTCGAGGGGCTCGGCTTCGAGGAAGCGGTGGAGGAAGTCGATGGCTTTCTTGGTGGCAGCAGTTTTGCCCTTGGAGGCGGTCTGAAGGGCGAGCGATCCTGCTCCAGTGAGGCTCCACTGGTTGTAGTGAGCGTCGCGGTTAGCGCCGCCAAAGCCTCCGTCCTTGGTTTGCTTGGAGAGCACGTAATCGACCATCTTGTCGAGCGCGCTGTGGAGTCCATCGATCTTCAGGCTGCTGTTCTTGGCGGCTTTGAGAGCCTGGAACTGCCAGCCGGCGACAGAGAGATCTTCTCCGCCACTGTCTTTATTGTAACCATAGGGTTTGCCAGCATCGATGCCGCCATAAGTCCAGGAGCCGCGCTTGTTTTGATTTTCGATGATGAGCTTCACGCCTTTCACGAAAGCGTCCTTCATGCCTGGAAGCTCTTTGTTGCCAAGACGGGCGAGGGTGTACATTTCACCCAGCGCGTATGTGGCGATGCCGTGAGCGTAGGTGCTGCCGCCACTTTTGATTTCTTCACCAATGTAACCGTATTCGTTTTTGTGGGAAAGTTCGATGAGGTAGTTGATGCCCTTGAGAACGGTGTCGCCATAAAAGGGGGAGTCGGGAGTTTCGCAGCGTCCCAGGTAGCAAAGAAGGGCGAGGCCAGTCATGGCGGCCTTGTTAGGACCGGGCCAGGAGCCATCTGGGTTTTGCTTGGTTTTGAGCCATTCGAGGGAGTTTGACACCGCACGTTCGCACTCGGCGCTGCCTCCGCTGTCTGCCAGCTTCTTCAAACGCTCCTGCGGAGAGCAGCGGCTGCGCATGGAAGGCGGCAAGCTGACGAAGCCCTGCATGGAGCCCATGCCCACGCCGGTGCCGAAACCGCCACCCGATCCTGCTTTGCCAAAACCACCACTGCCCATGGAGCCACCACCGATCATGGAACTGACATCTGGCACATCGAGCAGATCAGGTGGAGCATCGGGCAGGGTGATGGCCGAGTTTGCGCTCGTGCTGACGATCTTCTTCATCGGCATGGTCTTATTCAGAGAAGTGCGCTTCTTCTGAGAGACCTTATGTTTCATCTCCGCACTGGCTGCTGCACCCTGCTGGCTGCCGCCGCCAGGCAGGAAATCGACCTGCTTCTGGATCATCTGTGAGCTGACCACGATGGCTCCACCGACGACGAGAATGCCGACATGGATGGCGATACTGAGCGTGAGGGAGCCGCCACCTACTTTGCGCCATAGCTGGACGATGGGGTTGACCTTCTTTGTCTCCGTGGCGACAAAGCCCGGAGGGTGATATAGTTGGCCTTCCTCATGCGCAGGATTCTCGTCTTCTACGACGATGGCTGGGACGTACGCTTCAGGGGCCGCGCTGACTGCCGGGGCTGGTACAGGAACGGAAGCAGCCACTGGAATGGCGGCAGGGGCAGGAATGGCGGCAGGGGCAGGAATCGCTGCAGGGGCAGGAATCGCTGCAGGGGCAGGAATCGCCGCTGGAGCTGGTGTGTGAGCTGGAACGTCAGAGGGAGCCGGAACTGGCATTGCCTGTGGGGGCGGCACCATACTTGGCTGCATTGGATAACCCTGTGGGTAGCCTTGCTGAGGATAACCAGGCTGCGGATATCCTGGAGGGTAGCCCATGGGTTGAGGGTAGCCTTGCTGTGGGTAGCCCGGAGGATAGCCCATGGGCTGAGGGTAGCCCTGGGGTGGCATCATGCCTGGCTGAATGGGATAACCTGGCGGGTAGCCCATGGGCTGAGGGTAGCCCTGGGGTGGCATCATGCCCGGTTGCATGGGATAGCCCGGCGGGTAGCCCATGGGCTGAGTCATTCCACCAGGAGGCGGCACCTGGGCTGGAGGTGATGTCGGTGCGGGCTGGTCAGAAGGTGTCTGTTGGGGGTCCATGACTGGGCAAAAAAGGTTCTAAATTGTAGATTAACGAAATCGTGGGCTCTGAAGCAAGCGGGGATTGTGTCTTTTTTCCCAGCTTTTGGTCATTTACAGTCGGAGGGAAGCTAAATCGCCGCCATCCGGCGGGCGGATGACGGCGATGTGATGGGCCGATCAGTCAAAGATCCCCGCGATGGCTAGGTGACTTGTGAAGGCCTTACTTCTCTTTGCAGCAGTCCTTACCGCAGGTTTTGCCCGCATCTTTGCAGCACTCGGCGCAGGACTTGCCTTTGTCTGAGCAGCATTTTTTACAGGCTTCACCGGCCATCAGGCTGGTGGAGAGGGCGGCAAGGGTGAGGATGGAGAGGATCGTTTTCATATAGTTTGAATGGTATGTTGTTTTAATTTCTTTGAAGGTCGTCGGCACGCCTGGGTAGGATTTCCCCAGTGGGTTGGTGGTGCGCCTTTCAGCGCTGGGGCTTCAGATAGGATGCCTTCTGAGGCATTTCGATGCGCCAGAGAGGATCATCTCAGAAGCCCGAAGAACTCAGAGCAATAGAGCGCAGTGGCGCCGGTAAATGGGGACTCCGTATGGCGGCGGAGAGTGGTCTTCTCGGCAGAGGTGCTGCCGTGAAATGTCTGCTGTTGTTGAGGTGATCCAGGACTCTGGTCTGCCCCAAACGATTGCGGGTAGGTCGTTGGTCGTAGGCCGCGGGGTGGTGATGGCCGCAGGGCTGAGATCTCGCTGGAGGGTGTCGTCACAGCATTCACAGTGCCGCACAGGTTCGGGGGCAGTTTCCGCTGCACGCTCCTCGGGCGTCATAAATTGCAGGCAGGCAGGACACGGAGCCTCAGGCTCAGCTCCCATCAGGCCGCCCCAGCAGCAGAGATGCAGCGGCACTGCCATGAGCAGAGCGAGCACGAACTGGGAAAGACGGAGGTTCATGAGAATGGGAATTTAGTGGTCCCCGATCAACTATACTAACGGTGATGAGAGCTAGGTTGTGAGAGTTTATTCCAAAGAAAAATCAGAATTCACGCTCGCGGATGAAATTGGCGATGCACCTGCTTGAGACGGCGCTGATCCACATGGGTGTAGATTTGAGTCGTGGAGATGTCGGCATGACCCAGCATCTCTTGGATGACACGGAGGTCAGCACCATTATTCAGGAGGTGGGTGGCAAAGGAATGCCGCAGGAGGTGAGGGTGAACGTGTTCGTCTATCCCTGCCGCTTTAGCACGCTCTTGAACGATCTGTTTCACTCGGGCTGGGGTCAGGACTGAGCCATGGATACCGATGAATAGATGACTCTGGGTTTTCGGGCTCACTAAAGAGGGACGGGCGAGATCGAGATATGATTGGATGGCCTCCCGAGCGGCAGTCCCCACGGGGCAAAGGCGTGTTTTGTTGCCCTTTCCCACCACTCTGATCCAGCCTTCCTCCAGGCTGAGATTTTCCAGGCGTGAGTTTACCAGCTCAGAGAGCCGGAGGCCGCTGGCATAAAATAGCTCGAAGATGGCCCGGTCTCGGCGATCGAGCGGCCCGGTCCCAGAGATGGATTCGATGAGCTTCCTCACAGTCTCTTCATTGAGGGTCCCAGGAAGGTGTTTTTCCACCCGTGGTGGAAGGATGGGCTCTGCTGGATCTCCCACCCGCTTGCCACGCGCTGCCAACCAGCGAAAGAAGATCTTCATCGCCACTAGCTCGATTCGTGCGCTGGATGCCGCCAGGCCGTCCTTTTTCCTCCGCGCGAGGTATTCCGTGAGGTGATCCGTGGTCACGGGGGCGATGTCCTCGATCTGGCGGTGCTCTTTCAGCCAGGTGGCCAGAGCCTCCAGCACGGTGCGCACGAGGATCTGGTAGTTCGTGGACAGCCCACGCTCGGTGGCGAGGTAGAGGATAAAGCTGTCGATAAAGGCGAACACGTGTGGACATTCATGCAAAGCCACCTCGGCGCAACTTACGCCATGAGCGCAATTTTCGCCCATCCTGCCGCAAAAACTAAGGACAAGCGCTTTCTGGCGTTTGATGATGGCCTCTCCCCCATGAATCTTCGTCGCCTTTTCCCGCTCCTTTTCACCGCCCTGCCTGCCGCTGCTGCTGACTTTAAAAAGGATATCGTTCCGATCCTCGAAAAGAACTGCTACGAATGCCACAGCCAGAAGACCGGCAAGAAGAAGGCTGGCTACGTCTTTGATGACCTCGAAACCCTGAAGCTCGATATCAATCCGAAGGGAGCCATCGTCCCCGGCAATCCTGCGGAGAGTCACTTCTTCGAAGTCATCGCCGACGCCAGTCACGAGGCCCACATGCCGCCTGATGAGAACCTCTCCTCCCGCGACGTCGAGAAGCTCCGCGAATGGATCACTGAGGGGGCCTCGCTCGACGGGAAAGGTCCCAAAATGGCGCCCGTCTCCAATGCAGGCAAAGCCAAGCCCGACCTTCCGCCCATCATGACTTGGGTGAACTTCGAGGGAAAAAAGATCAAAGCTGGCTTCGTCCGGCTCGAGGGAGACAGCGTCATCCTGCGCATGCCTGCCAACGCCCAAGAAGTAGCCTATCCTATGAGCAAGCTCGATGCCGCTAGCCAGCAGCAGGCTAAAGACTCGGCTCAGTAATTCACCACGCGGTCAACTTTTGAGCCGAAGGATCAGCTCAGGAAGGATGCAACCTTCTGGAGATCGGCCAGCCACACCCAGCCAGAGCGAAGGCTGAAAAACCTATCCGTGGGCACCCCCAATGCTCTCATTTTCAAAAACGAGAGGCAAAAAAGAACAGATCTCCAAAAAATAAGGTTTACTTAACTATCTAAAATCTTTAAAAGAGTCGGAATTCGCTGCCATGACTCTCGCTCCCGATATCCTGCGCCCAGAGACACTGGCTGACCTTGAGGCCAGCCTCGATCAAATGAAGACGGCCAACTACTTCCTCCGAGTAGCGCTCGATCAAGTGCCCGAATGCATCATCATCATCGAAGCCGAGTCTTACAGCAGCAGCGGCCCGCAGATCCTCTTTAGTAATACCGCTGCCGCAGCCATTGTCGGAGCAGAACCTGAGAAAGGCCTCCGAGGAATGTCCCTGTGCAATCTCGCCGTAGGTGATCTCGATGCTGCGACACTGCGGCAGAGCCTGACACGCGCGATCGAAAATGGTGGCACCCATGAGTTTGAGTGTCGAATCCAGAACTTCTACGGTCAGGAACCTCAGCACTGCCGCTGGCGCGTGCGGGCAGTCTTTAACAGCATGCGCAAGCTGCTGAATTACACCCTGATCGTTTCTCCAGTCACGGTTGTCTCGGCAGCTTCCTCCAAAACCATTCCTCTGAAAGCCGAAGACCTCGACGCCAGTTCGGACCAGCTCAAAAAGGACAACCTAGCCGCGCTCGCTCAAGGCATCGCACACGATGTAAATAACCTCCTCGGCCCGGTCACCATCCGGCTCTCTGATCTCGTCCAAAAAGTCGGTGGTGATCCCGCCCTCAATGAGGAACTCCAGCTAATCTTCAGCGGCTTGAAGCGTGCCCGCCAGTTCACCTCCCAAGTGGTCTCCGCCTGCAAAGCCCAGCCTCACGAAAAGAAGCCAGTCGATCTCACCCCCATCATCCAGGACACCGTCAAATTCGCCAGTGCTGGGGCCAACGTGCACGTCAACGTCCGCCTCGGAAAGCATCTCCGCTGGCCCATCGCCGATGGAACCAAGATCAGCCAGGTCCTGCAAAATCTCATCCTTAATGGCATCCAGTCCATGCCTCAGGGCGGTCATATGGAGGTCGATGCCGAAAACGCTGACATCGCCCTCGGTCAGGACGCGGTCCTCCAGCCCGGCTCTTATTTACGCCTCTGTGTCCGTGACCGCGGCTGTGGCATTGCCCCGGAAAATCTGAACCGTCTCTTCCGCGAGTCCTTCACCACAAAGACCGATGGCAACGGCATCGGCCTCACCACCTGCAAACGCTTCGTCAAAGACCTCGGCGGAGACATTCGCGTCACCTCCCGGCTCAATGTCGGCACCGAGTTTACCGTCCTCCTGCCCGCCGTGGCACCGCCCGCACCCGAGACTGCGGTCGCTGCGGCATCTGCCGCTGCTGCCACAGCCAGCAACGCCCCAGTGCCCCTGAAGCACGGCCAAGGACGCGTCCTCATCGTCGATGACGAGGACGATCTCCGGAAAGTCGCCCACATGATCCTCAAGCGCTGCGGCTATGAGGTCGTTGAGACCGAC